>JAFAQA010000347.1 GCA_019246665.1 Hyphomicrobiales bacterium
TGGACCCTCACGGTTTGCAGCCAGGGCGTCTTGGGCATGCGCACGCAACTTGCCAAGGAGGTGCTGCACGTGCCGCCCGAGAAGGTGCGGATCGTGTCGAAGAATGTCGGCGGCTCCTTCGGCATGAAGGGCTCGGTATATCCCGAATATGTGCCCATGTTGCATGCCGCGCGGCTTCTCGGCCGTCCGGTGAAATGGGCGAATGACCGATCCGGGAGCTTCCTCTCGGACCATCATGGTCGCGCTCAGGAAGTCGAGGGCGAGCTTGCGCTTGATGAAAAGGGCCGCTTCCTGGCGGTCCGGCTCACGGGCTTCGGCGACATGGGCGCGTATCTCACCCGCTTCGGGCCGCTGATCCCGAGCCTGAACTGGGTCAAGAATGTCGCCGGCCCCTACCGCACACAGCTCATCGAAGTGTCGACGAAATGCGTGCTCACCAACACCGTGCCGGTCGGCGCCTACCGAGGCGCGGGGCGTCCGGAAGGCGTCTATTTCATGGAGCGGCTCATCGATCTTGCCGCTGCGGAGCTGGGCATCGACCGCGTGACATTGCGCCGGCGCAACTTCATCCGGCCGAAGGATTTTCCTTACTCCGCGGCCTCGGGCCAGACCTACGATTGCGGTGATTTCGAACGCTTGATGGATAAGGCTCTCGAAGCGGCGGATTGGAAGGGTTTTCCGGCCCGCAAGCGCTTGAGCCGCAAACGGGGCAAGCTGCGTGGGCGCGGCATCTCGACCTATCTCGAGATGACGGCTGCCATGGGCAGCGAGCTCGGCAGCATTCGCTTCGAGGAGAATGGCGACGTGACGCTCTTCAGCGGCACGCATGACCATGGGCAAGGGCATCAAACCTCGTTCGCGCAAATCGTCGTCGACAAGCTGGGCGTTCCGTTCGAGCGCATCCGGCTCGATCAGAGCGACAGCGATCTCTTGCCGAACGGTGGCGGCACGGGCGGCTCGCGCTCGATCATGGCGGGCGGGACGGCAATCATGACCACAATCGATAAGGTGATCGAGCGCGGCAAGCTCGCGGCGGCCGCCCTGCTCGAGGCGGGCGCAGAAGATATCGAATTTGCGCAAGGACGCTTCAGGATCACGGGCACGGATCGTTCGATCGGCATCACAGAGCTCGCCGCGCGATTGCGCCAGACGACGGAGCTCCCCCCCGAAGTGCCGCGCACGCTCGACCATGCCGAAATGAGCGCTCCTATCCCCGGTGTCTTCCCCAATGGCTGCCATATCGTCGAGATCGAGATCGACCCTGAGACAGGCGCGGCTCGCATCGATCGCTACGTCAGCGTCAATGATTTCGGCACGGTCGTGAACCCGATGCTCGTCGAGGGCCAGATTCATGGTGGGGCGGTGCAAGGGCTCGGCCAGGCTCTGATGGAAGATGCGCTCTACGATGCGGAGGGGCAGCTCCGCACCGGCTCCTTCATGGATTACGCCATGCCGCGTGCGGCGGACACGCCGAGCTTCGACATTCTCCACCACCCGGTGCCGACGAGCACGAACTCGGTCGGCGCCAAGGGGTGCGGCGAAGCCGGATGCTCGGGCTCGCTTCCGGTCGTCGTCAGCGCGGTCCTCGATGCCCTCTCGGATCTCGGCATCCGCGAAATCGACATGCCGGCGACGCCGCTTCGGCTGTGGACCGCGATCCAGGCGGCGAAGGCAGCGTAAGGCGAGGCCCGACCGCCTGGTCGCGACTTTTTCCTTCAAGGGAATCGCGCACGTCACCGTGGAGGCATGTTCCCTCTTTGAGGATCGCGTGACCGCGTGACGGGTTGAGACTGCCCTCCCCTTGAAATAGGTATTCGGGACAAGCCCTCGAGAAAGGGCCTCATCAAGGCAACGCGAAGAAATGAGCGAGAGCGACCACCCCGGCAGAAAGAGGATTCGTGCCACCACCATCTTGATGGTGCGCAAAGGCTCGCGCGTCGTCATCGGCGGCGATGGTCAGGTGAGCCTCGGCCAAACCATCATCAAGGCAAATGCCCGCAAGGTTCGCCGGCTCGGCAAGGGGCAGGTGATCGGAGGTTTCGCGGGCGCGACCGCTGATGCCTTCACGCTCTTCGAGCGTCTCGAAGGCAAGCTCGAGCAATATCCCGGCCAGCTGATGCGAGCCTGCGTCGAGCTCGCCAAGGATTGGCGCACCGACCGCTATTTGCGAAGGCTCGAGGCGATGATGCTTGTCGCCGACAAGGAAGTGGGCCTCCTGCTTTCCGGCACCGGCGATGTGCTCGAGCCGGAGGGCCAGGTGATGGGCATCGGGTCGGGCGGGAATTACGCTCTCGCGGCCGCACGCGCCTTGATGGACATCGAAGCTGATGCCGAAACCATCGTGCGAAAGTCGCTCGCCATCGCGGCCGAGATCTGCGTCTACACCAACGCCAATCTCGTTATCGAAAGTCTCTCGCCTTGATTCACGTCGCAACCATCGCCGCATACTCGGCGTGTCCGGCCCGCTGAGAGCGCGGATGGCGAACATGGCCGCGCGCAAAAACGAGCCTCGCCGCCGGACGAGAACGGTGCGTGTGGGCGACAGGGAAGCCGTCTCTCAAGGACTCGAGAAGCGCTTTTTCGACGATTTCAGCCATCGCAGCATGACCACCTCTTGGCCGCGCTTCGTCATGGGCGCCGCCATCGTTTTCATCCTGCTGAATGCGGTCTTCGCTTTCGTGTATTGGGTCGGCGACGATCCGGTCGCGAATGTACCGCGCGGGTCTTACATCTACGACCTTTATTTCAGCATCGAGACCATCTCGACGGTCGGTTATGGCGATCTGCATCCGCAGACTCATTATGGCCATGTCGTCGCGAGCCTCGAGATGTTCACGGGCTTGTTCTATGCGGGCGTGCTCACCGGCTTGATCTTCGCTCGCTTCTCTCGACCGCGAGCCCGCGTGCTGTTCGCCGACAGCATGGTCGTCAGCAACCATGAGGGCCATCGCACATTGATGATCCGCATCGCCAATGAGCGGCAGAACACGATCAGCAACGCTTCCGCCAAGCTCTGGATGACCCGCGCGGCCGGTGCGGACGGGCGCTACTTCAGAGCGATTTACGAGATGCCCCTGCTTCGCAGAGAGAGCCCCGTCTTCATGCTGAGCTGGACGATCTTTCATCGCATCGACGAGGCGAGCCCTATGTTCAATCTCACAGCGGAGGATTTGGCTAATCTCAGCGCGACCTTCGTGATCATCATCGACGGCTTCGACGAGAGCTCGGCGCAGATCGTCCGGGCGCGGCGCGGCTACACCCATGCCGATCTGCGTTTCGACGAACGCTATGTCGATATCCTCGACAGCTCGGAAGACGGTGAGCTGACGCTCGATTATCGCAAGTTCCACGATACTGAGCCGAGCCCATGAGGCCTTGATGACGACCTTTTCTCCCCGTGAAATCGTTTCCGAGCTCGACCGCTTCATCGTCGGGCAAGGTGCCGCGAAGCGCGCCGTCGCCATCGCCTTGCGCAATCGCTGGCGGCGCCAGCAGCTCACCGGCGCGATGCGCGAGGAGGTGCTGCCGAAGAACATCTTGATGATCGGGCCGACGGGCTGCGGCAAGACGGAGATTTCGCGGCGCTTGGCGCGCCTCGCCAACGCCCCCTTCCTCAAGGTCGAGGCGACGAAATTCACCGAGGTCGGCTATGTCGGTCGCGATGTCGAACAGATCGTGCGTGATCTCGTCGAGATCGGCATCTCCTTGGTGCGGGAGGAGAAGCGCCGCGGCGTGACCGCAAAGGCCGAGCTTGCCGCGGAAGAGCGCCTCCTCGACGCTCTGGTGGGCAAGAATGCGAGCGCCGCGACCCGCGACAGCTTCCGCCGAAAGCTGCGCGACGGTGAGCTCGACGACAAGGAGGTCGAGCTCGAGGTGAGCGCGAGCTCGACGGGCATGCCGATGTTCGAGCTTCCCGGAATGCCGGGTGCCTCTGTCGGCGCCATCTCGATCGGCGACATGCTCGGCAAGGCGCTCGGGCAGCGCAGCAAGACGCGCCGCGTGCCGGTGCGCGAGGGGCGCGGGCTGATGGTCGCCGATGAAAGCGACAAGCTTCTCGACAATGACGCTGTGGTTCAGGAAGCGCTGCGCGAGGTCGAGAATAACGGCATCGTGTTTCTCGACGAGATCGAC
This sequence comes from Hyphomicrobiales bacterium, assembly GCA_019246665.1. Taxonomy (GTDB): domain Bacteria; phylum Pseudomonadota; class Alphaproteobacteria; order Rhizobiales; family Beijerinckiaceae; genus GAS188. Next base: position 4,132 of record JAFAQA010000347.1, read on the forward strand.
AAGATCTGTGCCCGCGAGGGACGCGGCGGCGCCGACATCAGCCGTGAAGGCGTGCAGCGCGATCTCCTGCCGCTCCTCGAGGGCACGACGGTCGCGACCAAGCACGGCACGGTGAAGACGGACCATATCCTCTTCATTGCCTCCGGAGCCTTTCACATCTCGAAGCCGGCGGATCTCCTGCCGGAGCTCCAAGGGAGGCTGCCGATCCGCGTGGAGCTCTTGCCGCTCGAGGAGGCCGATTTCGTGCGCATTCTCACGGAGACCGAAGCGAGCCTCATCAAGCAATCCGTCGCGCTGATGGCGACCGAAGGCGTGAAGCTCAGCTTCTCGGAGGATTCCGTCGCTGCCATCGCGCGATTGGCCTTCGAGGTGAACGCCGCGGTCGAGAATATTGGGGCGCGCCGCCTGCAGACCATCATCGAGCGTGTGCTCGACGAGATCTCCTTCACGGCCCCCGACCATGCGGGTGAGGCCTTTACGGTCGACGCAAGTTATGTGCGCGAGCGTGTCGCCGACCTCGCCAAGAATTCCGACGCAAGCCGCTTCGTGCTGTGAGAGGCCGCTGAGAACCGAAGATTGAAAGGTTGGTGGTTCGGAGCGGGGCTTTAGTCCGAGGATCACGCACCCGCTTGACGCCGCTGTACCACGAGCTTCGGCGTGAACACCTGCACCGGCTCGTCGTTTTGATTGAGCGTCGTCGAGCGCATCACGATCGTGCCGCGATCAGGGCGCGAGCGCGAAGGCGTGATCTCCAGCACCTCCGTGACGACGCGCAAAGTGTCGCCGGGTTTCGTGGGACGAGGCCAGGAGAGTTCGCCGCCGCTGCCGATGACGCCGCCCGCGAGCGGGACGCTTTCGACAATGAGACGCATGGTGAGGCTGGCGGTGTGCCAGCCGCTCGCCGCAAGGCCGCCGAACAAGCTCTTTTTGGCTGCCTCCCCGTCCAGATGGAAGAGTTGCGGGTCGAACTCGCGCGCATAAGCCTTGATCGCCTCCGCGTCGACCGTATGTGGGCGCGACGTGAATTTCTGGCCGATGCTCAGGTCTTCGAGATAGAGCGGTTCCATGTGAGAGAGAAAGTCGGCCGATCAGGCCGGCTGAGGTGCTGGGCTGCGGCCTAGCAGCAGGTCCGATCTCTTCGGCTTTGCGGTGAGCGCAATGAGTGCCGCAAGCAGACAGGCCGCCCCCGCGCCGTAAAAGGCCGGCAGATAGGTCGCAAGCTCGCTGCGGGACAAGCCCGCCCCAAAAGCCGCGACGGCAGCGCCGAGCTGATGTCCCATGAACACCCAGCCGAACGCCAAGCCGCCCTTCTCTCGCCCGAAGACGCTCGCCGCGATGCGCACGGTCGGCGGGACGGTGGCGATCCAATCAAGCCCATAGAACATGGCGAAGATCGAAAGTCCATAAATACTGAAGGTGGAGGATGGCAGCCAAAGCAGCGACAATCCGCGCAACCCGTAATACCAGAAGAGCAGCCAGCGGCAGTCATAGCGGTCCGAGAGATAGCCCGACGCAATGGTGCCGATGAAGTCGAAGGCGCCCATCATGGCCAGGACGGATGCGGAATCGACGGCTGGCATGCCGAAATCGCTGCAGAACGCGATGAAATGGGTCTGGATGAGACCGTTGGTCGAGAGGCCGCAAATAAAGAAGGTCGCAAACAGTGCCCAAAAGGCAGGCTGGCGAGAGGCTTCGCCCAGCATCGCAAACGCCGCGCGCACGGCATTGCCGCCGGGCGTCGGCGCCGGCGCGACCGGGCCTTCCTCTCCATAGGCGGTCAGCCCGAGATCGGATGGCCGATCGGCGAGGAACAAAATCGCCAACAGAGCGGCAAGCAGGACGCCGATGCCCGCCGGCAATAACGCCACCCGCCAACCCATATGGGTGGCAAGCCAGGCACTGAGCGGCAGAAACGCGAGTTGGCCCGTCGCGCTGCTCGCGGAGAGCACACCAAGGAGCAAGCCGCGCCTTTTGAAGAACCAACGATTGGCGACAGTCGCGGCGAAGACAAGCGCGGTGAGGCCGGTGGCAATCCCGACAACCACCCCCCACAGCACCATCAATTGCCAGAGCTCGCGGATCAAGGATGCGCCCGCGAGGGCCAGCGAGATGAGAAGCGCGGAAGCGATGGCGACGTTGCGCAGGCCGTAGCGATTCATCAAGGCCGCGGCGAACGGCCCCATCAGTCCATAGAGCATGATTCGCAGCGCCAGCGCAGAGGAGATGGCCGCGGTACCCCAGCCGAACTCGTTGTTGAGCGGCAAGATGAGGGCGCCCGGCAATCCCATCGCGCCGGCGGTCGTGAGCAGCATGATGAAAGTCACGGCGGCGACAACCCAGCCGTAGTGAATGCCCCTCTTGGCGAGAGCGGCGGAGAGCGTGCTAGCGAACATGATCGAGACTTTCTCCTGGGGCGGGTGACTGCAGCACGTCGGACACGGCACGAAGATCGAGATCGCGGGCAATGGAGACGAGGAGATCGCCGAGCTCGGCCGTCCGGGACGCCCCGAAAGCTTCCTCGAAACGCCCTTGCGCGACAGCCCACAATTGGCGGCAGGCTCGCCTTTTGGCACGGCCAAGCTCGGTGACCACGACGCGCCGCACGCGCTTGTCCACAGGGTCCAGCTGGAGCGCGACAAGGCCGTCTCGCTCGAGCGGGCGCAAATTATGGCCGAGCGTCGAACGGTCCATGCCGAGCTCATCGGCAAGCTCGTTGACGGTCGGCGCCGTCTCGCGGCGCCGCGCCGCCACGGAAAGCACCGAATATTGCGAGACTTTCAGCCCCTCAGGCGCGAGGTAGGCGTCATAAAATTGCGAGACGCGTCGCGCCGCCATGCGCAACGCCGCCGCGCTACAGTAGCCAAGAGACAGAGGGGCTGATGCCATAAGGGCATATCCACACAAGATGCGTGCATATGCCTGTTCTTTATGCTTTCATCAATGCCGATTTCGCATGGCTGCGCCGCTGAGCCCGTTGGAGATGTTTGAGAGCGCCAGATTCCGTAGGCTCGAAGGCGCCACATGACATCGCCTTCCTCACCTCAACGTGACGAGACGTTGGGCTGACGATCCCAGTTGCCGATGCTACGGGCGAGCATCCCAGGATCGGATCGAGCCCACGATGAAAGCGAATTCCCGACAAAAATCGGTGATGGACAGCCGCGCTTCAAAGCC
>JAFAQA010000351.1 GCA_019246665.1 Hyphomicrobiales bacterium
CTATATGCTGGCGTCTCTCGGCGCTTTGGCCGCCATCGCCGGCTACCTCGCCGAGCGGCGGGTGATCACGAGGCGCGGCATCGCTTGGCTCTTCGCCGAAACGCTTGCGCTGCCCGCCGTGATCTTCGCGCTCGCGCTTTGGCTCGCGCCGCGAAAACCGGGGCTTCTCCCGGAGCTGCTCCTTTCGCTCGCGATCGTCACGCCGATGGGCCCTTATCTTTACCGCATCGCCTTTCGGCCGCTCGCCGACGCCTCGACCCTCGTGCTGCTCATCGCCGCGGTCGGGGTGCATTTGACGCTCACCGGATTCGGTCTCGTTTTCTTCGGCGCGGAGGGTTCGCGCACCGCGAGCTTCGCGAGCGGCTCGCTGGCACTCGGCCCTGTGACGATGACCGGCCAGTCCCTTTTCGTGCTCGGCGCCTCGATCGCGCTCGCCTTGGCGCTCTACCTCGTCTTCGAGCTCACCTTGCTCGGCAAAGCCTTGACGGGAACGGCGGTTAATCGGCTCGGCGCGCGTCTCGTCGGCATCGAGCCTGCATTATGCGGCCGCATCGCGTTTGGCGTCGCGGCCTTCATAGGCGCGCTCTCAGGACTTCTGATCGGTCCGATCACCACGGTCTACTACGATTCCGGCTTTCTTATCGGCCTCAAGGGCTTCGTCGCGGCGATCGTCGCGGGGCTCGTAAGCTATCCGGGAGCGGCAGCCGCCGCGCTCGTCATCGGCGTCATCGAATCGCTCGCTTCCTTCTCCGCGAGCGCCTTCAAGGAAGTGATCGTCTTCACCGCGATCATCCCGGTTTTGCTATGGCGCTCCCTCGTTCATGCACGGATCGGAGATGAGGAGTGAGGATGTCTCGCCTCTTCGCGTCCCTGGCTTTCCTCGCCGCGCTTGTCGTGCCGCTCGTGCCCGGTGTGCCTCCCTTCTGGGTGACCCTGCTCGATTACGTCGGACTTTACGCAATCGTGGCGATCGGGCTTGTGGTGCTCACCGGCATCGGCGGCATGACCTCGTTCGGGCAGGCGATGTTCGTCGGCTTCGGCGCCTATACGACTGCGATCCTGGCGACCCGCTACGGCTTCTCGCCTTGGCTCACCTTGCCGATCGCGATCATCATCACCGCGGTCGCGGCGACGCTCATCGGCGCGATCACGCTCAGCCTCTCTGGCCATTACCTGCCCGTCGGCACGATCGCCTGGAACATCAGCTTCTACTACATCGCCGGCAATCTCGATTTCTTCCGCCGCTATGACGGGATTTCGGGGATCCCGCCGCTCTCGGTTTTCGGCATCTCTCTCCTCGATAGCGCGCGCCTCTATTATCTGATCCTCATTGTCGTCGCGCTCGCCATGATCGCGACGCGAAACCTCCTCGATTCCCGAATCGGGCGGGCGATCCGCGCCCTCAAGACAGGCGCCGTCGCGGCGGAAGCGTTCGGCGTCGACAATTTCCGCGTCCGCGTTTTCGTCTTCGTCTATGCGGCCGTGCTCGCGGCGGTCTCGGGGTTTCTCTACGCGCATATGCAGCGCGCCGTTAATCCTTCCCCCTTCAATATCGAAGCCAGCATCGAATACCTCTTGATGGTGGTGGTCGGCGGAGCGAGCCACGTTCCTGGCGCGCTCCTCGGCGCGGGCATCGTCACCCTCATCAAGGACCAGCTGCAGAACTTGTTGCCGAAGCTTTTCGGTCTCGAAGGCAATTACGAGATCATCGTCTTCGGCATGATTCTCGTTTTCATGCTGCAACTGGCCCCTGAAGGCCTCTGGCCGCTCATCATGGCGCCCTTCAGGCGTCGTGCCTCGACGAGGAAGCTTGCGAAGGCGCAGGAAATCGCGGCGCAAGAAAGCGAGCCTCTCTTGCATCGCGCACCGCCCCCACGCGGCCGCAAGCTTCTCGAAGTGATCGGCTTGCGCAAGAGCTTCGGCGGTCTCGTGGCGGTGAACGACGTCGATGTCGACATCCGCGCGGGCGAGCTCGTCTCGCTCATCGGTCCGAACGGGGCTGGCAAAACCACGATGTTCAACCTGATCACCGGCATCGAGCAGCCGAGCGCGGGCCAGGTTCGCTTTGGCGAGCGCGATATCACCTCCATGCCGGCGCGCCTCGTGGCGCGGCTCGGCCTCGCGCGCAACTTCCAACATGCTCGGCTCATTCCTGGAATGAGCGTCATCGACAATGTCGCGATCGGGGCTCATTTGCGCGGCCATGCGGGCCCGTTTCGGGCGCTCGCGCGGCTTGATCGCGAGGAGGAAGCAAGGCTCGAGCGCGAGGCGCGAATTCAGCTCGAACGCGTGGGACTTGCGGGCGAAGCCGAGAGAGAGGCGCTAAGTCTCGCGCTTGGCCGCCAACGCATTGTCGAGGTCGCGCGGGCGCTCTGTTCCGATCCGGTCCTGCTTCTCCTTGATGAACCCGCCGCAGGCTTGCGCCATCAGGAGAAGGCGGCACTCGCCGCGCTCTTGCGCAAGCTCTCGGATGAGGGCGTGGCCATCCTTCTGGTCGAGCACGATATGGACTTCGTCATGGGCTTGTGCGAGCGCGTCATCGTCATGAATTTCGGCTCGAAGCTCGCCGAAGGACCGCCGGCCGCGATCGCGCGGAACCCGGCCGTCATCGAGGCCTATCTCGGGGCGGTCGCATGAGCGCGGTGCTCGAGCTGCGCGATCTCAGCGTCGCTTATGGCGGCGTGCTCGCGGTGCGCGGCGTGTCGCTTTCGGTCGAGGCCGGCAGCATCGCGACGGTGATCGGCGCCAACGGGGCGGGTAAATCGACGCTCCTCAACGCCATCATGGGCATCCTCCCATCGCAAGGGCATATCGGCTTTTCGGGCGCCTCGCTCGAGGGCCTCCCTGTCGAGGCGCGGGTCGCGAAGGGGCTCGGCCTCGTGCCGGAAAAGCGCGAGCTCTTCGCGAGCATGAGCGTCGAGGACAATCTGCGGCTCGGCGCTTTCCTGCGTCGCGGTGAGGGGCGCAGCGCCATTACGGCATCGCTCGAAGAGGTGTTCGGGCTTTTCCCGCGCCTGCGCGAGCGGCGCCGTCAGGTTGCTGGAACGCTCTCGGGCGGCGAGCGCCAGATGCTCGCCATGGGGCGCGCCCTCATGGGTCACCCGAAGCTTCTCATGCTCGACGAGCCTTCGCTCGGCCTCGCCCCTCTCATCGTGCGCGACATCTTCGAGATCATCGCCAGGCTGCAGCGGGCCCATGTCGCCATCCTGCTCGTCGAGCAGAATGCGCGCGCCGCGCTGCAGATCGCCGACCAAGGCTATGTGATGGAGAACGGCACCATCGTGCTCGAAGGAAGCTGCGCCGCCTTGCGCTCAGACCCGCGCGTCGTCGAAACCTATCTCGGCATCGCGCACGCGTCGGGTTAGCGCGTAGCCCGAAAAAGTCTCAGGTGGGGCGTCCCGAATCAGGAGATTGGAAACGATGCGCTGATCTGGCACGCGCCTTCGCAGCCTCAACGTCGCGATCGCGCGGCGCCATGTTCGTGACAAGGGATTCGAGCAGCTCGCGCGCTGCTCTGGCCGTTTGATCGACTGCCCGGTTGAACGCGATCTCGTTGATCTTGGACGGCCGCGTGAACCCGCTCAACTTGCGCACGAACTGCAATGCAGACGCGCGGATCTCTTCCTCCGTAGCCGGTGGCGCGAAGTTGTGAAGAGTCTTGATATTTCGACACATGAGTAGCCTCACGATGAGCGCATGAGCATGCTGAGAAGACCTGCTGCACGGTCGCACACGATCGACGGGACGATCAAGTCGTTCTCCGAGTTCGGCACATATGAGAAGGAACGTGATAGCCCGGACATCGCGCGCTATCAGGCGAGAGCGTGAAAGCCGCTATTTGCGATGGCTGGAGCATGATCCGCAAGAGTGGCCCCACTTTTGCGATAAGATCAGGCCGAAAAACAAAAAGACAACCTGACGCTACTGATCTCATCTAAACGCACGCTTTCTCGTCAAGAAACGCCTTGAACCAGCCCGAGATCGGCGCAAAGGCCCCGGTCAAACCACCAGCGTGTCCTCGACATGCCACTTGATCGTCACGGGTTCGGCAAGCGCGTGAGAGCGAACGTTGAAGCGGTGTTGCTGCTTCAGCACGATGAACGCCCCGCATTCGGCCTCGAGCAGGTAGCGATGCGTTTCCCCGACGAACGTGACATCGCGCACGACTGCCGGAAGCGTGTTCATGCCCGTTTCTTGCGATGCGCCGCGGCCATCCGAACACTGGATTTTCTCCGGGCGCACCATGCAAGCGACGGGGGCGCCGATCCGCGCCGGGCGGTGGCCAAGAGCCTTTACGGTGCTGCCACCGACACTCACCACGATCCTACCGCCCTCGTTGCCGATGACAGTGCCCTCCAGAAAGTTCGATTCTCCGACGAAGGATGCCACGAACCGATTGACCGGGCGATCGTACAAGTCGGCTGGGCTTCCCACTTGCTCGATTTGGCCCTTGTTCATGACAGCGATCCGATCGGACATCACCAGGGATTCGCGCTGATCGTGTGTCACGTAAATGAAGGTGATGCCGAGCTGCTCGTGGAGGCGCTTGATCTCGAGCTGCAGGCCCTCACGAAGCTGCTTGTCCAATGCGCTCAGCGGCTCGTCCATGAGCAGCACGCGCGGATTGAAGATGATGGCGCGCGCCAGCGCGATGCGTTGCTGCTGGCCGCCCGAGAGCTGTCGAGGGTAGCGGGCCTGGTGGCCCGACAGCTGCACGATCTCCAAGACCTGCGCGATGCGAGTGGCGATGACGCGCTTGTCCACGCCGCGCTGCTTGAGCGGAAAGCCCACGTTCTCGGCCACGGTCATATGCGGGAACAGCGCATAATTCTGGAAGACCATTCCGATGTTGCGGCGATACGGCGGCGTGCTCACGATGGGTTGCGCATCGATGTAGATTTCGCCGGCCGTCGGGAATTCGAAACCGGCGATCATCATGAGCGTGGTGGTCTTGCCCGAGCCGCTCGGCCCGAGGAATGTGATGAATTCGCCAGGCTCGATGGTGAGGCTGAGGTTGGAAACCGCGACGACCTCGCCGTAGCGCTTGTCAAGACGGTCAAGGAAGACCGATGCGCCTGACACGCCCTTTGTTCCAGTCCCCGTTTCGGTAGAAAGTTCCGGCGCGCTTATGGTCATGATCCTCTTTTCGATCTGAAACTCTCTTCACCACCACAATAAATCAAATTTCGGTAAGGGCGTCATTCCCATGCTCGGCGACCCGCTCCGCTTCGTCGTGCTCGCACTCGGGGCGAGCAGCCATGCCTTCTTCCATCGGCCTCGAAAGCAAGGCGTGGATGACCGGGCCGACGCCCGGTCATGACGGAGAAGCGCATCGGCTTCGCCGGGCGCGGCGATTGACGCGAAGAACGCGCCGCTTATTCTCGTTCCGAACCAGTTTCCACGGACGTCCCATGAAAGGGCGCGTGGAGGAACGAAGAAGCAATGACGATCGCCGCCGAGAGCTCGGCAAAATTTGGCGCGCATCGCGGCCGCACGCAGATGGGCTACCTCATCTTGCTGCTGCCGCTCCTCGTCTATCTTGGCCTGTTTTACGCCTATCCGGTCGCGGCCATGATGTTTCGCAGCATCCACGAGCCGCGCTGGACGGCAGACAACTTCGTGCAGATTTTTGACACGGGAGTCTATCTTCACGTCCTCTGGCTCACGGTCCGGATCGGCCTGATCGTGACCTTCGCATCACTGCTGCTCGGCTATCCCGTGGCCTATGTGCTGGCTCGCGTCGACCGGGCGAAGTCGAACCTCCTCATCATTCTTGTGCTGGTGCCGTTTTGGACCAGCATCCTCGTGCGCACTTACGCCTGGATGGTCCTGCTGGGAAGGCAAGGTATCATCAATCAGCTTCTTCTCTCGTTTGGCATAATCGACGAGCCGGTGCGACTGCTCAACACCACCTTCGCCGTCTACGTCGCGATGATTCATGTGTTGCTGCCGTTCATGATCCTGCCTCTCTACGGCGTCATGCGCGGCATCGATGAAAACCTGTTGCGGGCGGCCCAAGGTCTTGGTGCCAAGCCGGTGAATGTCTTCCGGCAGGTGGTGCTGCCCCTCTCTCTGCCGGGCGTCTCGGCAGGCTGCCTGCTCGTTTTCATACTCGCCCTCGGCTTTTTCATCACGCCGGCACTCGTGGGCGGCCCACAGGATATCATGGTGGCCGTGCTCATTCAGCAGCAGGTGGACCTTTTCAATTGGCCCCTTGCGTCTGCTCTCGCCGTGGTCCTGCTCGCCGCGGCGCTCCTGATATTCGCCGTCTTTATGCGAACGCTTGGCGTCGAGCAGGCGTTTGGGCGGGCGCGGACATGAGAAAGAAACAACTTCATCGGAGCGCTCCGAAGCGCCCGGGCGCGGTCGGCATCTGGGTCGGAACGATCGCTGCACTCGTGCTGTTCTACTTGATCTTCCCGATACTGATCATCGTGCCGCTGTCGTTCTCCTCGGCGAAGTATCTGAGCTTTCCTCCCCCCGGCTTCAGCCTTCAGTGGTACGAAAACTTTTTCGGTCGCTCAGACTGGCTCGACGCCGCCTGGCTGAGCATCTGGATCGGGCTCGTCGTCATGGTGCTCGCAACGGCTCTGGGAACGCCGGCTGCGCTCGGACTGGTGCGCGGCCGATTCCCAGGCAAAACCTTCATCAATGCCTTCATCATCTCGCCCCTCATCGCGCCAGTCATCATCGTGGCAATCGGCGTCTATTTCTTCTATGCGCAGGTCGGGCTGATCGGAAGTCCCGTCGCACTCATTCTGGTGCACACCTGTCTGGCGGTTCCCTTCGTGGTCATCAACGTATCAGCGACGTTGCAAGGTTTCGACGAGCGGCTCGAATATGCGGCAATGAACCTTGGAGCGACACCGTGGCGCACGTTCTGGCAGGTGACGCTGCCAATCATTCGCCCCGGCGTGCTGGCGGGGGCGCTGTTCGCTTTCATCTCGTCGTTCGACGAGCTGATCGTGGCGCTGTTCATCTCCGGAAGCACCGCTGTGACACTGCCTCGCAAAATGTGGCAGAGCATCCGGTTCGAGATTGATCCCACGATCGCCGCGGTTTCTACGATCTTGATCGCCTTTACGGGGGCGCTGTTCCTGGCCACGGAGCTTTTCCGCCGCCGGTCCGAGCGCTTGCGAACGTCCGCAGCGGCCGTCGTGCCGGTGCAGAGCAACGAGACGGCTAGCCCAAGCATGAGGCCGGCGCCCATTTGAAGAGGTTGCTGTGTCCGAGGAGGATGATTGCCCTGTTTGCGAAGACGCGTCAGGGGGTGATCGAAGAAAGACAAAGGGAGATGACCAATGCTGGAAGATCGGAAATTCATCGAGTCTTTGTTGTCGCTGGCGCTGCGGTCGCCGCATGCGGCCGATTACGGCCGCCGTCAGTTCCTTCGTTCCGTGGGGCGATTGGCGCTGGGAGCCGGCGTGCTCACAAACTTAAGCAGGGTATTCGGCAACCCGTACGCGCTTGCAGCCGAGCCTGCGACGCTTCCGGAAGTCACCTCGATCCCCGAGCGTCTCAAGGGCAAGGGTGTGGTGCGCGTGAGCTCCTACGGTGGAGCGTTCCAAGAAGCCCAACGCAAGGCGTATTTCGAACCCTTTGAGCGCCTGTCGGGCATCAAGGTGATCGAGTCGGAAGGCCCGGACGTCGTCAAAGTCAAGGCGATGGTCGACACGAAGAACGTCGAGTGGGATGTCGCCGAGTTCGACCTTGCGGACGTCATCAACCTGAAGAGCAAGGGAGATTATTGGGAAGAGATCGATTACAGCCTGGTCGACACCGGCAACATCGACGAGGCCTTCACCCACAAATACGCCCTCGACATGTTGCCGTACGGGCAAGTCTGCGCCTACCGAACGGATGCGTTCAAGGGCGCGAAGCCGGACGGCTGGGCCGATTTTTGGGACACCAATAAATTCCCCGGGGGCCGCACGATGCCGGCGGGCTCGGGCGGTCTGGTGCCCGATCTCGAATCGGCGACCATGGCAACCGGTGTGCCGATGGAGAAGGTCTACCCGATCGACATCGACAAAGCCTATGCGAGCCTCGCAAAGATCAAGCCTGCCGTGGTCAAGTGGTGGGAAGCGGGCGCCATCCCGGCGCAGCTGTTGAACGACAAGGAAGTGACCATGGGCATCGCGTGGAACGGCCGCATCGCGGCCATTCAGGCGAAGGGCGCACCCGTCGAGGTTTCCTGGCGCCAAGGAGCGTTGCGGACCGATTGCTGGGCCGTGCCGAAGGGAGCACCGAATCGCGAGAACGCGATGAAGTTCACGGCCTTCATAACGATGCCGGTACCACAGGCTCGCCTCTCCCTGCTGATCCCCTATGGATTCGTGAACAACAAGGCGGTCGACTATCTTCCGGCCGATCGGCTTTCGGTTCTGCCGACTGCTCCTGAGATCAAGAAGCAATTGTACGTCTACAATTCGGAGTGGTGGGCGGCAAACCGCGATAAGGTCATCTCTCGCTGGGCGAGCTGGCTCCTGCAATAGGAGGCGCGGCGATCCTCTCCGAGCGCGGCTGCGCATTTCGCTCGGACGCGCTCGGAGGTCGCGGTTGCACGCTTGCGCAGACCCCGTGCGCAATCGCAGGCTGGGCGTCGAATATTATCGGTCAGCGCATGGAGACGGGATGGCACTCCACTTCGAGCGGCGCGAGTTCGTGGAGAGGATGGCGCGCGCCCGCGCGGCGCTGCGCGAAGCCGATTTGGCCGCGCTGTTGATCTTCGCACAGGAAAGCCATTACTACCTCACCGGGTTCGACAGCGCTGGATTCGTCTTCTTCCAATGCGCGATCCTTACTGCCGATGACCAGCCCATCACCTTGCTGACGCGGCGGCCTGATCTCGAGCAGGCGCGACGCACCTCCATCATCGAAGACATACGCATCTGGTACGATTTGGAAGGGGCGGATCCGGCGCGGGATCTCAAGGCGATTCTCGATGAAAAGGGGCTGCAAGGAAGCCGCGTCGGAATCGAGCTCAATACCTTCGGTCTGACCGGCTTCAACCACGAACGCGTGCGCCGCCAGCTCGATGGCTGGTGCGAGCTGATCGATTCCTCCGATCTTATCCGTGAGCTTCGCGTCACCAAGTCGCCCGCCGAGCTCGCCTATGTGCGCAAGGCCGCGGCGCTCGCCGACGGCGCGCTGGTGGCGATGGTCGCGACGGCGCGCCCCGGCGCCTTCGAGGGCAATATCGCGGCGGCGGGGGCGAAAGTCATCCTGGAAGGCGGGGGTGATCCGCCACCGTCCGGGCCTGTCTTGGGTTCGGGAGATCGGGCGCTCCTGGTCCGCAGCGCGACCGGCTACCGTCATCTCAGCGCCGTGGACCAGCTGACGCTCGAGTTTGCGGCGAGCTATCGTTACTACTGCGCGTGTCTGATGCGGACCGTCGCCATCGGTCAACCCGACCCTCGACAGCGCGGCATGTACGAGGCGACCCGGGACGCGTTGGCGGCAATGACCGAGGCCGTGCGGCCCGGGCGTTCGCTCGGCGAGATCGACGAAGCGCATCGCCGCGTTTTCGATGACGCCGGATTTAAGGCATCGCGCCTGGGCGCATGCGGCTACTCCCTCGGTGCCACTTTCCGACCGTCCTGGATGGACGTGCCGCCCATGATTTATTTGGGCAACCCAACCC
>JAFAQA010000352.1 GCA_019246665.1 Hyphomicrobiales bacterium
AACCACGATGCGGTAGCTTCGCAGGATAAGGGCCTTCCGGCTCTCGCCAGTTGAAGAGAAATCGCTCATTCCTTGATCCTCACTCGGCCACTACCGGCGCGAAGTCGGCCCAGCACCGAAGAAGCTCGGAAACACACCGATGCCACCTGTCGTGCCGGAGAGCTGACTCGACGCATGAGAAAGTCATGAAAGTCTATCTCGACTATGATCAGACGGAACTCGACCGCAGCTACACGCAAAGCGCCTGGGCGCCGAACGCCGACGAGATCATTCGCTGGTACGGCACTCAGAGCGCCGTCGTGCGCGCCCGCCTGGAGCATCAGGCGAGCATCCCCTATGGCGAGACGCCGGCAGAGGTGCTTGACATCTTCCCGACGGATCGTGCGAAGGCGCCGATCTGCGTCTTCGTGCATGGGGGCGCCTGGACGCTGCTCACCAAGAACGAATCCGCTTTCGCGGCGGAAGTCTTCGTCGAGGCCGGCGTCCATTTCGTCGCGATCAACTTCGCCTGCATTCCCGAAATTCGCTTGCCCGAGATGGTGGCGCAGGTGCGACGCGCCAGCTGTTTCATCCACCGCCAAGCCGCGAGCTTCGGCGCCGATTCGCGCCGGCTTTTCATGCTCGGCCATTCCTCGGGTGCCCATCTCGTCGCCGCCGCGCTCACCCAAGGGACAGCCGCGCTCGGAAAAGGAGAGGGCGCGATCGTGCGCGGCGCGCTTTGCGCCAGCGGCTCCTATGATCTCGCGCCGGTGTTGCTCAGCCATCGCGGGAGCTATCTCAAGCTCGACGCCGCCGAGGCGCGCGAGCTTAGCCCCTTGCATCATGTTCAAGGTCTCTCGGCTTCGATCAAGGTCGCCTATGGCGAGCGTGAAAGTCCCGAATTTCAGCGCCAGGCGAAGAGCTTCGCCGAAGCGCTTGCCGCGGTCGGGCGCCTTGACGAATTGATCATGGGCGAAAGCCTCAACCATTTCGAGATCAGCCAAACCTTGGCGCAATCCGGCGGGTTGCTTGCACGCGCGGCCCTGGAGATGATCGATGGTTTGGGTTGATCAAGATGGGTCCATCGGCAACACCATCGTCAACCAGACCGGACTGCCGCTTTGCTTTATTTCGGCCCCTGCTTCTTCATGTGCCGACATAGCCTGGCGCTCGAACGCAGGCTTCGCCGCGCCAATTGAAAGCTCTTGCGCGTTTCGCGAATGGTTGATCCCTGAATTTGGGATTGCGCCCTACCCGCAAGCCGCGCCATTCTAACTCGGCGTCGGCGCGGGCAGCGAGGCTAAGTCAATCGTGAGCGAGCAAAGGCCAATCAATGCCGCGACCATCGCCGAAGCGGAGCGGCTTCTCGGCGTCGACTATTCGGACGCCGAACGCCTGCAGATGGTCGACAACATCACCGGCCAGATCGAGCTCGCCATCAAACGCCGCGCGACGCGACTGCCGCAAGGTTTGGCGCCCGCGACGCGTTTCGATCCGCGGCTTCCGGGGTGGAAGCCGGTCAATGCCGAAATCTTCCGCCCCGGTGACGGGCCAGCGCCGCCTTTGCCGGATCAAGATGTCGACATCGCCTTCGCGCCCGTTACCAATCTGTCGCGCTGGATTCGCAATGGGGAACTCACCTCGCTGCGCTTGACCGAGATTTATCTCGAAAGGATCGCGCGGCTTGGCGAGAAGCTCAAATGCATCGCGGTGGCGACGCCGGAGCTTGCGCGCCAGCAGGCTCGGCGGGCCGACGAGCTCCTCGTTCAAGGTATCTATCTCGGCCCTCTGCACGGCATCCCATGGGGCGCCAAGGACCTTCTCGACACGGCGGGCATCGCGACCGGCTGGGGTGCGGAACCCTATCGCGGGCGCGTGCCTCAAAGCAATTCCGCCGTGGTGAGGAAGCTCACCGAGGCCGGCGCGGTGCTCGTCGCCAAGACCACGCTCGGCGCGCTCGCTTATGGCGACATCTGGTATGAAGGTCGTACGCGCAACCCTTGGAATCTCGAGGAGGGGTCAAGCGGCTCGAGCGCCGGCTCCGGGTCGGCGACGGCAGCGGGCCTCGTCGGCTTCAGCATCGGCACCGAGACGCTGGGCTCGATCGTGGCTCCCTCGATCCGCTGCGGCACCACGGGCTTGCGTCCGACCTTCGGGCGCGTCTCCAGGGCCGGCGCCATGGCGCTTTGCTGGAGCCTCGACAAGATCGGGCCGATGTGCCGGACGGTCGAGGATACGGCGCTGGTCTTAGCGGCGGTCGACGGCTTCGATGAGGCCGACCCGGGCTCGATCGCGGCGCCCTTCGGGTACGATGCATCCTTGCCGGTGAAGGGCTTGCGTCTCGGCTATTTTCCCAAGGATCTCGCCTTGCCGGAGGCCGATGAGCTTGACCGCGCCGCGCTCGAAGCGGCGCGCCGCATCGGCCTCGAGCTTGTCGCGCTCGAACGGCCGGAGCTGCCTTACGAAGCGCTCATGAACATCCTCTTCGCCGAGGCGGCTGCCGCCTTCGAGGAGCTCACTCTCGACAATCGGGACGATGAGCTCTCCTGGCAGGAGCCTGGCGCCTGGCCGAACACCTTCCGCAAGGCGCGCTTCCTCTCCGCCGTCGATCATGTCCAGCTCGATCGCCTTCGCCGGCGCGTCATGCAAGAGATGGATGCGGCGTTCGGCAAGGTCGATGCCATGATCGGTCCCTGCCTCGCCGGTCCCATGCTGACCATCACCAATTTCACCGGCCATCCTTCGCTTGTGATGCGTTCGGGCTTTCGCCAAAGCGAGACGCGCGGACCCCTTTCGCTGGCGCGGGCGCGAATCGAGCAGGGCGCGCCGACCAAGGGGCCGACCTTCACAGTGCCGCATGCGATCTGCCTCTACGGGCGGCTCTTCGACGAAGGAGCGATCCTGAGGATCGGAAACGCGCTCGAAAAGGAATTTGCGGTTTGGGATCGCCGTCCGCCGCTCGAATAGCGGCCAAGGCCAAGGAAAGGGAGGACGAGATGCGGAATTTTCTTTGCCGATCGCGCATCGGTTTGACGCTATGCGCGTGGCTTTTGTCGGTGGCTTTCGCCGCCGGGACCTTCGCGCCCGGCGCGCTCGCGCAGACGCCGAAGAACGTCCTCGTCATCGGGCATGTGGCGGAGCTGCAAACGCTCGATCCGGCGCAATCGGTGACGATCAGCGATTTTCGCATTCTGGCGAACATGTATGAAGGCTTGCTCCACTACAAGGACGGCAGCCTCGAGGTCGAGCCTGGGCTTGCGACCTCGTGGACCGTGAGTCCCGATGGCAAGACCTATATGTTCAAGCTGCGCGAAGGCGTGAAATTTCACGACGGCACGCCCTTCAACGCCGATGCGGTCAAGTTCAACCTCGATCGCGTGACCGACAAGAACCACCCCTATGCCAATACGGGGCCGTTTCCGTTCATCTTCCTCCTCGGCCCGATCGAGCGGACCGAGGTGATCGATCCGATGACGGTCGCGATCCATCTGAGCGCGCCCTACGCGCCGATGCTCACCATGCTCGCGAGCGCGGTTGGTGGCCTCGTCGGCATCTCACCCGCTGCCGTGATGAAATACGGCAAGGAGTTCAGCCGCCACGGCGGAGGCACGGGGCCGTTCAAGTTCAAGCTCTGGGAGAGCAGCCAGCGTTTCGTGCTCGAGGCGAACAAGGACTATTGGGGTGGCGCGCCGAAGCTCGATGGCCTCGTCTTCCGTCCGATCATCGATGAGAATGCACGCGTGAGCGAGATGCTCTCCGGCGGCACCGACCTCACGATCGAGGTTCCGCCGGACAATGTCGCGAATTTCAAGGATCCGACGAAATTCACCTATTACGAGCAGCCTGGCCCGCATCTTTGGTATCTCTTGCTCAACACCAAGGAGAAGCCTTTCGACGACAAGCGCGTCCGCCAAGCCGCGAATTACGCCATCAACAAGGACGCGATGGTCAATCAGATCCTCAAGGGCACGGCGACGGTGGCGGCCGGCCCCACGCCAGCGGCCTTCACCTGGGCGCATGACAATGAGCTGAAGCCCTATCCTTACGATCCGGCGAAAGCCAAGGCCCTCCTTGCCGAGGCCGGCTATCCAAATGGGGTCGACGTGACCTTCTACGTCACCGAGAGCGGCTCGGGCATGCTCTCCCCGATCCTGATGGGCACGGCGATACAGGCGGACCTGCAGGCGGTCGGCATCCGCGCCAAGATCGAGACCTATGAGTGGAACACCTTCCTTGGCAAGATCATTCCGGGGATGGAAGGCAAAGCTCAAATAGCCGAGCTCTCCTTCATGACGCAGGACCCGGACATGCATCCGGCTTTGGCACTGCGCACCGGAGGGGCGGTCAACTCGGGCCATTATTCGAACCCGAAGGTTGACGAGCTCATCGACGCCGGGCGGGCCGAATCAGACCCCGCGAAACGCGCGGCGATCTACAAGCAGTTGCAGGAGATCGTCGCGGATGACGCACCTTGGGTGTTCATCGCCAACTGGAAGCAGAACGCGGTGTCCTCGGCATCCGTGAAGGGCTTCGAGCTTCACCCCTCCTTCACGACGCGCTTTTACAAGGTCTACAAGGAATAGAGCGCCGCCGTTCGACGAGAGGTTATCCCCTTGGGCGCCTATATTCTGCGTCGCTTGCTGCTGATGGTGCCGGTGCTTTTCGGCGTGACCGTCATCGTCTTCCTTGTGATCTCCTTGATCCCGGGCGATCCGGCGAAAGCGATCCTCGGGACCTTCGCCACGCCCGAGAACGTCGCGAAAGTCAATCATGACCTTGGCCTCGATCGCGCGCTCCCGATCCAATATGTCATCTGGCTCGGCAACTTGCTGCGAGGTGACTTCGGCCGCTCCTACATCCTGCATCGCCCCGTCATCGACGAGGTGCTCGACCGGCTCTTTCCGACGCTACTGCTCGCCGGTGCCGCGCTCGTGCTGTCGAGCGTGGTCGGCCTTTCCCTCGGCATCATCGCGGCCATTCGGCAGAATGGCTGGCAAGACAAGCTGATCACGGTCGCGGTGCTTGTCGGCATCTCGACGCCCTCCTTCTGGCTCGGCATTCTCTTGATCTTCTGGTTCGGCGTTCGCCTTTCCATCCTGCCTGTCGGCGGCATGGAGGAAATGTTCGGCGGCGGCGGGGCGCTCGACATCGCGCGCCATCTCGTGCTTCCGGCGGTGGCGCTCGCGGCCGTCGCGGGCGCGGTGCTCGTGCGGCTCACCCGCGGCAGCATGCTCGAGGTGATGCGCCAGGACTATATCCGCACGGCGCGGGCCAAGGGCTTGAGCGAAGCGAGCGTCATCTTCAAGCACGCCTTCCGCAACGCCCTCGTCAACGTCATCCCGATTATCGGCCTCGAAGCGGGCTTCGTGCTCGGCGGGGCAGTCTATATCGAGACGGTGTTCCAATGGCCCGGCATCGGCCGCATGCTGGTCAACGCGATCTCGACGCGCGACATCCTCCTCGTGCAAGGCGGAGTGCTCATCGTCGCGGCAGCCTATGTCATGATCAATCTTCTGACCGATATCGCGCAAAGCTTTCTCGATCCGCGGATCAGCCGCTCATGACGTTCACGGCACCCAAGATTGATGAAAAGCCCGCAAGCACGATTGCGCGCGCCGCGCCAGTGCCCGTCCAAAGTGGACGCCCGAGCGCCTGGCGGCGCTTGACGTCGAACTCGGTCGCGAGCTTCGGTCTCGCGCTTCTCGCCGTCATCGTTCTCATCGCCCTCGCGGCACCGATCCTGCCGCTGGCCGACCCCAACATCACCGATGTGGCACATCGCCTCGCGCCTGCGTTCAGCGCCGGCCATCTCCTCGGCACGGATCAGGTCGGCCGCGACATTCTTGCTCGTCTCATTTGGGGAACGCGCGTGAGCCTCGCGGTCGGCGTCGCGGCGGCGCTCACGGCCGCGCTCATCGGTTCAGCGATCGGCCTGTTCGCGGCCTTCTATGGCAACATCGTGGACATGCTGCTCATGCGCGGCATCGACATGCTCATGGCCTTTCCGTATCTCCTGCTCGCGCTTGCCATCGTCGCGGCCCTCGGCCCCGGTCTCCTCAATGCGATGGTCGCGATCATCATCGTCAACATCCCGTTCTTCGCCCGTGCAGTGCGTGGCGCGACGCTCGCCGTGGTGCGCGCCGATTTCATGGCGGCGGCGCGGCTTTCCGGATTGAGCGACCTCGAGATCGTCGCGACCGAGCTCTTCCCCAATGTGCTGCCGACGATCGTCATCACGCTTTCGACCACGGTCGGCTGGATGATCCTCGAGACTGCGGGATTGAGCTTCCTTGGGCTCGGCGCGCAGCCGCCGCAGGCGGATCTCGGCGGCATGCTCGGCGACGGGCGCAACCTCATCCAGGTGGCACCGCATGTGGCGACCATCCCGGGGGTTGTGATCCTCCTTCTCGCGATCGGCATCAACCTCGTCGGCGACGGTTTGCGCGACGTGCTCGATCCGAAGCTCAAATCGGGCGGCATTGCGCGCGCGCTCGCCAAGACCGCAGCCGCGCCCGCCGATGAGCGCAAGCGCAAGCTCTCCTCGCTGCCGCAGCCTTCGACGGCAACCGTGCCGCTCTCATTGCGGTCGCTCGAGACGCATTTCCTCATCGGCGAAGAGGTTTACCGCGCGGTGGGGGGCGTCGACCTCGAGGTGAAGCCAGGGGAAGCTGTCGGCATCGTCGGTGAATCGGGGTCGGGCAAGACGGTGACCGCGCTCTCGATCCTCGGCCTTGTGGCGACGCCGCCTGGCCGGATCGTCGGCGGGGAGATTGCTCATCATGGCGAGGATCTCGTCGGCGCGCCGCTCGCGCGGCTGCAGGCTATTCGTGGCAATCGCATCGCCTATGTGTTTCAGGACCCTTTGACCACCCTCAACCCGCTCATCTCGATCGGGGAGCAGATTGCGGAAGGCATACGCCGTCACCAAGGGCTCCCTCGCGCCGAGGCGATGCGTCGCGCCGTTGCGCTGCTCGAGGCGGTGCGCATTCCCGACGCCGAGCGGCGCGTCGGGGCTTACCCGCATGAGCTTTCGGGCGGCCAGCGACAGCGGGTCGGCATCGCCATGGCGCTCGCCAATGATCCCGAAATCATTGTTGCCGATGAGCCGACCACCGCGCTCGACGTGACGACGCAAGCGCAGATCCTGCGCCTCCTCAACGAGCTTCGCCGAGAGCGTGGCGCGGCGCTCGTCTTCATCAGCCATGATGTGGGCGTGATCGCCGAGCTCTGCGATACGGTGAATGTCATGTATGGCGGGCGCATCGTCGAAAGCGGGCCGGTGGACGCGGTGCTCGGCGCGCCGCGCCATCCTTACACACAACGTCTTCTCGCTTGCGTGCCGGAGCTCGGCCGCGCTGAGCGCCGCATCGATCCGATACCCGGGCTGCCACCGGCGACCAACGCGCTTCCGCCTGGTTGCGCCTTCGCGCCGCGCTGCCATCTCGCGGACGGCAAATGCAGTGTCGGCGAAATCGGGCTCGAAACGATCGGCGAAAAACACAAGGTGCGCTGCGTGCATGCGGAGCTCACCGCGGCATGAGCGAGGTCATCCTTTCGGCTCGCGACGTGGTGCGCGAATATGGCGGCTCCGGAAGAAGTAATGCCTCCCGCGGGAAGGTCGATGCTGTTGCGCCGAGCCGTGTGCTCGGCGGTTTGCGAGACCGAGCCGGGGCCATCTTCGGCATAGGGAACACCCCGCTGCGGGCTGTGGATGGCGTTTCGCTCGAGGTGCGCAGAGGCCGCACGCTTGGGATCGTCGGTGAATCGGGTTGCGGCAAATCGACTTTGGCGCGGATGATGGTCGGCCTTTTGGCGCCGACATCCGGCAACATCGAGCTTGACGGACGCTCCGTGGAAGAGCTGGCCCGCGAGGATCGCCAAAAGCTGCATCGCAAGGTGCAGATGGTGTTCCAGGATCCGCTCGGTTCATTGAATCCGCGCAAAACCGTGCGCGCCATCCTCGAAGCGCCGCTCAAGGCGCTGCATGGCATGGACCAGAAGGCGCGGCGCGAGCGGGTGGCGGAGCTCATGAGCCTCGTGAGCTTGCGCGCCGAATTCACCGAACGCTATCCGCACGAGTTTTCCGGCGGCCAGGCCCAGCGCATCGGCATCGCCCGTGCGCTCGCGGCCGACCCTGAGCTGATCATCCTCGATGAGCCCGTCTCGGCACTCGACGTTTCCGTCCAGGCGCAAGTGCTGAGCTTGCTCGCCGATCTGCAGGCGCGGCTCGATCTGACCTATGTGTTCATCTCGCATGACCTTGCTGTCGTCGAGACCATCTCGGACGAGGTGGTCGTCATGTATCTCGGCCGCATCGTCGAGCGTGGGTCACGCGAGGAGATTTTCGCCGATCCGCGGCATGAATATACGCGGCTCCTGTTGTCGTCGGTCCCAGGAAAGCATCGCGCCCGCGCCCGCGCCTGAGCGCTCGGCCATCGCTCCCGACGGCCAGCTTCCGCTTCACCAAGCTCTCGGCAACAGCCCCGGAAGCAAAGGGGCGTCGCCCTCGAGGTCGACGCCTTCGAGCGCCAGCAGGCGCTCCTTGGTGAGCCTGCCTCCATGGGCCGAGAAACCGCCGATGCGCTTCCCCCTGGCCAAGATCCGATGGCAGGGAATGATGATGGCAATCGGGTTTCGGCCGAGCGCCTGGCCGGTTTCCCGCGCTTCGCCGGGATAGCCCGCGAGTTCCGCAAGCTCACCGTAGCTCGTGGTCCGGCCCCACTGAATTTCGCGCGCCGCCTCATAGATTTTTCGGTCGAAGAGGCTGACATCCGTCAGGTCAAGGGGCACGCTGGCATAGTCGGGTGGTTCGCCGCCGATATGGCGTTTGATCTCCCGGATGGCTTGAAGCACCATCGAAGATGGGCTCGCTCGAATCCAAGTCCTAACCCAAGTCGTCGAGCGCCTCGCCTTGAGGCGGCGGTAAGTCCGTGGGCGGTCAGCCTCAGGCAGCTGCAGCCTCGCCAGGCCTTCACCCGTCCACGCCATCCCTACCGGGCCGAGGCTCGTGTCGAAAAGATGATAAAATGTTTCGTGCGCCATAACAGTCATCCCGCGAGCCGATCGAGCTTACCCCGAAAGACGCTTTCGTGCCATCAAACCGAGCCCGCTTCGTCGGGGCGCGAAGCTCCGGCTGAGGGCTTCGCCCCGCGCCATTTATTTAGTTTATCGTCGACCAGAGCGGGTAGAATCTCGGTTGATCATCCGATCGGATCAACGCGAAGGGACCACGTGAATTGGGGCACCCTTCGAGGGCAACACGGGAAGGCTCCGTTACCCAGATCGGGGCGATGTGTTTCGTGGATCGGCGACTACGACGGCTGCCTGCCTGCGGACGCGAAAACAGTGCCCGGTTGACAATTCGATCAGCAAGCCTTCGGCGCTGGAGCCTTATGGCCTGCAAACTCGACACTGAATAATTACAGAGCAAGAAACGGAGTGCAGTGACAAGAAAGCCTGGTCCAGGTGCAGGTCGAGCAAACAGTGCTCGCGAACCTGGAGCCTTCATGCACTCCTTGTAGACCGGCGCTCAAGC
>JAFAQA010000503.1 GCA_019246665.1 Hyphomicrobiales bacterium
ACACCCGCCAAAGCCTGCTCTCATCAAATTCGCGGGCCGGCCCAGCGCACGATTTCGCGCAGAACCTGGCCGAGCGCCCGATCAAGCGTCTCGACCGCCTCCGGTCCTTCAGTGGCGCCCGGTGCATCAGCCTGAATGACCCGGGCCGCAACCGTGCGCCCGGTCACCGCGTTCACAAGCTTGATGGCGAGCTCGATCTTGCCTTGGCCGGCGCCAGCATTGACCTCGAACACGCGGATCTCCACGTCGAGCGTCAGATCCGGCGTGATCGGCCCCCCTGCGATGCCGACGCGCCCGACCGCTCCAGCGTTCTCGAAAGCCTGAACGATGCGTGCCTGCACGAGGCGGGGGAGCCGATCCGACCATTGGGCATGGGCAAGCGTCGCCAGCGTGCCGTCCGATCGGCGAACCAGCACGTGGTCCGAATCGAGCGGCTGCACTGCGATCGGCTCGGTCACGACGAACTGACGCTTTACATGGAGCGCTTTTTTCGCGACCACCTCGGGTTGGACGAGATCGAAAGTCACGGGCGGAGGGCCACCGCCGCAACCTGCAAGCGCGAGGCTCACAACTCCAAGAAAAACGAATCGCCCGCGGGCGCGCGCGACGCATGATGAGCGATGCGGTGGACTGCTCATTCCCCAACCCCTGACCGATCAGCCGCCGCGACTCAATTGCCGTATTCCGGAAGCGAGGCCTTTCCGCCGAAAATGAACTGCTGCGGATTGCGCTGCACGCTTTGCAGCGTCCGGCTTATATCGCCGAGCGTGCGCCGTCCATCCACTGCAAATTGCTGGATATCGCGCAATCCCGAGCCCGAAAATCGATTGAGATTGGTCAAAAGCTCGCCGGAGCGCTTGTCGAGATCGTCGGCGAGTCTGCGCACCGAGCGGGAAGCCTCGGCAAATTCGCTGAAGGCGTTCTTGCCGTCGGGCGAATTCACGAGATTGTTGGCGCCGTTCAGAATCTGATCGACCTTGTCGGCGCTGGCGTCGAGCTTCGCGAAGAGCTCGTCGGCATTTTTGGCGATCTGATCGACGCGCGCGCTGTTCTGACGCAGCGTGCTCGCGAATTTCTCGACTTCGTCGACCGTGCGGTTGATCTTCGCCGCATCGACGCTGCCGACGATCTTATCCAGATTGGCGATCACATTGTTGACGGGGCCCGCATTGGTCGCGACGAGATTGTCGATCGTGGTGGCGCTACCCTTGAGCTTGGCGACGAGCTCATTCGCGTCATGTGCGATGGCTCGCAAATTGTCCGATGAGTCGCCGAGAGCGGTGGCGAAAGTGTCGACGCTCTTCAGCGTGTGATTGACGGTCGAGGTATCGAGCGAGCTCACCACGGTATCGATCGAGCCGATCGCGTGATTGAGCTTATCGACATCGAATTTCGCCGCGATAGCTGAGATGTTGTCGACGGCGGTATTGATCTTGGCGGCATCGAGCGCCTCCGACAGCCGCTCGAGATTGCTGATGGTATGATTGATCGGCACCTGGTTGTCGGCGACGATCTGGTTGACCTTGACGAGGATCTCATCCGCGTGCTGCCCCGCCGTCTGCACCGTCTCGAGCACATTCTGCAGGCTTGGGGTCGCAATGGCGCGCAATGTGGGAATCGTGTCGCCCTGCTTTGGCTTGAGATCGGGCGACTTTGGATCCGAATCGAAAATCTGCACCGAGGCAACGCCCGTGAGGCCCGAAAACTCGAGGCGTGCCTTCGTGGACACTTTGATCGGCACATCGGGCGCGATATCGACGCGCGCGATCACGAGGCGCGGATCGCGCGGGTAGAAGCTCAAATCGGTGACCTCACCGACCCGGATGCCGTTGAACAGCACCGCGCCGCCTCGCGAGAGGCCAGTGACCGGCGTGTCGAAGATGATCTGGTAGGATTTCAGGTTCGCGCCCCCGCGCGATCCGGAAAACCAGAAGACGAAGCCGAACGCGGCCGCGATGACGCACAAGGTGAACACCCCGATCAAGGCAAATTTAGCGCGTGTTTCCATTGCCTTCTCTCACCATTGCGAGCTTCCGTTGGCCCTGGGTCACGGACCGGCCCCGTTTGCCATGGAAATAGGATTTCAGCCAAGGATGTTCCGAGGCCAGCATGGCGGAGATAGGGCCGTCGGCAATCACCCTCCCCTCGCCGAGCGCAATCACGCGGTCGGCAGTCGTGTAGAGGCTGTCGAGATCATGGGTCACCATGAACACGGTGAGGCCAAGTGATTCCTGCAACGTGACCATCAATTCATCGAACTCGCCAGCGCCGATCGGGTCCAGTCCCGAAGTGGGCTCATCGAGAAATACGATGTCGGGATCGAGCGCCAAGGCGCGCGCGAGGGCGGCGCGCTTGATCATGCCGCCGGAAAGCTCGGACGGGAATTTCTCCGCCGCGTCCGCCGGAAGCCCCACCATCTGGATCTTGAGGATCGCGAGCTCATCCATCAGTTTCGGTGAAAGGTCGAGATATTCGCGCATCGGCACCTGGACATTCTGCTTCACCGTGAGCGAGGAGAACAGGGCACCGTGCTGGAACATCACGCCGAGACGCTGCTCCACGACGCGCTGCTCTGAATAGTCGAGCTGATCCATGTCGGCTTGCAGAATGATGATGCGTCCGCGCGTCTTGGGCACCAGGCCGAGGATGGCGCGCGTCAGGACGGATTTGCCGGTTCCGGAAGCGCCCACGACGCCGACGAGCTCGCCGCGGTTGAGCTCGAAACTCACATCCTTGAGAATCTCCCTTTCATTGAGCTCAACCGCGAGGTGCTGCACGTCGAGAAGCTTGGTGTCGCTCGCGGCGACGCTCTCCAGCTTCTCGGTAAGCTGGCGGACACGTTCGGCCCGTTTGAGGGGAGCGAGCGGGTTCAGCATGTAAGGCCGGCGCTCGCCATCAGTAATTGATTCCCGCGAAGAACATCGCGACAATGCCGTCGACCACGATCACCATGAAGATCGATTTCACGACCGAGGAGGTCGTCTGACGGCCGAGCGATTCGGCGGAGCCTTCGACCCCCATGCCTTCCATCGTGGCGATCAGCCCGATCACCAGGGCCATGAATGGCGCCTTGATCATTCCCACGAGGAAGGTGTGAATGCCGACCGCGTTCTGCAGCCGGAACAGGAAGATTTCCGGGCTGATCCCGCCATAGAAGAAGGCGACGATCCCGGCGCCGAACAGGGCGGACATCGCCGAGATGAAGGTCAGCATCGGCATCGCTAAAAGGAGCGCGATCACCCGCGGCAGGATGAGCACTTCCATCGGATCGAGCCCGATCACATGAAGCGCATCGATCTCCTCACGCATCTTCATCGAGCCGAGCTCCGCCGTGATCGAGGAGCCCGAGCGGCCCGCGATCATGATCGAGGTGAGCAGCAGCGCCAATTCCCGCAAAGTGAGGATGCCGACGAGGTCGACGACGAGGCTCGGCGCCCCGAAAGTGTTGAGCTGGAAAATGCCTTGCTGGGCCACGATCCCGCCGACCAGGAACGAGATCAGCGCGATGATCGGCACGCTGCGCAGCCCGATCATCTCGAGGTGATGCACGATGGAGGTCATGCGCAGGCGCGTCGGATTGGCGACCGAGCGCACCACCGCCATGGTGAAAAGACCCATATAGGATGTGCCGTCCACCATGTCCTCGGAGGCGCCGACCACCCCCCTGCCAAGATCGGCGAGGAGATCGACGAACCGCTCGACGGGGCGAGGCGGCGGCGGGTCGGCGTAATGGGTCCGCACCTCCTCGATAAGGATGCGCTGCTTGTTCTGGGGTGCCTTGAGATCGACATCGGCTCCCGAATCGACGAGACCGCGCCGCGTCCGCTCCACCAGCCAGGCGCCCGCCGTATCGATGCGATCAATGCCCTCGAGGTCGAGCGTGACGCGCGCCGGCGAGCCAAGCTCCTGCAGCGCCGCTGAAACAGCGGCCTCGGCTAACCTGGCGCGCCGCGCGATCCAGGAGCCGTCAAGCGCCAGCACGGCGCTTCCACTGTGCATATCTACCCGAATTTGGGGACGGATGGACACGCGGTGAGCCTCCCAAAAATATCAGTGGCGAAACCATATTGCTGCATGGTTAAGTTACGGCAAGACATGTTTCAGCAACATTGCGCAAGTTCGCGATCCGCCTCCGTCCCACGTTAACTCGTG
>JAFAQA010000541.1 GCA_019246665.1 Hyphomicrobiales bacterium
TTCGGTGGCGACAAGCCACGCGCTCTCGTCGCGCTGGTGAGGCCGACCGCGCAGCTCACGTCGCTTCAGGCCGAGCATGAGAGCGTGGCGCGCCGCGCCGGCTTGGCGCCGGAGACGCGCAAATTCACGCCACATGTGACGCTCGCGCGTTTGCGCGGCACGCCGGCGGAAGCGGCCGCCTTCTTCATCGCCTCGATGGGGCGCTTTCCGGTGCAGCGCTTCAACGTGTCGCGCTTCGCCCTATTCTCCTCGCGGGCATCGGTCGGCGGGGGTCCCTATGTGGTGGAGGCGGCCTATCCGCTCGCGGGTTCGGCGCTCGGCCAGGAGGCCTGACGAAACTCCGTCAGCTCACCCTTCGATCTTGGAGAAATCCGCGACCTCGTGCACGGCGCGGCGCAGCCCCGAGAGCAGCTTGAGACGGTTGGCGCGCAACGAGGCGTCGGGATCATTGACCGTGACCTTGTCGAAAAAGGCGTCGACCGCCGGGCGAAGCTCAGCGAGCGCCGCGAGCGCCTGAGTGAACTCCTCCTTCAGCACGTGCTCGCGTGCGTGGAACGCCGCCACCTCGAGCAGATGGGCGAGAACCCGCTCTTCCGGAAGGCCGCGAGCTTCGATGAGAACAAGGTCGGGCGCCGCATCATAGGAGACGCCGTCCTTCTTCTCCTCGATGCGCAGGATGTTGGCAGCCCGCCGGTACCCAGCGAGGAGGTTTTTGCCATTTTCCGTGTCGAGGAAGGCCGCGAGCGCGTCGATGCGTCTGACGACCATCAAAAGATCGTCCCGGCCCGGTAAGGCGAAGACCGCATCGACAAGATCATGGCGCGCCCCTTTTTCGCGCAGCAGGACCTTGAGACGATCGGCGAAGAAGGAGAGGAGATCATCCACAATCGCCTTGCGGCCGGGCTGGCCGAGAACCGCGAAATGCAGTGTCAGCACGGGCAGGAGCGGCAGCCTCACGGCATTTTCGAGCACGAGTCGGATCACGCCGAGCGCGGCGCGCCGCAGGGCGAAAGGGTCCTTCGATCCGGTCGGCTTCTCATCGATCGCCCAGAAGCCGACAAGCGTGTCGAGCTTGTCGGCGAGGGCGATGGTGATGCTCACCTTGTCCGTTGGGACCCGGTCCGAAGGGCCGAGCGGCTTGTAGTGCTCCTCGATTGCCGTGGCCACCGAGGGCGGCTCTCCTTGCAATGCCGCGTAATAGCGTCCCATGAGACCCTGCAATTCGGGGAATTCGCCGACCATCTCGGTCACAAGATCCGCCTTGGCGAGCATCGCGGCGCGCTGCACGAGGCGGCCATCCGCCCCGGTCATTGCACTCAGCTCCTTCGCCAGCGCCGCAAGGCGCAAGATGCGCGCATATTGCGTGCCGAGCTTGGCATGGAAGATGATGTTTTGCGCCTCGAGCTTGGCGAGGCGTTGGTCGAGCGGCTTTTCGGCCGCTCCGGCATAGTCGGGCAAGGGCTTCTGGTCAGTTTCCCAGAAATATTTCGCGTCCGCGAGCCGGGCGCGCACCACACGCTCATTGCCGGCGATGATCGCGGCGCCGCCATCAGCGGCTTCCAGATTCGCCGTGAGGATGAAACGGTTGGCGAGTCCACCCTCGGCGTTTCGCAAGACGAAGCATTTCTGGTTGGCGCGAATCGTGGCGCGGATCACCTCCTGGGGAATCGAAAGGAACTCCTCTTCGAAGGCGCCCATCAGGACAACCGGCCATTCGACGAGGCCAGACACCTCATCGAGCAATGTTTCATCCTCGACGAGTTCGAAGCCCGCTGCGAAAGCGAGGTTGCTCGCCTCATGGGCGATGATGTCGCTTCGCCGCTCGGCGTCGAGGACGACCTTGGCGTTTTCGAGACTCGCGACATAGTCCGTGAAGCGACGCACTTTGATCGGGGTCTTCGGCCCCATGACGCGATGACCGAAGGTGACATCGCCGGCGGAAATCCCTCCGATCTCGAAGGGCACGATCTCGGGGTCTTCGGTCTCAGGGCCGAAGGTGCACAGGATCGAGCGCAGCGGGCGCACCCAGCGCAGGGAATCCGTCGCGCGCGATTGTGGACCGAAACGCATCGACTTCGGCCAGGGAAAGCTCGCCACCACTGACGGCACGATCGCGGCGATCGCGGCCATCGTCGCCTCTCCCGGCTTTTCGAGGCGGGCGGCGTAGAACCCGCCTTTCTTTCCATCGCTGATGATTTGCGCTTGGCTGATGTCGGTGAGCCCGGCGCTTTTGAGGAAACCCTTGACCGCGTTTTCCGGCGCGCCCACACGCGGCCCGCGCCGTTCCTCGGTCGTATCCTCTCCCTTGACCGGAAGCCCGGCGATGTGGAGGGCAAGACGCCGTGGCGTCACATGGGCGATCGCGCCTTCATAGAGAAGGCCGCGCTCGACGAGCGCGTCCGTGACGAGGCGCTTCAGCTCCTCGGCCGCCCGACGCTGCATCCGGGCGGGAATCTCCTCGCAGAAGAGTTCGAGCAAAAGGTCGGGCATGAGAGGCGACGCAATCTGAGGAGCGGATGTCTTGACTGTCAGGACCCGAAAGAGCGCCAAGCCAAATGAGAGGCCGAGCTCATCTCGATCCGGAACGACCCGGCACAGCTCTAAAGGCATTCCGGCGCGAAAGGAATGGCCTCGACAGAATCGATTTCATCTGCCCCGCAACGACTCGTTAACCATGTTTGTTCATTTTTGGCACGCTGATCGCGGGGGATTGCGAGATGCGGGCTTTATTTTTAGGGAGCCTCTGCGTCCTTGTTGCCGGAGGCGAGACCTTCGCCGCGGATTTTTCAACCTTGCGCGGCGCGATCGAGGAGGTGACGGCGCCGCTCCCGCAATCCTCGCCCTTCACCATCGGCGCGCGCTATTGGTACAGCACCGGCCGGCACGATTACGCTTTCAATGGGAGTGTGAGCGATCCGCTGCTCGGCAATCCGACCTCCGAGCTGATTTATACCGGCGTCGCGGCGCAATCGCTCGAAGCCTATGCCCGGTATGCCGACGATGAGACCGGCTTCGTGCTCAAGGGATATGCGGGTGGAGGATTCGCGAGCGGAGGAACCATGAACGACCGCGA
>JAFAQA010000010.1 GCA_019246665.1 Hyphomicrobiales bacterium
GCCCGAAAGCGTGCGCTCTCGGTGCCGGCGAAGACCTCGACCCTCGCGTCGCAAGCCGCGAGGAGCTCGGCTTTCCACAGCGCGGCCTCGCTCTCGCCGACGATCACGGCGCGCCGGCCAGCAACTTTGAGAAAGATGGGCAAGCTCGACAGCGTGTCGATCCGGCCGGCAGCACGCGCTTGGGGCGCCTCTTCTTCCGTCGGCGGGAAAGGGAGAGCACCTAGGGGGGACAGGGAGGGGGCGTATGCGGCAGCGGAAAAAGGCGCTCCCTTCTCCCGTTCACGGGAGAAGGTGGCATCACGAAGTGATGCCGGATGAGGGGTGGCGGATAAAGGGAGCACAAGCCCAACCGCCCTCACCCGCCCCTCACTGCGTGAGGGGCACCCTCTCCCGCAAGCGGGAGAGGGAGGGCGCGTATCTGGGGAAGGAAAAAGGCGCCTGCTTCACCGAAAGCGCCGGGGCGCCCCGCCCCGGGAGCGCGGTCGTCTGCTTGATGCGCGCCTTGCGTCAGCATGGGACCGGTGGCGGACGACCAAGACAATTGCGCGGGCGGGAAGGCAAGCCAGAGCGCCGAAAGGATCAAGACGACAAGCAGAAGGCCAAGATTGGCGAGACGACCGAATTCCTCCGGCGCGATGACGTGCTCGCTGACGTCAGAGCCCCATTCATGCGGGCAGCGCATGTGCAAGCCTTTGCTCATGAGAAGCCTCCCGTGCCGCGCGGCGACGATCCAGAATGCTCAAGCCCCGCCCGGTGCCCCGCTGATAGTGAAGCGTGATTGTGCGAAGCGCAGCGCCCCATTGCGAGATCGGCTGGCGCGCGATCACCGCCTCGGGCGTCTCGACCTCGTCGAAGCCGCAGCCGAGCGCGTGACGCAACTGGTCCGCGATCAAGGGGCCGAAAGCGCGCAATTGTCCGCGATAGCCGCGCTGGCGGAGTTGCCTGGCGAGGCTGAAGCCCCGCCCATCCGCGAAGGACGGGAACTCGATCGAAATGAGGGCCACGTCGTCGAGAAGCGGCCAAACCTCGTCGAGCTTTGCCGTGTTCGGCAGGTGCACGCCAAGGCGGTCGCCGCGTGCGAGCACCTCAGGGCCATCCGCCGAAATCTTGCCGAGCGGCAAGATCATGTCGCCGGCGGGGAGGGCGGCGCTTTCCGCGACGCGCGTGAACCCGTCCTCCTTGAGGCCCGAGGCATCAATCAGCGCCATGCAATTCTCCTTCGAAGGCTTACTCGAACATTTGGCGAAAGGGCGCGATGCCGATACGCCGGTAGGTG
The DNA here is from genome assembly GCA_019246665.1 of Hyphomicrobiales bacterium. Taxonomy (GTDB): domain Bacteria; phylum Pseudomonadota; class Alphaproteobacteria; order Rhizobiales; family Beijerinckiaceae; genus GAS188. Next base: position 1,277 of record JAFAQA010000010.1, read on the forward strand.
GCGATGAACTCTTCACCGGCGGCGCGCTTCTCGAGATAGACGTTGACGATCTTCTCGACCGCATCCGGCACCTCCTCGGCCGCAAGCCCGGGGCCAAGGCGCTCGCCGAGCGCGGCCTTCTCGGTCGCGTCGCCGCCGAGCGTGAGCTGGTAATATTCGGCGCCGTTCTTCTCGAGGCCCAAAATGCCGATATTGCCGATGTGATGATGACCGCAGGCGTTGATGCAGCCCGAGATTTTGATCCCGAGCGGTCCGATCTCGCGCTGCCGTGCCCCGTCCGCGAAACGCCGGGACAGCGATTGCGCGATCGGGATCGAGCGCGCCGTGGCGAGCGAGCAATAATCGAGGCCCGGGCAAGAGATGATATCGGTGACGAGGCTCGCATTCGCGGTGGCGAGCTCGGCCGCGTCGAGCGCTTCCCAAAGGGCGAAGAGCTCGTCCTTGCGCACATGCGCAAGCACGAGGTTCTGCATGTGGGTCACCCGGAGCTCACCGAAGCTGTGCCGGTCGGCAAGCTCGGCGATGATGCGCATCTGCTCGGATGTGGCATCACCCGGAACGCCGCCGATCGGTTTCAGCGAAATGGTGACGGCCGCGTAGCCCGGCACGCGGTGCGCCGAAACATTCGTCTCGACGAAGCGCGCGAAATCGCGGTGCGCCGCTTGCGCGATCGAAAGCTTCACCGAGCGCTCGGGCAGCTCCTCATAAGGAGGCGGGGCGAAATAGGCGGCGATCCGCCTCACCTCTTCCGGGTCGGCATTGACGCTCGGCCCATCGAGCGCGGCAAATTCCTCTTCGACACGGCGTCGGAACTCCTCGGCGCCGATCTCATGCACCAGGATTTTCACGCGAGCCTTGAACTTGTTGTCGCGCCGACCCTCGAGATTGTAGACGCGCATGATCGCCTCGAGAAAGCTGAGCAGATCAGGCTTCGGCAGGAACTCCCGTACGACCTTGCCGATCATCGGCGTTCGCCCGAGGCCGCCGCCGACGATCACCTCGTAGCCGATCTCGCCGGTTCCCGGATGGCGCAAGATGCGAAGCCCGATGTCATGCGCCTTGATGGCGGCGCGATCATGCTCGGCGCCTGTGACCGCGATCTTGAACTTGCGCGGCAGGAAGCTGAACTCGGGGTGCAGGCTCGACCATTGGCGGATGAGCTCCGCCGTGGGGCGGGGATCCTCGACCTCGTCGGCCGCGACGCCGGCGAAATGGTCCGCCGTGACATTGCGGATGCAATTGCCGGAAGTCTGGATCGCGTGCATCTCGACATCGGCAAGAAGGTCGAGGATGTCGGGCACATCCTTGAGCTTCGGCCAGTTGAACTGGAGGTTCTGGCGCGTGGTGAAATGCCCATAGCCGCGGTCATAACGGTCGGCGATCAAGGCGAGCTGCCGGAGCTGCCGCGAAGAGAGCGTCCCATAGGGAATGGCGATGCGCAGCATATAGGCATGCAACTGGAGATAGAGGCCGTTCTGCAGGCGAAGTGGCTTGAACTCATCCTCCGTCAGCGAGCCGTCGAGACGCCGCTCCACCTGCGTGCGGAACTCGCGCACGCGCTCGCGCACGAAACGCGCGTCGAATTCGTCATACCGGTACATGCTGTGCGCCTTGCGTCTCGCCGCTTCGTCCCTGCTTGCCGAGATCGGTTCTGATGCTCGGCCCGAGCGTGCGCAGGCGTTCGCGGAAATGGCGCGGCTGGGGGCCGTCGTCACCGAGGACGACATCGACGAGATAAGCGTCGACCACCTTGTTGCGGTTCATTTCGGCAAGGCCTTCGGCCTCCAGCGCGTCGGCCGCCTCCGCGTTGCCCGCGATCAACGCTTCGCGCGCATCGGCCGACCAGCCGCTGGCTGTGCGAAACACCACCTCGCCATCGACGAGATCGTTGGCGATGAGGATGACGGGGAGGGGAGGTCGCTTGGGGAGCGCCATCACGCATTCTCCATCGCGCCGCACGTCCGGGGATCCGGATCACACAAGAGGGTTGTGGCGATGCCCATCAGTGCCCCTTCCATCCGCGCCCGTTTTTACCCGCCTCATTGCGCCGAATACGTTCGCGCGGAAGCATTGCCCGAGCGGCCATCGTTCGTTATAACGGAACGATGCCGACGTTAAATAGAACTCCGAACGTAGGCTGTGGCGAGGCGGGATTCAATTCGGTGAGAGTAGGTGGATTTGCCAAATTTTTAGCCGGTTTGGAGATGAATTTTCTCCGCCCGTTCCGATCGATTGAGCCCTAAGTCATTCTTGCTCTATCGCATTTCGCCTTCGCAACATGATGAATAAGGGTTCGGCCCAGGCGATCGGACAACCGTCAGGCCAGCCATGAAAAGAGAGCCGGAGACGCGTGATGACCCCTACCTTCCCGCAAGCGTTCGCGACGCGCGCTGTGCATGGCGGCGCCGAGGCCGACCCGTCTACCGGCGCCCGTGCCATGCCGATTTTCCAGACGAACGGCTTCGTCTTTGAGGACCAGGAACACGGCGCCGATGTTTTCGCGATGCGCCGGCAAGGCTTCTCCTATTCGCGCGGGTCGAACCCGACGGTCGCGGCGCTCGAGCGCCGCATCGCCTCCCTAGAGGGCGGCACCGCCGGTGTGGCGCTCGCCTCCGGACAATCGGCCTGGCTTGTGGCGCTCCTCACGCTTTGCGCCACGGGCGATGAATATGTCGGCTCGAGCCAGGTCTTCGGCGGCTCGCTCGGCTTGATGAAGCGGCTCGACAAGCGGCTCAACGTCAAATGCGTTTTCGCCGAGCCCACCCCAGAGCGTATCGCCGCCGCGATCACGCCGCGCGCACGCGCCATCGTGGTCGAGGCGATCGTCAACCCGACGGGCGAGGTGGTCGACCTCGACGGCATCGCCGAGGTGGCAAAAGCGCATCATCTGCCGTTGGTCGTGGATTCGACGCTCGCGTCACCCGCGCTTCTGCGCCCGATCGAGCATGGCGCCGATATCGTGATCCATTCGGCATCGAAATTCATGGTCGGAAACGGCACCGCCATTGGTGGCCTCATTGTCGATGCCGGCACTTTCACGTGGGAGAAGGACACGCGCTATCCGCTCATCGCCGGCGCTTGGGAGGATTACGAGAATATCGTCCCGGCCGAGCGCTTTCCAAAAAATGCCTTCGCCACCGCTTGCCGCCTCCTCGGCTTGCGCGAGCTCGGACCTGGCATGCAGGCGACGACCGCCTTCTTCATTCTCACGGGCATCGAGACGCTTCCGTTGCGGATGCGGCGCCATTGCGAGAATGCCGAGGCCGTGGCGAATTTCCTGAGCACGCATGAGGCGGTCGCCAGCGTGAGCTATCCGGGCGTGCCAAACCATCCGAACCACAACCTTGCCCGGCGCTATTGTCCGGACGGGCTCGGCTCGATCTTCATGATCACGCTGAAAAGCGCCGAAAAGGCCAAACAGGTCCTCACGCGCGTCAATCTCTTTTCGCATCTCGTCAATCTCGGCGAGACGCGCTCCCTCATCGCGCACCCGGCGAGCACGACCCACCGCTCCTTGAGCCCGAGGGAACGCGCCTCTTTCGGCATCACCGACGCGACGCTCAGGTTATCGATCGGCATCGAGGACGCCCCCGATCTCATCGCCGACCTCGCGCAAGCGCTGGATTGAGAGGGAGTGTGAATGGTCGTCATGCCCGCGCTCGGCGCGGGCATCCCCGCCTGCTCTGCGATCATCGAAGAGCATGGAGGCATGGATGGCCGGGCCAAGCCCGGCCAAGACGGATAGGCATTCCCACTTCGTCATGCGCGCCCAGCATGGGCATCAGCGGCCCTCTTACGACCGTTTACCGTTTCGTAGCCCTGTCGCCGCACCATGGGCCTGCGCATTCCATCCCTGCGCCATACCCTTTCGTCGATGCCGCAGCGACACGAGCCCTGACCATGCCCATCCTCGCCAAAGCCTTCGCAGTGCCGCTCGTCGCGCTTCTCATCGCGGCGCCCGGAGAGCCTTCGCCGGCCTCCGGCGACATTTCTGCTGCCGTGCTCTCGGCGCTCGCGCGACGCTTCGCGGAGGATGCCCCCCCGCCCGTTCGCGGGCTCGTGATCAAGCCTGATCGGCGCATGGCGGGCTTCGTTGCTTGCGGCGAGGTCGGCGCCACGGCTGCCGCGCGCTATCAGAGGTTCTTCGTGATCGTGCCGGGCGGTCTCGCGGTGCTCGAAAGCGATGATCGCGATCTCCTCGCCCGTTATTGGGAGCTCAACGACTGCTGACCTTGACGATGGGCAAGGAGCTCGTCGACGAAACCGCTCCCGCCTCACCGCCGTCGGCGAGCGCGACCCAGACGTTCTCATCCGCTTGCGATTGGCGCTTCACGAAGGCGTAGCCGGTCTCGTTCCAGCGCAGCACCTTGTCGGTGAGGTTGTCGAGCACGAAATCGCCCTCATCGGTGGTGACGGTAAGGACCGCATGGCCATCGCCGTTGCGGTCGAGCACTACAGTCGCGAGCGCGGCCGCGCGCGGCCAGCCAGCCTCGATGAGCATCTTGCGCTTCAAGAGCATGAAGTCGCTGCAATCGCCGGCGCCGTCATCCGGATAGGTCCACCAATCGATCAGCGTCTTGCGGTCGAGATGGTAATGATCGTCATCGGTTTGAGGCGTGATGGCCCGGTTCGCGAGCGTGGTCACGGCGAAAAGGAGGTGTTGCGCCTGGGGCGTGAGGGCGACGTTGACGGGCATCTGCGGCCCGGCATCGCATTCATCGCCCTGCACGCGGCAGAGATTGTGCCAGCCGATCGGTCGGCGCGTCTCGGCGCCGGCAGGTGTCCAGCGTGCCTGATGGACGGCGACTGCAGGCCTCGCGAGCGACGGTGAGGCAATGGCCTGCAGCGCCACGCTAGTCGCGGCATATCCCGCGAGCGCCGCGAGCAGAAGCTTGAGCATCCCCGTCTTCATGGGTTGACCCCTTCCCGAATTGGGGGCCAACCTCGCACGCAGGTTTTGCCGCGCGGCGAATTTGCCGCGGCGAATTCGATGCGATCGATTTACGCCGAGTTAGCCAAAACCTCGCTCATCATCTCGATCCCGACTTCTTGCCGGGCTGCGGACGGCGCGCACCTTGCCACGTGATCAGCGAGTCCAAGAATGTCACTTAGAGCTTCGCCGCACCTCCCGCATGAACTTGTCGCAAAACTGCGGCCACTTTTGCAGATCATGCTCCAGCATCAGCCGGCGCGCGTCGGCGTGGCGTGCTATTCGCGCGACGAGGCACTCAAAGAGGAGAGAGAAATGACGACCACACATCAAACCGGCACACGGGAAGAATGGCTCGCGGGTCGGCTCGCTCTCCTCGACGCGGAGAAGGAGCTGACACGGCGCAGCGACGAGTTGGCGCGACGGCGCCAGGAACTCCCATGGGTCCGGGTTGACAAGGAGTATCGTTTCGAGACCGACGAAGGCCCCGCCACATTGGCGGATCTGTTCAGAGGGCGCTCGCAGCTCCTCGTCTATCACTTCATGTTCGGTCCCGATTACAAGGCGGGATGTCCGTCCTGCTCATCGATCGCGGATGGATTCGAGGGCTTCGCTGTTCATCTCGCGAACCATGACGTCATGCTTTCGGCGGTCTCGCGGGCCCCCCTCGCGAAGCTTCAGGCCTATAAGCGGCGGATGGGCTGGACTTTTCCCTGGGCGTCGTCGGTCGGCAGCGATTTCAATTTCGATTTCAACGTCTCCTTCACCGAGGAACAGCAGCGCAAAGGGCAACTCGAGTATAATTATGAGCGCGGCGGCCACGCGATGGATTCGAAGCCGGTGCCGGAGCCCGTCGCTCAGTTCGCGGCCTCATGCGGCACGGACGCCTCCACCTTTTCGCGCGATCGGCCCGGCATGAGCTCATTCGCGCGCGAGGACGGCGTCGTCTACCACACCTACTCCACCTATGCGCGCGGGCTCGATGGCCTTTGGGGCATGTATCAGTGGCTCGATCGTGCCCCCAAGGGCCGCAATGAGAAGGGCATCTGGTGGCGCCGCCACGATGAATACGAGAAGCGTTGAGTAAGACGAGCTTCCCATGTAGCACTCGAACGCGTTGCGTTCAGATGAGATCAGTCGCGTCAGGGTATCTTCTTGTTTTTCGGCATGACCTTTTGCGGATCATACTCCAGCCATTTCGCAGGGGGACCGGTGCTCACTTCCTCAGCGCGGGGGGCGGGTAGGCGGGGTCATTGAGGCAGCCGATCATCCAGTCGCGATCCTCCTGCGACAGCTTCGGTTGCGAGAAGCTCGAGAGCTTGGGAAGTCCGGGTGATTTGCCGATATCCGCGCAGGACCGCTCGCCGCCGCTGAGCTCGTAAAGCCTCTTGTCGCAAATCAGAATGGGCTTGTCCGTCTTCGTCCATTCGGAAGCGGCGAAGGGCACCGCCTTGGCGGAACACGGGGTGCGGGTCTCGGACCCTGGAGTCCCGCAAGTGTAGTTCACACGACCCGACAATCCTTCGGCATCGGCGATGAGGCGGCCGTCATAGCTGTGCCTGGACGACCAGTAGTGCCACAACCCGCAAATTCGCCCTTCCTTCTGCTTGAGAACATAATATTCGCAGATCTGCTCGCCTGTGGAGCTCTCGCAGCTTTCCCAAACACCGTCGAAAAGCCGAGAGGTGTCGGCCTCCGCTCCCGATGCGGCGATAATCGAAAACAAGAAGGCCAACGAGCCGAGGAAGGCGCGCATGGGTTCTTCCGCAAGTAGATGAGCCGCGAGCCGTGGCTCAGCCTTCCTCGGACGCCCAGCCCAATTCCTGTTGCACGAGGCTCGCCCAATAGGCGGCCCCGAGCGCCAGGATGTCGTCGTTGAAATCATAGCGCGGCGTATGGACCTGGTGGACCTCGCCCTTCGCATTCATCCCGTTGCCGATGCGCATGAAGACCCCCGGCTTCTTCTGCAGCATGTAGGCGAAATCCTCTCCGCCCGTGCTGAGCTGGACATCCCCGACATTGCCTTCCCCGACGATCGCCGCCGCCGCGGCGCGCGCGATCGGCATCTTCTCCTGCCAATTCACGGTGGGAGGACAGAGCGGCTCGTAGTCGAGCCGCGCCTCACAGCCATGCGCCGCCGCGAGTGTCGTCGCGAGTTCCTCGAGGCGCCGCCGCATCACGGCTTGCGCGTCCGAGCGGAAATAGCGGGCCGTGCCGCGCACCACGATCTTCGACGGCATGACGTTCGGCGAGTTATAGGCGCCGCCGCTCACATGGCCGACGCTGAGCGCCGCGCTTTCGGTCGGATGGAGATTGCGAGGCAGGATCGTTTGCACGCCGAGAAGGAAATGGCCGAGCACGACGGTCGCGTCCGTCGCAAGATGCGGCGAGGAGCCGCCATGGCCTCCCGTGCCGGCGAAGGTCACGCCCCAAAAATCGGAGCCCGCGAGCATCGGCCCTTCACGAGTCGCGAATTTGCCGACCGGTAGCCCTGGTGAGTTGTGAAGCCCGTAGACGCTGTCGCAGGGAAATCGATCGAAGAGGCCGTCAGCGATCATGGCGGGCGCGCCGGTACCCGCCTCCTCCGCCGGCTGAAAGATGAAATGCACCGTCCCGGCGAAATCGCGCGCGCCCGCGAGATAGCGCGCCGCGCCGAGCAGCATCGTCGTGTGCCCATCATGGCCGCAGGCGTGCATCTTGCCCGGCACGACCGAGGCGTGCGGAAAGTCATTCGCCTCCTCGATGAAGAGCGCATCCATGTCGGCCCGAAGCGCGATGGCGCGTTGCCCGGGGCGATTGCCCTTGAGCGTGCCGACCACGCCAGTCTTGCCGATCTTTTCCGTGACCTCGATGCCCCAGCCGCGTAATTTCTCGGCGACGAGGCCCGCGGTGCGCACCTCCTCGAAACGCGTCTCGGGATGCCTGTGAATGTCTCGCCTGATCTCGATGAGCTCCGGCGCGAATCTGTTGATCGTGTCGAGAATCGCCTGCTTCACCATGGTCGAGATCGCCTCCTGCTTCGCGGGGCCGCGAGATTGTGCCAGCGCAAGCTGAGGGTCAAGCAAAGTCGGCTTCACAAACGCGCAAGCGGGCGTCGTGCTCGAGGACATCAAGCCGATGCGCCGATCGCCTTGAGGTAGCGGGCGATCGAGCGCTCGAAGACGGCACGGCCTTCCGCCATCACGTTGCGCCGCGCGAAGGCGCCGAAGATTTTCTCGAAACGATAGGGCCTCATGATTTCAGCGATGTGCCGGACCGCGCTCGCATCGAGCGG
>JAFAQA010000043.1 GCA_019246665.1 Hyphomicrobiales bacterium
GCCGCTGCGTTCTCGACGACTTCCGTCTTCTGGGTGGGCCCTGAATCCAGTCCCTTCGCGTCGACATCGCGATCGACGAGCTCGATCACTGCAACGGGCGCCGCATCGCCGTAACGGTAGCCCGCCTTCAAGATGCGCGTGTATCCGCCTTGCCGTTCCTTGTAGCGGGGGCCGAGGACCTCGATCAGCTTCTTCACCATCTGCTCATCGCCGATCTTGGCCATCGCCTGGCGGCGAGCATGAAGGTCACCGCGCTTGCCGAGCGTCACGAGCTTTTCCACGACAGGCCGCAGATCCTTTGCCTTCGGAAGCGTGGTGATGATCTGCTCATGCTTGATGAGGGCCGCGGCAAGATTGGAGAACATGGCTTGCCGATGCTCGGAAGAACGGCCGAAGCGGCGATAGCTTTTGCGGTGATACATGTCGGATCCTGCTGGCGCTCTTCCTGCTCTGATCGTTCAGGCTCGTCTCAGTAGTGTTCCTCGAAGCGCTTGGCGAGCTCTTCGATATTCTCCGGCGGCCAACCCGTAACCTCCATCCCGAGATGCAGGCCCATCGTGGCGAGCACCTCCTTGATCTCGTTCAGCGACTTGCGGCCGAAATTCGGCGTGCGCAACATCTCCGCTTCCGACTTCTGAATGAGGTCGCCGATATAAACGACGTTGTCGTTCTTGAGGCAATTGGCCGAGCGCACAGAGAGCTCGAGCTCATCGACCTTCTTGAGAAGCGCCGGGTTGAAAGGCAACTCCGGCGCCGACACGGAGACCGCCTGCTCCTTGCGGGGCTCCTCGAAATTCACGAAGACGTTCAACTGATCCTGGATGATGCGCGCCGCGTAAGCCACGGCGTCGTCCGGCGACACCGCGCCGTTCGTTTCGATCGACATGGTGAGCTTGTCGTAATCGAGCACCTGGCCCTCGCGCGTGTTCTCGACACGGTATGAGACCTTCTTCACCGGGCTGAAGAGACTGTCGACCGGGATGAGGCCGATCGGCGCGTCCTCTGCGCGGTTCTTGTCCGCCGGCACATAGCCTTTGCCGTTCGCGACCGTAAGCTCCATGCGGAATTCGGCAGCTTCGTCGAGCGTGCACAAGACAAGCTCCGGATTGAGAATCTGCATGTCGCCGCTGACCGTGATATCGCCGGCTTTCACGCTTCCCGGCCCCTGCTTGCGCAGGGTGAGTCGCTTCGGCTGATCGCTCTGCATCTTGAGGGCGATCGATTTGACGTTGAGAATGATGTCGGTCACATCCTCGCGCACGCCTGCGATCGAGGAGAACTCGTGCAGCACACCGTCGATCTGGATCGAGGTGACCGCGGCTCCCTGAAGCGAGGAAAGCAGCACCCGGCGAAGCGCATTGCCGAGAGTGGTGCCGAAGCCCCGCTCGAGCGGCTCGGCGACCAAGGTCGCGACACGGTGCGAAGCATCGTTGAAGGAAACCTCGAGCTTCGACGGTCTGATCAAATCCTGCCAGTTCTTGTGCATTAGGGCCATGTCCTTTGACAGCTCGGCTCCGCTCAGCGCGAAGCGAAAATCGGTAAGATCGGACGCGAACGGCGCGTCCGGCTCATACGCGCCGGCGCTTGCGCGGCCGGCAGCCATTGTGAGGGATCGGGGTGACATCGCGGATCGATGTCACGGTGAAGCCGGAAGCTTGCAGCGCGCGCAGCGCCGATTCGCGCCCGGAGCCCGGCCCCGAAACCTCGACCTCGATCATCTTGACACCGTGCTCCTGGGCCTTGCGGGCGGCATCCTCGGCCGCGACCTGTGCCGCATATGGCGTCGACTTGCGATTGCCCTTGAAGCCCATCACCCCTGACGACGACCAGGAAATCGCATTCCCCTGGGCATCGGTGATCGTGATCATCGTGTTGTTGAAGCTCGCATTCACATGCGCCACGCCTGAGGCGATGTTCTTGCGCTCGCGCCGCCTGACGCGACCGGCTTCCTTAGCCATCTTCCGTTCTCCCGGCGCCGGGCCATCCGCCCGAGCGACAATGATGTTGCGACAAGTCTGAGCTGGCGAAGCGAGTTACTTCTTCTTGCCGGCGATCGGCTTCGCCTTGCCCTTGCGGGTGCGGGCGTTGGTATGCGTGCGCTGGCCGCGTACCGGCAGGCCACGGCGATGACGCAGGCCCCGGTAAGCGCCGAGATCCATCAACCGCTTGATGTTCACCGCCACATCGCGACGAAGATCGCCTTCGACCATGTAATCGCGGTCGATCATCTCGCGGATCTGCAAGACTTCCTGATCCGTGAGCTGGAAGACGCGCCGTTCGGCGGGAATGCCCACTTTGTCGCAGATGATCTGCGCATTGGTTGGGCCGATCCCATAGATATATCGCAGCGCGATCGCGACGCGCTTATTGGTCGGTATGTTGACGCCAGCAATGCGAGCCACGCCGCCTCTCCCTCAAGCGGAACGAAGAAAAACGTTCCGTTCTTGCCAACTATTCCGAAATCAAACCGCAGGCGACAAACACAAAGCAGCCGGCCCGGTCGCCCGGCCAACTGCAAACGTCATCCTCGGTTCGCGCTCCTTCTAGGGCCATCGGCCCCGTTCGTCAACACGACCGTGCGCGGATCACGCATGCGTATGCCGATCCAGCACGGAATCGAGCGATCGTGTCACCGCATCGATCGGCTCCATGCCATTGACCCCCTTCAGAAAGCCCGTTTCTCGATAATATGCCGAGAGTGGGGCGGTCTGCGCTCGATAAGCCGCAAGCCTGGTCTCAAAAACCGTAGGGTCGTCATCCTTGCGAACCGGCAACCCAGCGCGTTTCGCCTCCTCGGCTCGCTTTACGATGCGATCGACCAGCTTTTCGGCGTCGACCTCGAACTCGATGACTGCATCGAGCTTTTCGCCCCGGGCCGCAAGCATCGCGTCCAGCGCCTGAGCTTGAGCGACAGTCCGGGGAAAGCCGTCGAGCACGAAGCCCTTCGCCGCATCCTTCTCGGCGATTCGGTCCTCGATGATCCTCACGACGACGTCGTCCGGGACGAGATCGCCGCGCGCCATGATCTCCTTTGCCGCAAGACCCATCGGGGTCCCGGCCGCTGAGGCAGCGCGCAACATATCCCCTGTCGATAGATGCAAGAGCCCGAATTTCTCGACCAATCTTGCCGCTTGTGTTCCCTTGCCGGCGCCCGGTGGTCCGAGAAGCACGAGCCTCATCGGCGCCGGCCTCGCAGCTTCGACTTCTTGATCAGCCCCTCATATTGATGCGCAAGCAGATGGCCATTGATCTGCGCCACCGTGTCCATGGTCACGCTCACCACGATGAGCAGCGAGGTGCCCCCAAAATAGTAAGGCAAGGCCGCCGATGAAACCAGGATCTCTGGAATGAGACAAATGATGGCAAGGTAACCCGCGCCGATCACGGTAATGCGCGTCAATATCGTATCGATATAGCTTGCGGTCCGCTCGCCTGGCCTGATGCCGAGAATAATACCTCCGTGCTTCTTCAAATTGTCCGCTGTCTCCTGCGGATTGAAGACGATCGCCGTGTAGAAGAAGGCGAAGAAAACAATGAGTGCAACATACAAGATCATGTAGAGCGGCCGGCCATGGCCGAGATAAGTCGACATCAGCCCGACAATCCCCGTGCCGTCATTGCGCGAGAAGCTCGCGATCGTGGTCGGCAGCAAGAGGAGCGAAGAAGCAAAGATCGGCGGGATCACTCCAGACGTATTGAGCTTGAGCGGGAGGAAAGAGGTTTGCGCCTCATACACGCGGTTGCCGGATTGGCGCTTCGGATAATTAATCAAGAGACGGCGCTGCGCCCGCTCCATGAAGACGCAAAAGCCGATCACCGCGATCGCCATGACGATGACGCCGAAAATGAGCCCGGTCGAGATCGCCCCCTCCCGACCTAGGTTCAGCATGTTCACGAAGGCGGTCGGCAAGTTGGCGACGATGCCCGAGAAGATGATCAATGACGAGCCGTTGCCGATGCCGCGGCTCGTGATCTGCTCGCCGAGCCACATCAGGAAAAGCGTGCCGCCGCTCAGCGTGATCACCGTCGAGATCCGGAAGAACATCCCCGGGTGCAGCACCACATTGCCGCTCGAGGATTCGAGCCCGACCGCGATGCCATAGGCCTGGAACACGGCGAGCAGAACGGTGAGATAACGCGTATATTGGTTGAGGACCTTGCGGCCCGCCTCACCCTCCTTCTTCAGCGCTTCGAGCTGAGGCGAGAGCGAGGTGAGAAGCTGGATGATGATCGATGCCGAGATATACGGCATGATGTTCAGCGCGAAGATCGCGAGGCGCCCGACGGCACCGCCCGAGAACATGTTGAACAGGCCGAGAATGCCCCCTTGCGCCTGCTTGAAGGTTTCGGCGAGCGCATCCGGATTGATGCCGGGCATCGGAATGTAGGTGCCGAGCCGATAGACGACGAGGGCGCCGAGCGTGAACCAGATACGCTTTTTCAGTTCCTCAGCCTTGGCGAAGGCGCCAAGATTGAAATTGGAAGCGATCTGCTCGGCGGCCGAAGCCATGTCTAACTCCGCATCTGCTCTTGACCCGCATCAGCCCGCCTGGAAAGCCAAGCTCCGGATCGCGGCCCCGTATTTGGATCTGACCACGAGGTAAGCGCTGCGAGCGCCCCGATCAAGCCGCCGGGGCTTCCTGCGCCCTTATCTTCACCGAACCACCAGCCTTCTCGATCGCCGCGATTGCCGCCTTCGACGCCCCTTCGACCTCGAAGGAGAGCTTCGCCTTCAATTCACCGCGACCCAGCAGCTTCACGCCGCTGCGAGCGCTGCGACAAACGCCGCTCTCGACGAGTGCGGTGATGTCGATCGGCTTGCCTGCGGCGAGCTTGCCGCCGTCGAGCGCCGTTTGGATGCGATCCAGATTCACCTCGTTCAGCTCCCGCTTGGAAAGGCTACGGAAGCCACGTTTGGGCAAGCGGCGGTGAAGAGGCATCTGCCCGCCTTCGAAGCCCTTCACGGCAACGCCGGTGCGCGCCTTCTGGCCCTTCACGCCACGCCCGGCTGTCTTGCCCTTGCCGGAGCCGATGCCGCGCCCCACGCGCCTCCTCGCCTTGAGCGCGCCGGGAATATCGGAAATTTCATTGAGCTTCATCGCATTCTCCTCACTGCGCCTCGACGATGCGCACGAGGTGCCTCACATGCTCGATCATGCCGCGGATGGAAGGGGTATCCTCGAGCGTCGAGCGGCGGTGCAACTTATTGAGGCGAAGCCCAATCAGTGTGCGACGCTGGTTGAAATCGCGGCGGATCGGCGAGCCGATCTGCTCGATGGTGATCATCTTCTGCGCCATGGTCGATCTCCTCACGCATCGCCCGAGGCATCGACCGCCTCGACCTGTCGGCGGCTCTGCAGCACCGCGATCTTGAGGCCGCGGCGAGCCGCGACAGAGCGCGGGGAATCCTCGCCCTTGAGCGCATCGAAAGTGGCGCGCACAAGGTTGTAAGGGTTCGAAGAGCCGAGCGACTTCGCCACGACATCTTGAACGCCGAGCGATTCGAACACGGCGCGCATCGGGCCGCCGGCGATGATACCCGTTCCGGCAGGCGCGGCGCGCAGCACCACGCGCCCTGCTCCGTGGCGGCCCGTCGCATCGTGATGCAAGGTGCGCCCTTCACGCAGCGGAATACGCACCAGGCCGCGGCGTGCCGCGTCGGTCGCCTTGCGAATGGCCTCCGGCACCTCGCGTGCCTTGCCATGGCCAAAGCCGACGCGGCCCTTTTGGTCGCCGACGACGACGAGCGCCGCGAAATTGAAGCGACGTCCGCCCTTCACCACCTTCGCTACCCGATTGATGTGCACGAGGCGGTCGACGAACTCGCTGTCCCGCTCCTCACGCCTGGCCGTGTCTCTTGCCATGTTCTTCTCTCGATCAATGCTGGGCTCGAGGCCCTGCTCGCTTTTCGTACCTGCCTAATTCAGAATTCCAGCCCACCTTCGCGAGCCGCCTCGGCGAGCGCCTTGATGCGCCCGTGGAAAAGATAGCCGCCGCGATCGAAGACGATGCGCGTGAGCCCTTTCGCCTTGGCGCGCTCGGCGATGGTCTTGCCGACCGCGCTCGCCGCCGCAATCGTGGCGCCGCTCTTCAGCTCCCCCCGCAACGCCTTCTCGAGCGAGGAAGCGGCAACCAGCGTCTCGCCCTTCGCATCGTCGATCAGCTGAGCGTAAATCTGCTTCGAGGAGCGGTGCACCGAAAGGCGCGCGCGCCCATTGGCGGCTGCCTTCACCGCGCGGCGAATTCGCGCGGTGCGACGGCTGCGAACTTTTGCCTGCTTCGTCATCGCTGCGCCATCCTCACTTCTTCTTGCCTTCCTTGCGGAAGACGAACTCATCCGCGTATTTCACGCCCTTGCCTTTGTAAGGCTCGGGCTTGCGCAGCGCCCGGATCTCGGCCGCGGCCTGCCCGACGCGCTGCTTGTCGATACCGGAGAGCACGACCTCGGTCGGCTTCGGCGTGGTGATCGCGACGCCTTCCGGTGCCGGAAAATCGATCTCGTGACTGTAACCGAGCGACAGCTTGAGCATTTTGCCTTGGGTCGCCGCGCGATAACCGACGCCAGTGATCTCGAGCCGCTTCTCAAAGCCCTTGGTCACACCCTCGACGAGGTTGGCGATGCGGGCGCGCGATGTTCCCCAGAGAGCGCGCGCCTGCTTCGAAGAGGAACGCGGATCGACCTTGATCGCCCCGTTCTCCATCACCACCGCCACATCGTCCGGAACCTCGAAACGCAACTCGCCCTTCGCGCCCTTGACCTTCACGGCCTGGCCTTCGACGGAGGCGGTGACGCCACTCGGGACGGTGATCGGCTTCTTGCCTACACGAGACATGATGCTCTCTCTCAAGGACAGATCAGAAGATGGTGCAGAGCACCTCGCCGCCCACATGGCGCTCGCGCGCCTCATGATCGGCCATGACACCGAGCGGCGTCGACAAGATCGCCATGCCGAGGCCATTCGCCACGCGCGGCACAGCGGCCACTGTCGAATATACGCGCCTTCCCGGCTTCGACACGCGCGCGATTTCGCGAATGACCGGCTGGCCATCGTAATATTTGAGCTCGACCTCGAATTCCGTCCGTCCATTGCCGAACTCGGTCGAGTTGTAGCCGCGGATATACCCTTCCGCTTGCAGCACGTCGAGCACTCGGGCGCGCAGCTTCGATCCGGGAGTCGAGACCTTGGTCCGCTTGCGCATCTGAGCGTTGCGGATACGCGTCAGCATATCGCCGAGAGGATCGTTGATCGCCATCTCGCTCTCCTTACCAACTCGACTTCACGAGGCCAGGCACCATGCCCTTGGAGCCGAGATCGCGCAGCGCGATACGGCTCAGCTTGAGCTTGCGGTAATTGCCGCGCGGTCGCCCCGAGACTTCGCAACGCAGGCGCACGCGCGTGAGGCTGCTGTTGCGCGGGAGCTCGGCGAGCTTGACCCGCGCCAGAAAGCGCTCCTCGACCGATTTTGACTCGTCGGCCGCGATCGCTTTGAGGGCCGCACGCTTCTCCTTGTAGCGCTTGGCCAACTGCATGCGCCTGTTGTTGTTCTCGATCGAGCTCTTCTTCGCCATCTTATCCGTTCTCCAGCGTCAGCTTCACAGGCTCATGCCTCACTGCCGGAAGGGAAAGTTGAACGCCCGCAAAAGCGCGCGCGCTTCGTCGTCCGTCTTCGCCGAGGTGCAAACCACCACGTCAAGCCCCCAGACCTGATCGATCTTGTCGTAATTGATCTCGGGGAAGATGATGTGCTCCTTGATGCCGAGCGCGAAATTGCCTCGTCCATCGAAGCTCTTCGAGTTCAAGCCACGAAAATCTCGTGCACGCGGCAGCGCCACCGTGACCAGGCGATCGATGAACTCGTACATCTGCGTCTTGCGCAAAGTCACCCGCGCGCCGATCGGCTGGTTCTCGCGCAGCTTGTAGGTCGCGATCGCCTTTCGCGAACGGGTCACCACCGCTTTTTGCCCAGCGATCAAGGACAGGTCCGCGGCCGCGTTCTCGACCTTCTTGCGGTCGTTGACACCCTCGCCCACGCCCATGTTGAGGACCACCTTGGTGATCGTCGGCACCTGCATCTTGTTCTTGTAGCCGAACTGTTCGATGAGCTTCGGCGCGACCACCTCGGAATAGTATTTGCGCAAGCGCGGCTGGTAGCCCTCGGGCAAGCGGGGCCGCGCGGATTTTTCCCCCTTGGGCTTCTCCGACTTGGCCGCCTTCTCGGCCTTTGCCGCAGCCTTCTCGGCGCGCGCTGCATCCTTGGGCGATTGCGGAATCGCCTTTTCCGCTTTTGCCGCCTTCTCGGCGGCTGCTTGTGCCTCAGCCATCGATCAAATCTCCGGAACGCTTGGCGAATCTGACCTTGCGGCCGTCCTCCAAGAACTTGAAGCCCACCCGCGTCGCCTTGCCATCCTTCGGATCAGCGACCGCGAGGTTCGAAAGATGGATGGAGGCTTCCTTCGAAATGATGCCGCCCTCTGCTTGCGCCGATTGCTTTTGATGTCGCCGCACCATGTTCACCCCGCGCACGAGCGCTCGCTGCTCGGTCGGGAACATGCGAATCACCTCGCCATTGCGGCCGCGATCACGGCCGGCGAGGACGACGACCTTGTCGCCTTTCTTGATCTTCGCGGCCATCACAAGACCTCCGGCGCGAGCGAAATGATTTTCATGTGGTTCTTGGCCCGCAACTCGCGCGGAACCGGGCCAAAGATGCGCGTGCCGATCGGCTCCTTCTGCGCGTTGATCAGCACGGCAGCGTTGCGGTCGAAGCGGATCACCGACCCATCGGCGCGGCGAATATCCTTCGAGGTGCGCACGATGACCGCCTTGGTCACCTCGCCTTTCTTCACGCGTCCGCGAGGAATCGCTTCCTTCACCGAGACGACGATAATGTCGCCCACGGAGGCGAATCTGCGCTTCGAGCCGCCGAGCACCTTGATGCACATGACACGACGCGCACCGGAATTATCGGCGACGTCGAGATTGGACTGCATCTGGATCATGGCACGATCCTCATCTTGGAAGCCTCTCGAACCGGTTTCCGCACCGCCTCATGCAAGCGCTGGACCTCGTTCGACCGGGCAAAGACACCCGGATTGAATTCATCGAGCGAGCCTTCAGGCTTTCACCTCTGCCTCGCCCACCACCACCCAGTTCTTCAACTTCGAGAGCGGGCGGCTCTCCTCGATCCGCACCTGATCGCCCACCTTGTGGACGTTCGTCTCGTCATGGGCGTGGTAGTTCTTGGTGCGCCGCACGGTCTTCTTCATGACCGGATGCAGGAAGCGGCGCTCCACCTTGACCACCACGGTCTTGTCCTGCTTGTCGCTGACGACCACGCCTTGCAGAATGCGCTTGGGCATCTTGCTCTCCTCAACCCTTGGCCGCGATTGGCTTCGCGGCGGCCTTGTGCCGCGCCAGCGTCTTCACGCGCGCAATATCGCGCCGCACGACGCGCACGCGCGACGTGTTCTCGAGCTGACCTGTGGCTCGCTGAAAGCGCAGATTGAACTGCTCCTTCTTCAGCCTGAGCAGCTCGTCCTGCAGCGCATCGGCGTCCATCGCCTTCAGGTCGCCGAGCCGATTGTCGGATTTCATGAGCGGTCTCCTCAATCCGGCAAGCGTTCGACGAAGCGGGTGCGGATCGGCAGCTTCGCGGCGCCGAGCCGAAGCGCTTCGCGCGCAGTTTCGTTCGACACGCCATCAACCTCGAACATGATGCGGCCAGGCTTCACCCGGCAGCACCAGAACTCAGGCGCGCCCTTGCCCTTGCCCATGCGCACTTCGATAGGCTTCTTCGAGACAGGCACATCCGGGAACACCATGATCCAGACGCGGCCGGCACGCTTCATCTCGCGTGTGATGGCGCGCCGAGCCGCCTCGATCTGGCGTGCGGTGACGCGCTCGGGCTCCAGCGCTTTCAGGCCGTATTGCCCGAAATTGAGCTGCGTGCCGCCCTTGGATGCGCCGTGGATGCGGCCCTTGTGCTGTTTGCGGAATTTCGTCTTCTTCGGTTGCAACATGACTCAAGCTCCCGCGCGGCCGGAGCTTTCGCGCCGCCCGCCCTGTCCGCCGCCCCGGTTTTCCTCGGTGATGCGACGATCCTGAGCCATCGGGTCATGATCGAGGATCTCGCCCTTGAAGATCCACACCTTGATGCCGCAGGTGCCATAGGTGGTGAACGCTGTCGCCGTTCCGTAATCGATGTCGGCGCGAAGCGTGTGCAGCGGCACGCGCCCGTCGCGGGTCTGCTCCATGCGTGCGATCTCAGCGCCGCCGAGACGCCCCGAGCAGACGATGCGGATGCCGCCTGCGCCAAGGCGCATCGCAGACTGGACGGCCCGCTTCATGGCGCGACGGAAGGCAACGCGCCGCTC
>JAFAQA010000057.1 GCA_019246665.1 Hyphomicrobiales bacterium
TTCACTGCGGGTCCGAGGCAAGCCGCATGCGGACGATCTTGTCCGGAGCGGTCACCGCACCGTTGTCGTCCTTGCTGCCCTTTTTGATCTTGTCCACGACATCCATGCCTGAGACGACTTCGCCCACCACGGTATAGTTGTGATTGAGGAAAGCAGCGTCGGCAAAACAGATGAAGAATTGCGAGTTGGCGCTGTCCGGATCGCTCGCCCTCGCCATGCCGACCGTGCCGCGCTTGAAAGGCGCCGACGAGAATTCCGCGGGGATGTTCGGAAGATCCGAGCCGCCGGTACCGTTGCCTTTGGGGTCGCCGGTCTGCGCCATGAAGCCCGGAATCACGCGGTGAAAGGTAAGCCCATCATAGAATTTCCGCTTCACCAGCGTTTTGATCTGAGCGACATGCTTGGGCGCGAGATCGGGCCTCAGCCTGATCGTTACGTCACCATCCTTAGTGGCGAGGATGACGGTGTTCTGCGGGTCGGCCTTGGGTTGGGCCAAGGCTCGATCCTGTGCCGCACCCATGGCGGCGCAGAAGGCGATTACGAGAGCTAGCGTGCGGATCACGTCGGCAGCCTTTCCTTCATTGAGATAGGGTGAGGGATGATCGGTTCAACCAGGGAACTTCTCGCGCAGCTTGCGCGCCACGGATGGCGGGACGAAGCCTGACACGTCTCCGCCCATCGAAGCGATCTGGCGCACGAGCGTGGCCGTGATGGGGCGGACCATGGGTGAGGACGGCAGGAAAACGGTAAGCACATCGGGGGCCATGGCCTCGTTCATTCCCGCCATCTGCATCTCGTAATCAAGGTCTGTGCCGTCACGCAAGCCGCGAATGAGAATGGAAGCTCCGACCCTGCGCGCTGCCAAGACCACGAGATCGTCGAAGGCGATGACCTCGAAGCTCGCCTCGGCGGCTTGCGCAAGCGGGGCCGCCACGTCCTTGATCATCTCGGTGCGGGCTTCGACGCTGAAGAGCGGAGTCTTCGAGGCTTGCAAGCCGATCCCAATGACAAGATGGTCCGTCAGGCGAAAGGCGTGGCGCAGCACATCGAGATGCCCGTTCGTCAACGGATCGAATGAGCCCGGATAAAAGGCGGTGCGCGACATGGCGCTTGCGTTAGCCCGCTTCCCACCACGCGGCAAGCCCACGCCCCGGCACAGGGCAAGGCCAGCAGGGCCTCGCGAGCTTGGCGATTGCATTATGCGGCGCCCGCGCTACTCTAGCCGAGTGCGGGTCCGCGCGTGTGTTGGCAGGACATGTGGGGCACAAATTCATCTTTTCGATACGAGTTGTTGAGGGCCGTTTAACCTGAACATCCATTCACGATTGCGCGTTAACGACTTGGCATTGGCCCCATGGAATCATGTTCGCGGACAGGGAAACAAGCCGGCAAAAAAGCCGGGGAGGCGTTGAACATGCTCGGGGATAGAATGTATCCGTATTTCGACGAATATCTCGACTCGGTCGCCGCATCGCGTCGTATCGAGAAGGACGATATTCGGGCTATCCGCACCGTCCTCGACGAGGAGGTCGCCGCCGACCGTCACACCATCGAAAAGCTGATCGATCTTGATCGCTCGGCCCAAGGTGGGACGGAGTGGCGAGATTTCTTGGCGGGGACCATTGCCGATTTTGTCATCTGGGTCGAAGGGCCTCTCGGCAAAGTCTCGTCCGAAACCAGCGCCTGGCTGGTTGCCGCCCTCGCTGGCGGCTCGGGATCGTCTGCCCCTTCGGCTTCGCACATCGTGCATACCGTGATCGCGGAAGCGGAGGAGACCGACGCGTCGCTGACGCTCTATGCGCTCTCCATGCCACAAGAGAGCTTTTGGCCTGTTGAGGCAAGCGGCTCGCAGGGCACCACCAACCTCATAATGTGAGGCTTGCCCGTCCGCGCAGGAGCGCGGGCGGGCAATCTTATCGCCGGACCGAGTGTGAACTCAGCTCAGGCCGCGCGCGATACGGGAGCGCCTGATTTTTGTGCTTGCGCCATCGCGCCATACTTGGCGATGATGACGCCGTCCTCGGTGATACCTGCTTCGCGATCCGCAACGCGCGAGAAGGCAACGGCGCCGCCAAGCACTTCAGCGAAAATCTGTGCCGCGCGCTTGGCGTCTTCTTCCGAAGGGAAGATCATTTGCGGCTGAACCGCGAGATGTCCATCCCGGTCGCGAAAGACCGGAATGACGCCGAATTCCGCTACTCTTGCCATGATGGTGCTCTGTCGATCGAACGTCGAAGACGCCTCGTCGAAGGAACGTGCGAGAGGGTATAGCGGTTCCCGCCCGCAGATGCGCTCGCCTGCCGCATCACGGACCCAGGAACCCCACGGTGAAGGCCGAGGCGATCAGATCGCCGACACATATTTGCCAATCGCCGATTTGAGATGAGACAGGATGAGACATTGTCTCGATATGTCGTTCGAGCAAAGCTACTTCGACCGAGAACAATGCGAACGTTAGTCGACCTTCCTCGAGCGCACGGGTTGAGATCTGGAAAACGAAGAGGGCGTCAACGACGGCGAAGCTGCTTGAGCCCCGCCGGGAACGTCTCGCGCAAATTCAAATGCGCGAGAATTGAGGAAGCGACGAATGAGAATGGTGTTGCTGCTCTGGATCTCTTTCTTGGCGGGGTGCGCGTCGATGTCGGCAAGCCCGCGACCCCACGATTTTTCCGGAGCCTCGGTGGGCGTGAACGGCGGCGCCTTCGGTCAATGAACTGGCTGCCCGTCTGGAGCAGGCTCCGGGCAGAGAACTGAAAGCACGCGGGCGATCCCCATCTAAGGCAGCAAGTCTCGTTTGCCGATGACCGAAGTCACCAGCTCGCGGCTCGGTGCCTGGCGAACCCGGATCTCGAGCTCAAGGCTTGCTCCTCACATCGGGACGAGGATCTTGCGTGATGAAGCCTTCCTGGTTCGGCATCTTCACCCGCGGGAGAGTCAGGGCGTCAAGCACCGCATCCTCGGGCACGATGTTGTTCATGTAGAGCACATAGGCCGAAACCGCGTAGAGTTGGTCATTGGTGAGGGATTGCGGCGCGTTGAAAGGCATGGCGCGACGCACATAATCGAAGAGCGTCGTCGCATAGGGCCAGTAGCTTCCGACGGTCAGCGTGGGCGATGCCGTGTCGAGTGTGCCGAAACCGCCGACCAAGCGGTCGAAGCCGCCGACCGCGCCCGGGACGGCTCGGCCCTCTCCCTTGTCGCCATGACAAGCGGCACAGGTCTGCGAAAAGATTTCTCGCCCTTGCGTCACGCTTCCCTGGCCTGGGGGAAGGCCCGCACCATCGCCGCGCACATCAATGTCCCAAGCCGCGAAATCTTGCGGCGAGATCGCGTGGCCGATCCCGACACGTTCAGCCGCGGCGGCCGTCATGTCAGCGGCAAGCCCGAGAGTGATCAGGACAACGGCGAGCGCGACACTACGCGACATGGATCGCCACCTTGCCGTCAGGGTTCACGCTCCAGGTCTGTATGGCGTTGTAGTGATAGAAGGAGTTGACGCCGCGCACGTCGACGAGCTCGCCATGTCGCGGCTGAACATATCCCGTCTCGTCAATGGCCCGGCTCTGCAACAAGGCGGATTTGCCGTCCCAGCGCCAAGGCGCTCGAAAACGCACGACCGCCTTGGAGAGAATCGGCTCTTGCAACTGCGCCTCGTGCCAGCTCTGCCCGCCATCTGTCGAGACTTCGACGCGATCGATGCGCCCATGCCCGGACCAGGCGAGTCCGCTGATTTCGTAAAACCCGGGGCCGCCACTCAACCTTTGGCCGCCCGAAGGCCGAGTGATCACCGATTTGGCTTCCATGACGAAAGTGAACTGGCGCGCTTTGCCGTCCGGCATGAGGTCGGTGTATTTCGAGGTTTCCTCGCGAGTCTCGAAGGGCTGATCGCCGAGCTTCAGCCGACGAAGCCATTTTATGTTCATGTTGCCTTCGTATCCCGGCAGCAAAAGACGCAGCGGATAACCCTGCTCTGGTCGCAAGCGCTCCCCGTTTTGTCCGTAGACCACCATGGCATCATCGAGCGCCTTCGCGATCGGCACGCTTCTCGTCATCGCGGCAGCGTCTGCCCCCTCGGCGAGCACCCATTTTGCTTCGGGACCAAGCCCGACCTCATCAAGCAATGTGGACAGAAGCACGCCCGTCCATTCGCAGCACATCAAAAGCCCATGCGTCTGCTGCACGCCAAAATCAGGGTTCACGCTCTTCCAATTCGGCGTGTTGCCGGAGCATTCGAGGAATGCAATCCGCGACACCGAAGGAAAGCGCATCAGCTCGTCCATGGTTAGGACGAGGGGCCTCTCCACAAGACCGTGGATGACGAGGCGATGCCGATCCGGGTCGATGCTGGGGACGCCGGCGTGATGACGCTCGAAGCACAAGCCATTCGGCGTGATCGTGCCGAAGGAATTCTGCAATGGCGAAAAACTTGTCGCCGCGGTGTCGGTGACGCGTACTTCGCGCTGGCGGCGCACCACATCCTTCTCGAAGGGAGACGGCACGCCGTAAGGTGGGCTCAAGATGCCTCGGCCTTGTACTTTCATCCATTCGGGCACGGTGAGCGACAACCCGGTTGCCGCTTGCGCCATGCTCAAACTCGGCACGGACGCGCCGCCCACGAACGCGCTCAATGCGGCGCCCGTCTTCAGGACGGCTCGTCGGTCGGGGAGCTGTTGCGACGGTGTGCCCTTCACCGCGTGCGGCTTGACCATGTTGGGCCTCATTTGGTTGGTTCCTTCGCGGGCCGATAGCTCATGCGGCACCGAGCGCTGTGATCGTCCGGAGTGCGCCAACATATTCCAGTTTCGCTGTTGATTGAAACCGCAGTGCACGCGGCTAATTGGCGAGTCGGTTTCTCGAGGGCCGCAGTGAGCCAATTAGGCCCTTCTTGGAGAATGCCGAGAGGGCTCCCCCTCCGAGGCTGACCTGGCGCGCATTGAGCCTTCATAGCGCTTGAGATACGAAGTCGCCGAAATCTTCGCGCTTCGCGGCGCGATCATTTCGAGAAACAGGGAGAAATGCTGCATGTGGCAAGCGAGTCTGCGCTATCCGGACGCCTCGATCGAGATCCTCGATTCGTCGTTCGCGCCTTATCGCATCTTCAGCGCGGCGGTGGAGCGCCTGGCGAGCGGGACGCGCTGGGGTGAAGGGCCCGTTTGGTTCGGTGACGGGCGCTACCTGCTGTGGAGCGACATCCCCAACAACCGCATTTTGAAATGGGAGGAGGAGACAGGCGCCGTCAGCGTTTTCCGCAAGCCTTCCGAGTTCGCCAATGGAAACACCCGTGATCGGCAGGGGCGCCTCATCACTTGCGAGCATGGCGGGCGGCGCGTGACCCGCACCGAATACGACGGATCGATTACCATCCTCATCGACAACTACCAGGGCAGGCGCCTCAACTCGCCGAACGACGTGGTGGTGAAGTCGGACAATTCGATCTGGTTCACCGATCCGCCTTTCGGGCTCCTTGGCAATTATGAAGGTCGCCGCAAGGAGCAGGAGCTGCCGCAGAGCGTCTACCGCATCGACGCGATGACGGGAGAGACGACAGCGGTTGCCACCGACATTCGCGGCCCGAACGGGCTCGCCTTCTCGCCCGACGAGGCCAAGCTCTACCTCGTCGAATCGCGAGCGACACCGAACCGCCTGATCCTCTCTTATGACATCGTAGACGGAAAGAGGCTGACCAATCGACAAGTTTTCATCGATGCGGGGCCGGGCACGCCCGATGGTTTTCGTTGCGATGTCGACGGCAATCTTTGGTGTGGGTGGGGGATGGGTTCGGATGAGCTCGACGGCGTCGTCATCTACAACCCGAAAGGCAAGCTCATCGGACGCATTCGCTTGCCGGAGCGCTGTGCCAATGTGTGCTTCGGCGGCCCGATGCGTAACCGCCTGTTCATGGCAGCGGGCCAGTCGCTTTATTCGCTCTACGTCAACACGCAAGGCGCGCTCGGCGGATGAGGCGCCAGGGGCTCGAGCCAGCCTCGAGCCAGCCTCGAGCTTTGCCTCATGTTTTGCCCAGCCTCGCGGGTCTTGTCCGCGGGGGTCCCGTGTCTCGAGGGGCAGGACGATAGCTTGTGCATGCCTGGAACCTGCAAGGGAAGTCCTCGTTGCCCCTGGGCCAGGGAGAAGCCATGACAGAGGGCTCGGGCCATCCGCGCGGAAGCGCCAAGGCGAGGGCCGCCTTCTATCGGGAGAAGGCAGTGGCTCTGCGAAAACGTGCAGCGTCGTCCTGGGACGTGACGCGAGCGACTCTGATTCAAGCCGCACAGATCTACGAAGGGATAGCAGCGGGCATCGAAGAGGCCTCTGAGCAAGAGCCGCCACCACCATCGGACAAGCCGAGCTCGTAGGGTCCTGTGGTCACCATTGTTGGTTCTGCTTGAACCGCATCGACGGAACGGTTTCGGATAACATCCGTTGCCAGAAAGGCTCCTCAAATGAAGAAACACTGCCACTCGTGAATGCCTAAACCCTCCCCTTTATTTTTGGCCGCGCTCATTGGGCTGCTCGGGCTTTTCGGGAAAAGCAGTGCTCCAAGGGCGACAGGCGACGGCGGAAGTTCCGGCTCGCTGCCATATGTAAGCGGCTATAATAATGCTGATTATAACTGCCTGACGAATATTTACATTGAGATGCCGGCCAACGGAGGGAGCGACCGCAATGAAGGCCTCACGCCTACCTCGCCTATCGCGACCCTTGCTCACTTCAATTCCATCGCCAAGCCTGGCTTCTGCGGCCTCGTCGGGCCAGGGAATTATCTGAGCTTTACTGCCACGGTGTCGGGCAATGCCGACACCTCGACCGGCTACATCGCCTTGAAAGCGCGTCCGGGGCCTGGGACCGTCTTCATCTCTCCGTCGGCTCGAGCAGCGTTCAACACGATCGACCTCTCCGGCGCCGCCGGCACGCATGACTATTGGATTTTCGATGGGCTGGGCATCAAGGGCCTCCCCAGGACTGCGGAGGTGGGGGAAACGCAATCGAGTTTGAATCCGGAAATTTTTTAAAAGTGATGAACAGTAATGTTCATGATTCCGCCTCGGCATGTATAGCAGATTATGGGTCCGATTACATATTTATTTATCACAATACAACGTATAATTGCGCCTGGACCAACTCTTCCGCGACGTCGTGCATCGACCTCGGAAGCGCGATTGCAGGGTTTTGCCGTTGCAAGTTGCGGTCCTCGTGGTCGCCCCTTCGCCGAAAGGCGGACGCGTGGCGCGAGCACGGCTCCTGCAAAACCTGTCCTGACCACCTCTACCGCATTAACCCGGCCGCGCGCAGTGCATCCTCGATGACCTTTCTCACGCCCGTCGCCGTCTGCACGTTTGAGGTGGCCGGAGCATCTGAATGACCCTTCGACGTGCCTGAATTCGCTGCCGCTTCGCGCACCGGATCGACATGAGTGGGAGGGAAATTGGAGGTGTCCGGAAGTATGGTTTGTGCGAGATTTTCGGCGGGCATCGTTAGTCCCCAAGAGCGGGCGATATGGAAGGTCGAGGAGATTCCCACATCCAGCATGAACGGGGCAGGCACCCCGTAAGCTTGTGGGCCGCTTGTGGCGATTGGTGTCCCGTGACCCATTCCGGTTATGCTGTACTCTTCGATGAGCATTCGACCTTCGGCATCGCACCATTCCCGATGCGGGAAGCCGTCAACCACATCTGAGCGCGTCGGGACTTCTTCGACCTGGTGCACACCGCGCCATTGTTCGTTGATGGCCGTCATGTTCGAGGGCACCACGGTATGATCCGCCGTTCCCTGCCAAATCGAGATGGTCGGCCAGCGGCCGGCATAAGTTGAAGCATCGCGGACGAGTGACTGAAGTTTTTCGCGCTTCGGAAAGCCATGACCTCGCATCCGATCGAAGGCTTCCGGGATCGAAGAAGCACATCCATAAGGAAGACCAGCGATGATCGCCCCTCCGGCGAACACGTCAGGGTAAGTTGCGAGCATCGCCGAGGCCATGGCTCCCCCAGCGGAGAGGCCTGTCACGAATATGCGCCGGCGGTCGATGCCATGTCGCAGGACAAGCGTCTCGATCATTTGGCGAATCGAGAGAGCCTCTCCAGCATCCCGTCGAATATCGTGCGGCACGAACCAGTTGAAGCACAGGTTGGCGTTGTTGGAGCGCTGCTGTTCGGGAAAGAGCAGCGCGACCTTGTAACGGTCGGCGAGGCGCGACCATCCGGACCCGCGATCGTAGCCGGCCGCGGTTTGCGTGCAGCCGTGCAACACGACCACGAGAGGAGCATCAAGGGGCAAATCCTCCGGAATGAAGGTCTTGCCACGCAAGCCCCCTGGGTTGGAACCGAAATCGAGCAACTCCCTGAGGCGATCCCTGTCCGAGTTGGTTGTCGTGACCCCCGGAGCCGCCCGGAACGCCGCTAAGCGGCCGATGGTATCGGACAGAGTTCTCACGTTATTGCTTCCTTTTGGCTGCTTGCGTTTTGTGCAACGCACCTCGACCGGTAATCGTTGCTGCGCTGCACAAAATAATTCAAGAAGCGTGAGGAAGCGGCAACCGTGAATGGACGCACTGATACGGATTTTTCGCCATCGCCGCAGACATACATGGCGCTGCCGATCCCACGGGAGCTGGGGTTAGGCGTGGGTTCCGGACCAGAAGCCCGTCAGTTGGAGGGTTGTTGCGCCAGGGGGCAGGGGTTGATTTTTATTAAGCGCGGAAGATGTGGCTACATCACTGAGCGCAAGCTTCTATATTGATCCGCGCCAAGGCCGCAAAGTTACCATCAGGATATTTATCAAGATAGGCTCGGAACATTTCCGGGTTCGCGCTGTCTTTGATACTATCCCAGAAGGCCAGTTCTACCTCGACCGGGTCTTGCGAGGGCGAAGCGGTGCCTGAAGAACTTGCAACCTGTGTCTGCAGGCTTTCCAGCCGGGCGTTTGCGAGCGTGACGAATTCACCCGTTGGGTATCGGCGCAGATATGCTTCAAGCTCCGCGAGGTTGCCGCTGTCACGCGCAGATTCCCAGAAAGCCAACTCGACGGCTATAGCTTCCTCGGTTCCTCGCTTCGTTTTAGGTTTTTGCGATCCTTCCATAAGCGCGTCGCGCCGTGTCTCCGCAAGCGCCGCAAAAGCTCCGTCAGGATACCGTTCGAGATAAACCTCCAGCTCAGCCAACTGACCACTGTCTTTGATCGATTCCCAAAAAGCGATTTCAACCTCGGGATCTTCGACTGATGAAGGTGGAAGTGCAAGACTGAGGTCGGCTCCAGTATTTTCCGTGGGCTCAGCTTCATTCTCTGCATCTCCAGCACGTGGAAGCTCACCAATTCTAACCTTGAACGCGCGGATGGGCTGAGCAATGTTCTTGACCTTCTGTTCGCCCAGATCGTCAAAAACAACAATTCTGTGCTTCCGAAGATGATCGCGAACTCCACGGGAGACGCATATTCCTCCTGGGTCCGCCAAGGTCTCCAGTCGCGCTGCAATATTGACGCCATCGCCAAAGATATCGCCGTTCTTTACCATCACGTCTCCGACATTGATCCCAATGCGCAGAAACAATCGCGCCGGTTCCTCAAGTTTAGCGTTTTCTTCGGCAAGAATCTGCTGAACTTGCACAGCGCAGTTGATGGCTGCAACTACACTTCCGAATTCAGCAAGAACGGAATCTCCTGCGGTCCCAGTGATCCGGCCGCCGTATTCCCCGATAGAAGCGTCAATGATCAGCCGGTGGTTCGAAAGTACGGCAAGCGTCTCTGTTTCATTCCGCTCCATATGACGGCTGAACCCTGCGATATCAGCAGCAAGGATCGCGACGAGTTTTCGCGGTAGGTGTGGCGCTTCCATCAACGCGGCCAGAAAAGCCGTGAAGATCTGCAGTCATACCCGTTCGGGGAGGTAAGAATGCAATCCAATAAAACGCTCATTTGGCCATTCCCTCACCGCAACGGCGCCGATCAAGGCCGTCTCAATTCCAAAACAGGACTGCTCGCAAATCGTTCCCGGAAGGGAACTTCTCGAGCGTCGGCATCGAGCGCGCGACGACCTCGGCTGGCGTCTTTAATCCGCATTGCGCCAACCATAAAATGAGAAGCGTCGCGATGTCCCGCGCGTCGCATCCAAGACCATCGTTCCGTTGGAAACATAGTTCGGCAGGCTTGGCATCTTGGACGGATGATCAGCGCATGCGAACCATCTGAGACATTTGGCTGAGGTCGAGGGCGCTCACATCAACGCGGCTGCGCTGGGTGCGAGCAGGCCAACGGACTACATCGCGGCGTTAGGCGATGGAACTCTTGTTGGCTGGGGAGGTTTCTGGGCTTCGAGCAGTGCGCAACCTGGTCCTCGAGCCTGCCCGTGACGTTGAGAGCCCGTAACGCTGAGAGTTTACATCCTTCCAAGTTCCACAAGACAGAGCTTCGACAGGAAAGCCTCGTGAAGACATCGCATGTACGCCGGGGGTCGCAGTCCTGGCCGCCTTCTCACCACCCGTGGAAGCGGTAATGATCCGCTCGCTGGGTGTTGTCCCTCCCGAGCGGCCTCCGGCACTCTCGCCCGGTGGAATGTCATCAGCCTCATTTCCTTTCAAGGTTCCGCCGGTTCAGCGTTCGATAGGCACAGGATTTCGATGCCACCCGAATGACGAGGAGAGCGGTCGCGAGCCACCGCGCTCAGGTTCTGCAAACGCGCGCATGACAGGCCTAAGCAGCGCGTTGCCTCCTCTCGGAGGAAGTCGCGGTCAGCGGCTTCCGCGCCGGCGTCGGGACGCCTCGTCACCGAACATGAGTGAGCGCAGATCTGCTGCCCACGCTCTTCCTATGCTCTCATTGGGACTCCAATGCGCTTCTTAGGCATTGGGGACTATTGCGACCTCGGCTCTCTCTATCTTCGATTGAGAGAGGGGGGACACGAAGTCCGCGTGGCGATCGAGAACTCCCTCTGTCATGGGACCCTCAACGGAATGGTCGATCGCGCTGATGATTGGCGTTCCGAACTCCAGTGGATTCGTTCAGCGGGAGCTGACGGTATCATCCTTTTCGAAAATGTCGCGAAGAGCCGCGGTCGCCTTCAAGATGAGCTGCGACGCGACGGCTTTCACGTCGTAGGGGGTAGCACCTATGGGGATCGGCTTGAAAATGAGAGAGGCCACGCGCAGCGCCTGTTAAGCGAGGTCGGAATGCGGACCACCCAATTCTGGGAATTCGACAGTCCGTCCGAGGCTATTCGATTTCTCGATTATCAGCCTGGCCGTTACGTCCTGAAGTATAATGGCGCGACCTCGGTTGAGAACTATGTCGGTCGGCTCGACAATGGGCGCGATGTAAAGGCTTTCTTGCTTGCCAAGCTTCGACAACCTGAAGGAGCCCGGGCAAGCCTGGTGCTGCAGCATCATATCGAAGGCGTTGAAATGGGAGTGGGCGCGTATTTTGACGGCGACAAATTTCTACGGCCGGCCTGTCTCGACTGGGAGCACAAACGTTTTTTCCCCGGCGACCTCGGAGAGCTGACGGGCGAGATGGGCACCGTCGTAACCTACGATCGGAGCGCCCATTTTTTTGAGGAGACGTTGTTCCGCATGGAACACCTGTTCCGCAAACATGGCCATTGCGGCTACGTTAATCTGAATACGATTGTCAATGAAGAGGGCATTTGGCCGCTCGAGTTTACCTGCCGCTTTGGCTACCCCGGCTTCGCCATATTGGATCCACTGCAGAATACATCATGGGGCGAGATTTTCCGCCGCATGACCTCGCGATCCCACCACTCCTTTGACTATCTGCCAGGCTTCGCCGTCGGTATTGTGCTGACAACCCCTCCGTTTCCGTACGCGCGGCCTGTTGTAGCGGATCCAGTGGGTTTGCCCGTGTTGTTCGAAGGAGAGCTGTCTGCGGAGGACAAGGCCAATCTTCATTTTGGCGAGGTTGGTCTCTCGGATGACGAGCTTGTGACAAGCGGCATCTTCGGCTGGACGATGGTGGTCACCGGCGTGAGCTCATCGATCGAAGCTGCGCAGGCCAAGGCAAACCGGCTAGCGGATCGCGTGCTCGCGCCCGACATTCGCTACAGGCGCGACATCGGCCACCGTCTTATCGCCGGAGATTACGACCGCGTGAACAGTTGGGGATTTTTTGGAGATTGAGAGGCCGGTCAGCCCCGGCCCCCCCCTCGCCAATGCTCGCCTTTCGGGCTCTCGACCCTGACCCCGCGAGAGGCCCCCCAACTCCTCAATAGAGGGTACGTTCCCGCTCGATTTCTTCAACGGTGAAAGGCGCCGCGTTTGGATCGAAGCGAGTCCAGCCTGACTTGCGGTACGCCTCACCGCGAATGTCGGGATCGACGGCACCGCTGCCCGAGAGAATAGATTCCGCGCGTGCTGCCAAAGTGTCATTTACGCGGGCCGTAACAATGCTGCCGCCACGGCGCACCCCTTCTGCATAGACTTCGGCATGCTTCGGATTGACGCCAGCATTCGTAAGGGAGCCCACCAAACCACCGGCGGCCCCGCCCGCAACCGCGCCCACAGCGGTCGCCGCCAGCCATCCGGCTGCAACGACGGGTCCCAAACCAGGAATGGCGAGTAGCCCTAGCCCGGCGAGAAGCCCTGCGCCGCCCCCGAGCGCCGCTCCCATCGAGGCTCCGGCAGCAGCACCCGAGCCGGCCTCATCGGCTGCACGCTCTGGCGCCGACCAGCGGTTGTCAGCATTGTTGGCAACGATGCTGATATCATTGTGCGGTATACCGGCGGCCTCCAAGTCTCTCACCGCATCAGCGGCTTCATCATAAGAGTCAAAAAGACCTGTCACTGTGCGGGTCATCTCGCATCTCCACCAATTTACATTCCAACTGTAGAATTCTGCTTTGCGCGTTTTCAGTTCTCGGAAATATTCCCCTTGTAATCGAGGCCCACCTTGACTGCTTTTCCATTCTTGGAGGCCGTACCACGCCAAATCCCTTGATCGTCCTTCTTCAGGCCATCTACATTGCTATATCCCGCCTTCTCTAAACGGGATTTCGCTTCCCCTTCTGTAAAGCTGTTTGCGCCCGGCTGAGGAGATGCCGTTTGCGCAGGTTGCGTTTGAGCAAAGGCCGGCAGGGAGGTCACTTGGGTCCCAACCGCCATTACGCTGATCAGCAAAACTATAAAGCGCACAGTTACCTCCAGGGTTAAGCCACGTTGATGTGAGCGCCCCCTAACGTCAGCCGGTGTGATTGGTTCCGGATTCTGATCTCGGACTCGTTCATAACGTGAGGGCCTGTTCGCCGGCGAGAGACCGGGCGTCACTGCAAATCTTTCCAACATCAGGGGCAGCATTGGTATTCGGAGAACGGTAAAGATAAGGCCGCACAAGGCGGCCTGTCAGTATCAGAAATGATCCAGTAGAAATGATCGCCTTTATCAGCGGCGGTCGGCTTGCTTGGCCGCGTCCTTGGCATCTCCGGCGACGTTGTGAGCGGCGCCCTTGGCTTTGTCGAATTTGCCCTCTGCCTGCATTTTCTTATCGCCTGTGGCCTTGCCAGCGGCATCCTTGGCGGCCCCTTTGATCTTGTCGGCTGCGCCCTTTAGATGTTCCTTGTCCATATATTCCTCCTTTGAAGTGCGACGCCCGAAGTAAAACGCGCGTATCGCCAAAAGGTTTGAAGGCTGGGAGTTGAACTTCATTCCACAGCGCGAATAGCCGGTGTGAGGTTGTTCCGCAGCGCGCCGAGCTTAGCCGAAGCTTAGCCCCGGAGCCTGGCCTGGACGCCCCGTCATTCGGCTCAACCTTCGAGAAATTTGCTACGCCCCGGAAGAAGTTGAACCTCCGACCCCCAGATTGACGAGTGGAATTTGCACGCTGGCAAAATGGCCCATGCGATGCTCGCCGCCCAGCCGGGGTCGATGAGAGCGCGCAGATGGAATTGCAGCTCGAAGCCTATGAGCTTGCGCTTCGGTTCAACTGACACACACCGCTTGAACTCACCCCTGGTCTGCTGCCCGCTCGCGTTGCGGCTGCATTCGCTCGGCGAGGCTTGCATCATCTCGCGGAATATCACCGCACGCAAATCAATGCTCCGGATTCGAGCGATGACTCCCCGAGGCAGGGAAGTTTGTGAGCGAGCTGGAGGGGCGCGCTAACACACGACCCAAGAACGCGGTGACACAAAGCGACCCCCGATCCGCGAGCGATGCGTCGTCCGTATCAACCTCATCGTCACCTTGCCGATGGGACGGTGCGCACGCGCTCGCCGTTTGCCACATGGCGCCCGTGAAGGGGGCAAAGAGCCGCGACGATCAAGGACCACGGCTTCGCCGTCGAGCACGTGGGACGAGATCGCAAGCGCCTGACCACGTCGGCAATCGGGAATACGTCTAGCCCAAGGATGTGCCTTTCGCCGGGCTGGGCAACGCGATAACCCAAGCATTGTATTACTTGGCGACGTATTACTTGGCGACGTATTACTTGGCGACGAAAGTCGCGCTAGTCGGCGCATGACAAACTGCCTCGATGCGATGACCATCGGGATCCAACACGAAAGCGGCGTAATAGTCCGCGTGATATTGCGGCCGAAGTCCGGGCGCGCCATCGTCACGCCCTCCCGACAGGAGTGCCGCCGCGTAGAAAGCGTCGACGGCGGCGCGCTCGGGAGCACGGAAGCAGACATGTGCCCCGGGAATCGGCGTTCTCACCTCGACTTCGCGGGTCAGAGTGAATTCAACACCGAGCGATCCCGCTGCGGCGCCATAATCGGAACCCCGGCCCTCGCCGAAATCAACGATCCGCACGAGGCCAAGCGGACGCAGCACTGCGTCGTAGAAGCGGCGACTACGATCGATATCGGTGATACCTAACGATACATGATCTAACATGGAGGCTTCCAAGGTGCTCGCGCTCGGAGCAGAGGAAAGTTGCCTTATTTAGCAATCGTTTTTTCGTAGATGATTTCGTACGGCTTGAAGCCTGCGCGCTCATAGGCGAGCCTCGCCGATCGGTTTGCCGCCAATAGTCCGACCCGCACGCGCGTGATACCCGCCGAATCAAAATGCGCGACGATTGCTTCAAGGAGCTGGTTAGCGATTCGCTTGCCGCGATGTCCGGAGAGAATACAAATGTCGGAAATAAACCCAAACCGATTGGAGTCCGAAGTCTCCGCCACATTTTGCATTTGTTCGATCCAGGCAGCAGCGAAACCAACGAACTCGCCCCCGCTCTCCGCCGCCAACACCAGCCCGCCGCCTTCTGCGCGGCTCAACATCCACCGCGTGTAGGCATCGGCAATTTGCTCGCCGGGCAGGCGCGTTTCATGCAGCTCCCGTTCGTAGTTCTGCAATTCGGCGACTGCGTTCAGCAACTTGGGTCGATCCGATGGTTCGGCCCGACGAATGACAATGCAGTCCAAGCGCTCTTCTCCGGTCACCATCGAATATTTCCCGGCGGCTCTAGGATGCCGCGCACCAGATGATCCATCGAGATGCGTCCCGAACCCCAGGCCATGATTACGGCGCCGGCAAGGACCAGCGAGCTACAACGTTCTTTGCAGACATGGATTTTTCCTCTTGAGGGTTCCTCGCCTGTGAGGCGAGGGCGCATTGTGTCATTCGTTCCAATAGCGGCAGTTGTTACGGTCCGGACTGCTCACGGGCTGGTGAACTCGCTGCTTGCCGGCGCGATAGCAGCCAAGCGTCCGGGAAAATCCATTTCCCTTGTCGAGGTCTGATGGGTTGAGCCCGATGGGGAACATGTCGGGCGGGAACATTTGGCCGCCGTCTGATTTGTCCCCTTACTTCAGTGAAGCGCCCATCAGCACGAATCATCAGATTTCCAATCCGTATAGTCGCAGGGCATAGGTCGCAACCGCCGCCAAGCTTTATGGCGCGGCGATTCATCCCGGGTCGCGAGCAATGCCCGGGCGCGAGGGCATCCTAGGTTTTGTGGGCTAGTCGGTGTGGGGTGTTCTTATGTTGGCTAAGGTGAGAAACGATAAGGTCGCACCGATGCTGAACAAGGTCCCGCAGGTGACCCTCATCTTCTGGATCATAAAGATCCTGGCGACGACCTTAGGCGAGACGGGCGGAGACGCTGTCTCGATGACAATGGGGCTGGGTTATGCCATTGGCAGCGCCATTTTCATCGGCATCTTCGCCATCGCGGTGGCCGCCCAGATCGCCGCGAAGCGCTTCCACCCTTACCTTTACTGGTTGGTCATAGTGGCGACCACGACAGCGGGCACCACCATGGCCGATCTCGCCGACCGTACTTTGGGCGTTGGCTATCCTGGGGGTGCCTTGATCCTTTTCGCACTTCTACTCGCCTCGCTTGCCACTTGGTATTGGGCAGAGGGTTCCGTTTCGATCGATACCGTCATGACGCCAAAAGTCGAAAGCTTTTACTGGGTCACCATTTTGTTCTCGCAGACGCTGGGCACCGCGCTCGGCGACTGGGTCGCCGGCAGCGACCGGGGCGGCTTGGGTCTGGGCTATGAGTACGGAGCGCTCGTCTTTGCAGCTGGGCTCGCGATCATCGCCACATTGTACTTCTGTACTGAAGTATCGCGCGTGTTGCTGTTTTGGGCGGCATTCATCCTCACCCGGCCGCTAGGTGCCACCCTGGGCGACCTGCTCGACAAGCCAGTCGCGAATGGGGGGTTCGCGGTCGGCCGCTATTACGCTTCAGCGATACTTGCCGCGATTATCGTCGCGCTCATCCTGGTGCTGCCGCAGAAGGCGGGTCGGGCCACGGGCGCAGCGGAAGGACACGCATAAGGTAAATGGGCCGAGATATCGGCATGGAAGATCTATTTGAATGAGAGATCAGGCCGCGGAGGTAGGTTGCCGGTGATCTACTCAAGCCGAAAAAAAGGCCCGCAAATCTTGCCCGCATTCAAACGAACTGTTTCCGGCTTTTCATTTCAAGCAGAAGTCGAGGCGGAACGCTCGATCGCCCCTTCGGCTCGGAACAGCCGTTTTTCTCGCGATCGTCGTCTACCTCGGCGGCGAAACCATTGAGGTCATCGGGGACATCCAGGAAGCGCCATCGCATTGGCCGTCGCTCGCGGCTGCCGCGGGATTCGTCGTCGTCGCAGTGATTGCTCTTGGCACCATTCGAGCTGGAGGCTACCGGCCGAGCCTGGGTGGTCGGGACCATCGTGGGCTTTGGGTGGCGCGGGTCTACCTGACGAACCCCAAGGCTCCGGCTCCTGGTGTCTTTACGTAGATCACTCTGGCCCTGTCTGACATGCGTGATATAGGCTCCACGCGCATAATACCACGCCATTCCCAGTATTCATATTGTATCTCATCACGGTCGCAGTGCGATTGTTTCCCCCGGTGATAAGCTGCATTTGGAATTGCGGAGACTTAGAAGAGCTGTCGAAAGCTATGGGTGGATATCCTTTAGCTGCGGTCAGCGGGGTGCATCGAATGAGGGGAGATTGGGAATTCAACCAATCCCACCTGCAGGTCCACATTTCCCCGGTCCATCTGTCTAACTTAAATAACGGCCAGACACCGTTCCTCCCGTTATTGTAAGGACTTTCACCCCCCACGATTTGGTAGCGGCCTTCCTGCGCGAAGGAATAATTGCCCGTCACCGCATAGGAACCGGTTGCTATCACCACAGCCCATATGCTCCCCGAAATTCGACCCATATATCCTCTCCTTTCAGGCAAGGACCATTCTCCTAGGAAGGCTACCACAATCAAGAAGACCGTCACTGGAAAACAACCTTCCGGCAAAACCAGCCCCGGCCTCCCCGGGGCTTTTTTCTTTTGGGCGAGCGTGAACCCCTCGAGGCCCGGCCTTTCGGCTGGCACTTTTCGTTTTCGGTAGGGTCGCCTGGGCCGGTCGGCGCGAGCCCAACGCTGGCCCAGGATCAACACCCTGTAGGGTCCGACCGCGCGATCCCCTCGGCTCGCGTGGCCTCAGCTGAAGGACCGGGGGCGACGGCTTTTCAACACGGTTTGGTCCTGCGTTTAGCCCCGCGCGAAATGGTTGTCGTCGCGTCGAACAAAACGACTCATAAGCCTCAGAGATTATGAAGATATTTGGTGCGCCCGGAAGGAGTTGAACCTCCGACCCCCAGATTCGAAGTCTGGTGCTCTATCCAGCTGAGCTACGGGCGCCGCATGGCGCAATATAGCCAATGGGGACCGCAAGGGAAGCGTCCATCTGGGTTGGATTTGCTCCTCGTCCTCACCTTGTTATCCAGGAAAAATCCAGATGAAATTCGCGCCGATATGCAGGAAAAATCTGCAAGTGATGCTGTAGAGCAGGCACAGGTTCCTACCTCGATCGAGTTATCAGCACGCC
Organism: Hyphomicrobiales bacterium; assembly: GCA_019246665.1. GTDB lineage: Bacteria > Pseudomonadota > Alphaproteobacteria > Rhizobiales > Beijerinckiaceae > GAS188. The sequence continues at coordinate 18,267 of JAFAQA010000057.1, forward strand.
TCGATCTGAGGCATCATTTGCTCCAAAGCTGATCATGTTGCCGATACCTGCAGCTTTATCTATGATCTTGCTTGATTTGGGAGCGCCATTCGGGGAGCGGTGCTCCACAGATCGGTGAAATGCTTGATGGCCTGGGGCCTTTCTTTTCACGAGAAGCCCTCACTGGCAGTGCGGCGGGCCGGCCGCGACGGCAAGAAACCAATGACTCGCCTTGGTTGATTTCGACTCGGGAGCGACGCTGAGCATGCGCGGCGAGATTCGCCAAATTCATCCGCGTAGAGGAGGCGGGTCTCCGGGAGATCCGACACCGCGGCGTCTTGCTGCGATCATGGCGGCAGATATCGTCGGCTACAGCCGACTCATGAATACCGACGAAGAGGGGACGCATGCGCGGCTGAAGCGCATTCTGCGTGAGCTCGTCGAGCCGACGATCTCCGAACACCATGGCAGGATGGTCAAGACGACGGGCGACGGCTTCATTGCGATTTTCGACAGCCCCGTCGAAGCAGTCCGCTGCGGCATCGTCATCCAGCAAAGCATGGTCGGGCGCAACGCCGCACTGCCTGCTCAGCAGGCCCTTCTTTACCGGATCGGCGTCAATCTCGGTGACGTCATCATGGATGCGAACGACGTATTCGGCGACGGCGTGAATGTCGCCGTGCGCCTCGAAGGAATTGCCAATCCGGGGCAAGTCTACATTTCGGGGGGAGTTTACGAGCAGATCAAGCACAAGCTCGTTTGCGGCTATCAGTCGCTCGGAGATCGTCAGGTCAAGAACATCACCGACCCGGTGAGGGTGTACCGGGTGCTCCCCGATCCGGCCGCGTTCATGAGGGCGCAGAAGCGGCGCGAGATTGCCTTTGTGGTGCTGGCGTGCATCGCCTTGCTCGCCGTCGCAGCGGGCCTTTGGTACACGATGCTGCCCGGGCGCAACCTCATTGGCGCACAACCCTCTGCCCCCGCCGCGCCCGCCTCTCCCAAGCCGTCCGAGACGGCCGCCGCCATCGCGCCCACCATGCAACCGACGGCACCCCCTCAGGCGGAGGCGCCAGCTTCGCCCGACGCCGCCACGCCTTCGCCGGCCACGCGACAACCGGCTTCGCCCCCACCCGCTTCGCCTTCGGTGAAAGAACCGGAAATGGCAAAACTCGCAGGCGGCAATTTCGCCATGGGCAGCACTGACGACCCATCGGAAAAGCCCATTCACCAGGTGACGATCAAGCCGTTTGCCATGAGCAAGTTTCCCGTTACCGTTCGCGAGTGGAATGAGTGCGCAGCGGCAAACGCCTGCGAGTTCACGGCGTTGGGCGATGAAAATGCTCCCGTCACCAATGTGAGCTGGAGCGACACCAAGCAGTATCTGGCCTGGCTCGCGCAAGTGACGCATAAGCCTTACCGTTTGCCGAGCGAAGCTGAATGGGAATATGCAGCCCGCGGCGGGACGCAAACGAAGTATTGGTGGGGCGATCAGCTCCAGCCCGGCATGGCGAATTGCAAGAACTGCGTCGCGGTCGCTTCCACGGCCGCCGAGTCGCCGGCGAAAGTCGGCAGCTTCAAGCCCAACTCCTTCGGGCTTTACGACATGGGCGGCGGCGTCGATCAATGGGTGGAGGATTGCTGGCACCGAAACTATCAAGGCGCACCCACCGATGGGGCACCTTGGATGGACGGTGATTGCGTGTCACACGTGATTCGCTCCGGCTCCTGGAAAAATGACGCGAGCTACGTCCGGCCGTCAAACAGGGACCACTATGACACGGGCGTGCGCTACCCCACGCATGGCTTTCGCATAGCCCTGTCGCCTTAGCATGTTGTGTTCAACTGGAGCGCCAGAACATTCCACGTCGCAGGCAGCGCAGCAGATTTGTTTCCTTTTTTGCCGATCAACCTCCAGCTTGTGACTTTGGCACTCGACAGCACGGGAGAGGGCGCATGAAGCTCACTCGGCTCCTCATGCTTTCGGCGATGCTCGCCACGGCATCATCCTTTGCTGCCTTTGCCCAGGGAACGCCGGCACCCAAGGACGCGGTTCTCTATTTCATTTGGCCGCTCGATGGGGCCACGCTTAAAGGCCCATTCTGGTGCCGCTTCGGCTTGCGCAATATGGGGGTGACTCATGCAGGGGACACGTTCCCCAATAGCGGGCACCATCACTTGTTGATCGATGTGAACGAGCCGTTGGATACCAACGAACCGATTCCCCAGGACAAGAGCCACCTTCATTTCGGCGCGGGCCAGACTGAGACTCGTCTGGAGCTGCCGCCGGGCAAGCACACGCTTCAGCTCGTCTTGGGCGACGCCAAGCACTTTCCCTTCAACCCGCCGCTCGTCTCGAAGAAGATCACGATCACAGTGAAGTAAGATGCTGAAGGTTCGGCGCCCGAGAAAGCGCGGCTTTCGACCCTCGCGAGCGGGCTCATGAGTGCGAGTTCTCCCGCTCGACATTGAGACGTGAGAGCGCCTCACGACCTGGCATGCTTACGAAAAGGCGACCTTCTGGCGCTCTCGAAGACCTCTCTTCGCTCCGCGCGAGAAGACGTAGCGTGGCTTTGCTGCGAGGCTTGACGAGCGCGAGCGCTGGTTCTTGTCTTTAGGGAACGGCTATCCTGAAAGGAAATGCTTCCTCTCCACGGCGTCTAGGGATGGGGCAGTGGGCTTTTGCGTGAAGCCCAAGACACGGCGGCAAGAAACGTGCGCGATGCCGCGCGCCCCAACAAGGTAGAATCCGGATGGCACGGAAGCCAAAATTAGCCGTCGTGCGAACCACCATCCGCGACGTGGCGCGTGAAGCAGGAGTTGCCCTGTGGACGGTTTCGAATGCGCTGACTGGAAAGAGCTACGTCCTTGATGAGACACGCCGTCTCGTCCAAGAGGTCGCCGATCGGCTTGGTTATCGCGCATCGCCGACGGCGCAGGCGCTTCGAACCCGGCGCACGAGGGCAATCGGGGTCTTGGTCGCCGATGTCGCGAACCCCAGCTATCCGCACTTCATTCGCGGCATCGAGGACGTGGCCATACGAGAGCGCTGCATCTTGCTCTTGTGCAACACGGACGGAAATGAAGCCAGGCAAATCGACCAGATGCGCAGTTTGATCGACCGGCAGGTCGACGGCATGGTGTTGCTTTCTCCTCATTGTGAAAGCCCGCAGGTCCGCAAGCTCCTGGATGCGGGTATTCCCTTTGTGCTGGTGCAGAGGCGCAGCGCCCGCTTCACCGATAGAGGTCGTCCGAGGTCGTGGGCATTGTCGCAGCTCGACTGCGGAGAGCTTGATGGCTCGATGCCAAACTGTTCGGCTCGGTCCCAGCGTTCTCGAATCTTCACCAGCGGCCAGCAAAGACATCATGAAGCCGCCATTTCCTACGACGCGATCGGCTCCGAGGCCCAGGGTGCATAACAGGAGAGAGCCTCTTTCCTCCCCGTGCTCAACTAACGATAGGCGAGCAGTCTTGCCGCGACCGCGACAAGCACGGCCGCCAGAACATAGCGGACAAGAAGATCCGGAAGGCGCGGGGATATGGAACTGCCAAAAAATATGCCCGGCATGGATCCAACCAACAGCGAACCAAGCGTATGCAGGTCTATCGAGCCCATGGCCCCGTGGCCAAGCCCGGCGATCAGCGTCAGCGGCACGGCATGCGCTATGTCCGAACCTACGATGCGAGCAGCTGGCAATCGTGGATAAAGGATAAGGAGGGCCGTTACCCCAATGGCGCCTGCACCAACGGACGAGCATGTCACGAGAAACCCGACGGTTGCCCCCATGGCGATCGTGATGAGTGCAATCGAACGCTCGCCGAGATCGCCGATCCGTCCAGCATAGCGCGCCGCAATGCTCTCGCGCATGATCAAAAGCGCGGCCGTGAAGAGTAGCACCACCGCAAGGATTTGGGTGATGATCTGGCGCGTTCCCCCACCGCTCATATCCAAGGAGTAGAGCGCGAGTAGCGCCAGCAAAGTGGCGGGCACGCTACCGCTCGCAAGACGGGCCACGAGGCGCCAATCGATCGTGTGATTGAATCCGTGCACCAAGCTGCCCACAGTTTTGGTGGCGGCGGCAAATAAGAGATCGGTTCCGACGGCCGTCGCCGGAGATACGCCAAAGAGCAGGATCAGTATCGGCGTCATCAGGGAGCCGCCACCGACGCCCGTCATGCCGACCAATGTTCCGACAAGGAACCCGGAGGTTGCATAGGGCAGATCAATCGAGGACGGCCAAGGCACGATCACGCGGTCGCTCTTCGTGCTCGCAAAGGAGCGCTGTTTTGCCGATGAGCCAAGACAGTATTGTCTCGGCCGCTTCCGGAAAATCGGCGCCGGGCCGATCCTTGCTGACAAGTCCCCATTTCAACGATGCTCGATTCGTTGCCGCATCTGACAAGCATAATGCAGCGCGGATGTCTTCATTCATCATCTTTCGAGAAATCTATGTTTGCTCGCATTTTCGCTTCGATGAAATCCAACCTGCGCGGCTTGCGAACGAAACGTGAATCGTGATCTTATCCCCGCGGACCTCACCGCGATTCGGCAATCATGAACGTTGTCTATCTCGAGCGCCTGAATGAGCGACAACGGCAAGCGGTCGAGCATGGCGTGACGGGGGGAATGAGCGCGAAGGCATCTCCCCTTCTCGTCATCGCCGGCGCGGGTTCAGGCAAGACCGACACACTCGCGCACCGCGTCGCCCATCTCATCGTTAACGGCGTGGATCCGCGGCGCATCTTGCTGATGACCTTCTCGCGCCGCGCGGCCGCCGAAATGATCCGCCGCGTTGAACGGATCGCGCGTCGCGTCATTGGAGACAGCGCGCAAGCCGTCGTCGGTGGACTGAGCTGGGCCGGGACCTTTCACGGCATCGGCGCGCGCATCCTGCGTGAGCAGGCGGCCGAGATCGGGATCGATCCGGCCTTCACCATTCATGACCGCGACGACGCGGCCGACCTCATGAACATGATGCGACATGATCTCGGCTTCTCGCGCACGCAAGAGCGCTTTCCGCTGAAGGGCACCTGCCTCGCCATCTATTCCCGCTGCGTAAACTCAGAGCAACCGATCGAGGAGATCGTGCCTGCCCATTTTCCCTGGTGCGGCGCCTGGGGAGATGAGCTGAAGGAATTGTTCGGCGCCTATGTCGAGGCCAAGCAGCGCCAGAACGTGCTCGATTACGATGATCTGCTCCTTTACTGGGCGCAGATGATGGAGAGCTCCTCACTCGCAGCGCATCTCTCGGAGCGCTTCGATCACGTCATGGTCGACGAATATCAGGACACGAATCGCCTGCAGGCCTCCATTCTCTCGCGCATGAAGCCGGATGGCGCCGGCCTTACGGTCGTCGGCGATGATGCTCAATCGATTTATTCGTTCCGGGCTGCCACTGTCCGCAACATCCTCGATTTTCCGGGCCAGTTCACACCGCACGCGAAAATCATCACACTGGACCAGAACTACCGCTCCACGCAGCCGATCCTCGCGGCCGCAAACGGCGTGATCGAGCTTGCGAAGGAGCGCTTTACCAAGAATCTATGGTCCGATCGAACCGAAGGCGAGCGCCCGAGCCTCGTGACGGTCCCGGACGAAATGAGCCAAGCGCGTTACGTCGTCGAACGCGTCTTGGAAAACCGCGAGATGGGCGTCAGGCTCAAGCAGCAGGCCGTGCTGTTTCGTGCCTCTCATCATAGCGGGACGCTCGAGCTCGAGCTCACGCGCCGCAACATTCCCTTCGTCAAATTCGGCGGGCTGAAATTCCTCGAAGCCGCGCATGTGAAGGATCTCCTCGCACTTCTGCGCTTCGTGGAGAACCCTCGCGATCGCGTCACGGGCTTCAGGATACTCCTGCTGTTGCCCGGCGTGGGCCCGAAGGCTGCCCAAACCGTCATGGATCGGCTCTCCGAAAGCGACGCGGCTTTCGATGCCTTGGCGGACGTGGAACCGCCCCCCAGAGCAAAGGGCCATTGGCATGACCTGCTTGACGTGGTCCATAGCCTCGACACCCAAGAGGATACATGGCCCGCGGAAATTGCGCGGGCGCGCGCCTGGTACGAGCCGCTGCTCGAACGGCGCTACGACGACGCCGAGATACGCAAGGAGGACCTCCTTCAGCTCGAGGAGATCGCCGCCGGCTATGCTTCGCGCGAGCGATTCCTGACCGAGCTTACGCTCGACCCGCCGGAGGCGACGAGCGACCAGGCAGGCTCACCCTTGCTCGACGAGGACTACCTCATCTTGTCGACCATCCATTCCGCCAAAGGGATGGAGTGGAAATCAGTCTATGTGCTCAACAGCGTCGATGGCTGCATTCCGTCCGACCTTTCGACGCGAAGCTCGGCCGAGCTCGAGGAGGAGCGCAGGCTTCTCTATGTGGCCATGACGCGTGCGAAAGATGATTTGCAGGTGATCCTCCCGCAACGCTTCTACACGCACGGCCAGAGCAGCCAGGGCGACCGCCACGTCTATGCGCAGCGCACGAGGTTTATCCCGAACACGCTGCTTTCGCTGTTCGAGAAAAAGGGGTGGCCGGCCTCGGCTTATGAAGCACCGGGTCGCGCGCCAAGCCAGGGCCCAAGAGTGGATGTCGCGGCGCGCATGCGCGCCATGTGGCGCTGATTTCCCGGCCGTTGGAAACAGGCTTGAGGCAGTCGGTAAGAGAACAGAGATGTCACGAAATTGAAGCGCAGCGGATTTACCAGGATCGGCGCTGCTTGACTCTCTTCGTGAGAACATAATAAGAACAAGCCAAACGAAGTTCCGGGAAAAGCCAAGACCGACCACGACGCCCTTGCGGGCGTCGAACGTGATTGTGCGGGTGAACTCATGCCGGAGAAAGTCGCCAAGACCTTCACGGCCAAGCGCTCGATCGAAGCCGATGTCGACATCGCGATCTCCTCTTGCGGCGGAGATGCGCGCGCGGCCATCCCGGCTCTCATCATCCTCCTCGATCACTTGAGCGAGGAGCTTGAGCGCACCCGCGCAAACACCTCTCGCGGATATGTGAGAAAGCGCATTGCCCCGCCACGATGATGTCCCTCAGAGAGTTGGTGACGCCTTGGATGGCGGCTGGGAATGGCTTCGCGTGCGCTGCGTATATTGCCGGCGCAGCGCTCGCATCATGCTCGCGAGCCGACGCTCCGAAGAGACGCTCGGATCCGTGGCGCGGCGCGCCCGCTGTAGACGCTGCCGAGATCTGCCGCCGCTGATCGACTGCAAGCTCGGCATGGCGACAAGCATTCGGGAAAAGGCCCTCGCCTTCGACGGCGAGGTTGCCCGGAAGGTCGGCATGGGCTGATCGCCACGTTATCGCTGGCCGGCTGTATCGCGGCTTCCACGCCGCGGCAGCACCATCATCGGCACTGTCGAGCGCGCGTCGCCGCCGGCTCGGCGTCTCGATTGCTTCATCGAGGGCGACCGTTGCTGAATTTGTAAGACTTGATGTAGTTCGCCTAGGGACGACAGGGGCGGTTACGCCTCAATTGGAACGGAGACTGAGGCGAACGTGACTAGAGGGAGGACGTCAATGGAGATGCGCGTTTTCGGCCGCACTGGGCTGCCTATGTCGATTCTTGGCTTCGGCTGTGGCGCGGTCGGGGGGCTGATGGTACGCGGTGATCCGGCCGAACAGGAACGAGCCGTCTCCCAGGCACTCGAGGCGGGAGTAAATTATTTCGACACCGCCGTGCAGTACGGCAATGGCGCGTCCGAGACCCATCTCGGCCGTCTGTTTGCCAAGCTGCGAGCGACAAACGCAATTGTGGGCACCAAGGTCGGACTGCCGCCCGAGCATTTCGGTCGTGTCGGCGACGCCATTGCCGACTCGCTGGAAGGAAGCCTGCGGCGCCTCGGCCTCGAGCAAGTAGGCATCTTTTATTTGCACAACCCGATTACGCCTGACGGC
>JAFAQA010000086.1 GCA_019246665.1 Hyphomicrobiales bacterium
AGCTCGACGGGCATCTCGGCCCGGCGCTGCGCGAGGCCACGCGGCGTTTTCAGGCTCAAATCGGGCTCGTTCCCGATGGCTTTCCCACGCCTCTCATGCTCGAGAGACTGCGCGGGGCCTCGGACTGAAGGCTGTGGCCAAAGAGAACTCGACGAGATTGTGAGCCTTTTTATAAGCGTTTGAAGATCATGAACAAAAGGGACAAAAACGCGTTGGCCAGGGGACAATTCGCCGGGAAAGGTCAATATCCCGCCATCAAGAGGGGGTAGTGAGAGCCAATGCGTTGGCCGTTGCGATACGCTCCTCTTCTCTTCGCGCTTGCCTCGGCATGCGTGATTTTCCCACCCATGGCCGGCGCCCAGGAATCCTTCCTCGAACGGTTCATACGCGCCGGCAATCCTGCGCCGGTGAAACAACCCGTCGAGCCCGCGCCACGGCGCTCATCCAACAACCCCGGCGCCCATGCGGTCCACCATCCGAGCGGGCTCAAGGAAGGTCCGCAGGATGTGCAGATCAAGACGAAGACCAATCCTTCGACCGCAATCCTCGTCATCGGCGATGCGCTCGCCGATAAGCTTGCCCAAGGGATCGATCAGGAATTCGCCGACAACCCTGATGTCCAGGTCGTGCGCAAAACGAAGCCAATGTCGAGCCTCACCCATGTCGACATCTACGATTGGGTCGAGGGCGCGCGCGCCTTGCTGTCGGGCCCGCAACATTATGATGTTGGGGTGATCCTGATCGGCACCCACGATTTGACGAATGCCGGAACGTCCTTTGATCCGGGGGCGGACTCCTGGCGCGAAGCCTACGGCAGGCGTGTTGATGCGTTGCTCGGCGTCTTCAAGGAAAAGAATGTGCCCGTGGTCTGGGTCGGCCTTCCCGTCATGATGGGCACGCCCAAATCATCCGAGGAGCTACAGAGCCTCAATGCCATCGTCCGTGAGGCGGTGCACAATGCAGGTGGCACTTTCGTCGACTTGCATGACGCCTTTATCGGGGAAGACGGCAAATACACCGATACTGGCCCGGCGCTGAACGGAACGACAGTCAGGTTGCGCACCAGCGACGGCGTGGGCTTCACTCAGCAAGGTGCGCTCAAGGCTGCTTATTTTGCCGACGTCGAGGTGAAACGCATCCTGGCGCAGAAACCCGCGACCGCACCCGATGCGATTCTCGCTTCGCCCGGCCAGCCCGGCGCGAAGGGTGACATAGAACGTCTGATCGACCAGATGGCCGGAACTCCGCCCTCGACCGATTCCGTGCCCCTGATCGCGAAAATTCCCGAACGCCCGGCCGTGGGGCCCACCATCTCCCTCACGACGCCAGAACGCGCCTCCGACGGCCTCCTCACGCCACCCGTGACGCGTGCGCCGCGACCGCTGGCCTCCTCCTTCGCCATTGATCAATGGCGCGCCGCGAAACCCGGGCGCTCTGACGATTTCAGCTGGCGCTCTTCACCCTGAAGGCTGCGGAGGGCTTCGGCCTCTGAAATCTGAAGCTCGTCTGAGCCAACCCTTGCTTCATCAGAGTCGAAATGGCATGGCGCGGGGGCAATTCTCATTCGCCGGAGACCTGCCGTGAAGCTCTATTCGTTGCCATTGTCGCCTTATGCCGCGCGTGTGCGGGGCGCCATCTACGCCAAGGGTCTTGCCGTCGACATCACCCCTCCACCCGTCGATTGGCGGACCTCTCCAGAATACCGCGCGATCAACCCGCTCGTGCGCATCCCCGTCCTTCTTCTCGATGATGGAACGGTGATCGCGGAATCTGCTGTCATCGTCGAATACCTCGAAGACGCCCATCCCCGCGCCTCGCTTCGGCCCGAGACGGCGGAAGGGCTCGCCCGCGTGCGGCTCATCACGCAAGTGGCCGACCTTTACGTCATGCAACCGATGATGCCGCTCTTCTATATGTTCGATGGCAAAGATAGGGACGAGGCGCTGATCGCGACGCAGCTTGCGAAACTCGAGGAAGGCCTCAAGCATCTCGACGCCATGTTGCTCAAGGGCGAATACGCGTTCCCGGGCCAGCTCACCACCGCCGATGTTTGGCTCACTCCGGTGCGCTTCTCGCTCGACGGACTCATGGGCTTTGCGAAGCTGCCGCACCTCCTCGACGACCACAAAGCAGTCGCCGCCTATGCCGATACGGCCAAGAAGGACGCGGCGCTCGGCCGCGTCTGGGACGAGATGACGGAAGGGCTCGAAGAAATGATGGCGGCACGCGCCGCAAGGGCCGCCTAAACGCGCGCTCGACTTTTCCGGCCCCCTCACCTCGGAAGCGCAGTCTCGCCCTCGAGGAAGAGATCGATCGCACGCGCCGCCTGGCGTCCTTCGCGAATGGCCCAGACGACGAGAGATTGGCCTCGGCGCATATCGCCGCACGCGAACACCTTGTCGATCGAGGAGCGATATTCCGCCGTGTTGGCGGCGACATTGCCGCGTGCGTCGAAGCCGACTCCAAGATCCGACAACAGGCCTTCATGCACCGGCGAGACAAAGCCCATGGCCAGCAGGACGAGATCGGCCCTGAGCTCGAATTCGGTTCCAAGCGCGGGCTTCATCGCCGTGTCGAGTCGCACGCAGTGAAGCGTCTTCACCGCGCCGTTCTCGCCTGACATGCGTTGCGTCATCACGGCAAAATCGCGCTCGGCGCCTTCTTCATGGCTCGAAGAGGTGCGGAGCTTCAAGGGCCATTCCGGCCAGGTCAAAAGCTTGTTTTCCTTCTCGGGCGGCCGCGGCATGATCTCGAGCTGCGTCACCGAAAGCGCGCCCTGGCGGACCGAGGTGCCGATGCAGTCGGAGCCTGTATCGCCGCCCCCGACCACGATGACATGCTTGCCGGAAGCGAGTATCGGCTGATCATTGGCGATGATGGGCTCGCGCGAGACGCGCCGATTCTGCTGCGGCAAAAAATCCATGGCAAAATGGACGCCATTGAGCTCCCGCCCCGGAATGGGCAGATCGCGCGGCTTTTCAGCGCCGCCGGCCAGCGCCACGGCGTCGTAATCGGCGATGAGCTTTGACGCGCCGAGCTCGGCACCGACCGTGATGCCGCAATGGAAGATGATGCCCTCGGCTTCCATTTGCGCGACACGGCGGTCGACATGGTGCTTTTCCATCTTGAAGTCGGGGATGCCGTAGCGCAGCAAGCCGCCGGGCTTCGCGTTCTTCTCATAAACATGCACATCATGCCCCGCACGGGCGAGCTGCTGGGCGCAAGCAAGGCCAGCGGGGCCTGAGCCCACCACGGCAACCCTCTTGCCCGAGCGGCGCATGGGCGGCTCGGGGACGATCCATCCCTCCTCCCAGCCGCGATCGACGATGGCGCATTCGATCGTCTTGATCGTGACGGGCGCGTCCTGGATGTTCAGGGTGCAGGAGGCTTCGCAAGGCGCGGGGCAAACGCGCCCTGTGAACTCCGGAAAGTTGTTGGTGGAATGGAGGTTCTCGAGCGCCGCCTGCCATTCCCCGCTGTAGACGAGATCGTTCCAATCGGGGATCTGGTTGTTGACCGGGCAGCCATTGTGACAATACGGGATGCCGCAATCCATGCATCGGGCCGCCTGGTCGCGCGTGGCCTCCTCGGAGAGGGGCAGCATGAACTCGCGATAATGGCGGATGCGATCGGAAGCGAGCGCGTAGCGGCGCTCGCGCCGATCGATCTCCAGGAAACCGGT
>JAFAQA010000087.1 GCA_019246665.1 Hyphomicrobiales bacterium
ATAGGCGACCATGCCCTGCCGCGAAATAAGCATGCTCACACCGGGCACGTGCTTTGTCTCGATCTCATGGCGCATCACCGCGCTGAGCTTTGCGAGCCTTTCGGGCGAAAGCCCCACCTCGTCGGGCGTTGCCGTCGGCAGGATGCGCGGAAGCGTTTTGGCTATGACGTTCACGAAGAGAGCTCCGAAATTCCTCTTAACCTTGTAGAGGGAGCGCCGGAGGAATGACAAGGTCCAGTGTCCTGCGCGCGGTCACGCTGCATTGCCAAGCCGCGCGTTGATCAAGTCGCGACCTCGTGAAGGCGGAACAGCCTTCGGCTCCGCGCGATGCTGGCGCCCGTCCGCGCCCTCGGCTAATTTGCCCCCCTGCGTGACGGTCGACCGCTCAAAGCGGGAAACAAGGCGTGCATTCAGAAAAAACTGGCCGGCAAACATCATGAGCACTGCTACTTCTCGCCCTTGGGTCGATGCCTTTCCGAGTGCCGCTCGCTGGAATGTCCCGATCGAGATCGGCACCTTGCCTGATCTTCTCGATAAGGCGGTGGCCGAAGGTCCGAAGCGGCCGGCCCTCTCCTATCGCGAGGCACGCCTCGATTATGCGGCACTCGGTAAGCTGGTCGCCGAGCTTGCCTCGGGCCTTGCTGACGCGGGAATCGGCAAGGGCGACACCGTGGCGCTTTACCTGCCGAACACGCCCTATCATCCCATCGCTTTCTTCGCGGCCTTGCGACTGGGAGCCCGCATCGCGCATTTGAGCCCTCTCGATGCGCCGCGCGAGCTTGCTCACAAGGTCAAGGATTCGGGCGCGCGGACGCTCATCACCACCAATTTTCCCACTCTCCTGCAAAACGCCTTGGCGCTTCACGCCGAGGGCCACGTCGAGCGCGTATGGGTGGGCGATGATGCGCGTTGGGGCTCCTCTTCCGGGATCGACGTTCCCTGGAAGTCAGGCGTCGCACCGCTCGCCGAGCTGTTTCGCGGGCGAGGATCGCACGCGCGTGCGAAAATCTCGCCCGACGATGTCGCGGTCCTGCAATACACCGGCGGCACCACGGGAATGCCCAAGGGCGCCATGCTTTCTCACGCCAATTTCACCGCGACAGTCAGCATGTATCGAAGCTGGAATGAGCCAAATGGCTTGGTGCCGGGCGAGGAGCGTATCGTCTGCGTCCTGCCGCTCTTTCACATCTACGCGCTTTCGGTGATCCTTTTGCGGGGCTTGCGTGACGGCAATGAGCTCTTGCTGCATCCGCGCTTCGATGCACAAGCCGTGGTCTCCGAGATCGAGACGAAACGGGCGACTGCCATGCTTGGTGTTCCGACGATGTGGATCGCGCTCGCCAATCTGCCCGGCATCGAGAAGCGCGATTTGTCGTCCTTGAAGCAATGCGGATCGGGGGGCGCGCCCATGCCGTTCGAGGTCGAAAAGCGGCTCGAGCGCCTTTTGGGCCGGCGAATGGGCGGTGGCTGGGGGATGACCGAAACTTCGCCAGCCGGCACGCGCATGGTGATGAGCGAGCCCTCGAGTCCGGGCCTCATCGGGATTCCCTATCCGGGGATCGATCTGCGCATCGTGGCGTTGGATGATCCGAGAAGGGTGCTTGGCCCTCACGAGGTCGGCGAGATCGCCATTCGCGGCCAGAACGTTTTCAAAGGCTATTGGAACAAGCCGCAAGCGACGGCCGACGCCTTCGTCGACGGTTATTTTCTGACCGGCGACATCGGCAGGATGGACGAGAAAGGCCAGTTCACCATCGTCGATCGCAAGAAGAACATGATCATCTCCTCGGGTTTCAACGTCTACCCCGTGGCGATCGAGAACGCGATTTACGAACATCCGGACGTGAAAGAAGTGATCGTCATCGGCGTGCCCGACGCTTATCGGGGCCAGGCGGCGAAGGCCTTCGTGACGCTGAAGGAAGGGGCGCCGACGCTCACCCTCGAGGCGCTGCGGGAATTTCTGGCGGATCGGTTGGGCCGCCATGAGATGCCGGCCGCGCTCGAGATCCGCGACGAGCTGCCGCGCAGCCCCGCTGGCAAGCTTCTCGCGAAGGTTCTCATGGATGAGGAGAATGCGAAGGCGGCCCACAAGGCGGCCGAATAGCTCTTCGCGCTTCAGGCGAGTTCAAGGCGATGCTTCGAACCGAGCCTCAAACCGGCTGGGAGTGAATTTCGTGAAGCCGAAAATTCGAGGCAAATTCACCACGCTGCCGCTCGTGTCGCGGCAGCATCCGAATATCTGCAGCCGGTCACTGGAAGGCGGCCGGCAAACCCGCGACGAGACTTGAGCCCCGCGTCGCGGGAGGCGTGATCACGCGAGCGAAAGGTTGCCCGCTGCGGTTTTCCCGCGCTCGGAAACGAGGTCGAAGTTGACCTTCTGCCCTTCGGCCAGCGTTTGCAGTCCCGCCGTGCGCACGGCGGTGATGTGGACGAAAACATCCTTTCCGCCATCGGATGGGCGAATGAAGCCGTAACCTTTGGTCTCGTCGAACCACTTGACAGTACCGGAAGCCATGCAGCGGTATCCCTGTCGACCCAAGCTCTTCAAAATTTCCCCTCGGCGCCGCGCCGAGGGAAAGCAATCGTCGTGGTGGACCGGCGGATCGATGACCAAGCCCTTCGTCGCAGCACATGACTACGTCGAATACTTCCGATTGCACCTGACACGGGACACGAACTCGCGCGTTCCGTCAACTGGGGACGCGTGAAAAATGGCAGGAGATCGGCAAAAAAAAGTGCGGCGCGTTACTTGGAATCCACAGTAGCTGAGGCTCGCGACCATGTGACTAGCAGGGGAGACCGCGTTTTCGAGCGTCTAACCCGACAGAGTCATCAAGCCTTTCACTCGTTGGCAATAGGCGCGATTGCTTGCACTCATTCGCAAGGCGCGATGACCACTTTGGTACTTCATGATCGTGATGCAAAGATCGCCTTGCGATTGTTGGTAAACGGAGCCGAGATACTTCAGCCCGTAACGCAAATTGATATCGGGATCGAGGAGCTCCGCCGCCGATCCGCCAAACCCCACGGCGCGGGCGGTGGCAAGCTTGATCTGCATCAGCCCGTAGTTTCCCGCATGGACAGCCCGCGGGTTGAAGTTGCTCTCGATGCGGATGACGGCGTTCGCGAGTGCGACGGGAAGCTCGTTTTCGCGCGCATGCTGCTCGATTCGGGGGCGGAGAGCGCGGGCG
>JAFAQA010000042.1 GCA_019246665.1 Hyphomicrobiales bacterium
CTTGCAGGAGCGGGCCGACCATCGCGTCCTGCGCGATCAATTCGCCGGCGACCCAGCCGAGAAGGGCACCGCCACCGACCGCGAGGATCGGAAAGTGCCGCAAGAGCGGTGTGATGAGCGCCGACCCCCAAACGATGAGCGGGATCGAGAGAAGGATGCCGAAGGCGAAAACGGCGAGGTTCTGCCGCGCCGCCGCGAGGAGGGCGAGCACATTGTCGAGGCTCATGATGGCGTCCGCGACGCCGATGGTCCAAACGGCGGCCCAGAGGTTGCGCGCTGCGGGCACATCCGCGCGCCCGTGGCCGTCATCACAAGCAAGCTTGATGCCGAGATAGATCAGCACCAAGCCGGCGGCGAGCTTGAGAAACGGCACCTCGAGCACCTCAACCGCCACGAAGGCGAAGAGCACGCGCAGCGTAATCGCTGCCGCGATGCCGAGCACCATGCCGATACGGCGCTGCGCGTCGGGCAGCGAACGGCAGGCCAGCGCGATCACGACCGCATTGTCGGCGGAGAGGAGGAGATCGATCCACACCACTTGCGTGATAGGGCCGAGAAGGGCGAGATCGAGGCTCATCCGCCGTCGGTGGATGCGCGAAACAAGACTGAGGCGTTCGTCAGGCTCTACGCGGCGCTCAGCGCCTCGGGAAGGAGAAGCGGCCCGCGGGTCGACAGGAAATCCTCTACCGCCTCGACAAGCCGCTCGCATTCGGCCGCGCCGACCGGCAAGGAGAGGATGACCATGCCACGGCGCGCGAGATAGATGCCGCGCTCCAGCATGTCGAAGAAGAAGAGCTCCTTCAGCCCTTGATGCCCGCGCACCGCGTCGCGCGGCGTGCGCACCGGCGTCGAGGAGAAATGCACCGCCATGAGCGAGCCATAGCCGGTGAACTCCATCGGGGCGCGGCGGGAGGCGCAAAGCTCGTTCAGACGTCGCCGCAGATCGTCGCCCCGTGCCGTGAGCTCGCGCGCAGCCTCCGGCGTGAAGATCTCGCTCATCCCCGCGAGCCCCGCCGACATGGTGAGGACGTTGTTGTTGAAGGTGCCGGCATGCGGCAAGGCATCGGGGCGGCGCGGATCATAGCGGCCCATGAGATCGGCGCGGCCGCCGAATGCCCCGAACGACATGCCGCCGCCGATATATTTTCCGAGCGTCGTCATGTCCGGAATGATGCCGAAAGCTTCTTGCAAGCCGCCCGGCGAGAGACGCGAGGTCATCACCTCGTCGAAGATCAGCACCGCGCCGCAGCGCGTGGCGCCGTCGCGCAACGCCTGAAGAAATTCCCGCTCCCCCGGAATGCAGCCCCCGGAGCCGAGCATCGGCTCGACCAGAATGGCGGCGAGCTCGGACCCATGCTCCTCGATCAGCGCCTTGGCGCGTCCGACATCGTTGTAGCTGCCGATGATGAATTGATGCGGTGCATTGACCGGCGCTCCGCCTCCGCCGAAATAAAGCACGCCGCCATGGTAGCCGCCCTCGAAGACGAGGATCTTGCGCCGGCCAGTCGCCACCGTGACCGTGGCGAGCGCCATGAGATTGGCCTCCGTTCCCGAGTTGGTGAAGCGAACGAGATCGAGCGACGGAAAACGCTCGCAGACCACACGTGCCAGCTTTCCCTCGAGAAGATTATGGGCTGACAGGTTGATGCCGCCGTCGAGCGCGCGATCGATGGCGGCGCGAATACGCGGGTGGGAATGCCCGTAAATTCCGGCCGTGTATTCGCCGAGGAAGTCGAGGTAGTCGTGGCCGTCCGCGTCCCGCAGGTGACAGCCGGCCCCGCTCTCCATCGCCAGTGGAAACGGCGCATAGAACAGGATCGTTCGGGTATTGCCGCCCGGCAGCGCCGCGCACGCCTCGTCGTAAGCCGCTTGGCTCTTGGGATTGCGCTTGGCGAAAGCTTCGTGCGCCTCTGCGAGCGCAGCCTCGATACTGATGTTCCTGACCGCCATCGGCGAAACCCCGGTTGCTTGTCTTCGGTTTCTGAGCGACCGAAGACTAAAGCAACATTCGCCGAAAGGGGAAGTATTTTCCGCTAGGCGTGGTTGGTGGAGGATCGAAAAGGGAAATAGCGAGCGGCGCCTCATTTTCAGCCTCGTGGCCGGAGGCTTCAGCGCTCTCCTTCAGGCTGCGTTTGCTCGACTTACCGCGTCACGCTGCTACGATTCCTCGCTCCCGCGCAGGGGCCCCGACTGCCGGGCGTCATGGTTCCGCCCGCCCTTGCTGCGTCATTTTCTCGATCCGCCGATCCGGCACCAACCAAAGTAGCGCAACGAGGATGAATATGGTGTCGGATATCAAAGGATTGACGAACGCGAGAAAGATGGACGCCAAGTACAGCAACGGAGAAACCTTACCCTTGAGATCTCCGCCGAGCGCGCGAGCCAGCATCGAGGCGTTGCCGTCGTGATCGCGGATAAGGACTCCTTGAAGCACGAACCAGGCGATCGCCGGCATCAGCAAGGACAATCCGTAGACGGCGGTCGGAATGGGCTCGGACGGGTGCTCGCCCAGCCAGCTTGTTGCGAACGGGATGAGAGAGAGCCAAAACAAGAGGTGCAGGTTCGCCCACATCACCGACCCACTGACATGCGAGACGAGCGTGAAGAAATGGTGGTGGTTGTTCCAATAGATCGCGACGTAAACGAAGCTCAGAACGTAGCTCAAAAAGACCGGCGCTACCGTCTTCAGCGCATCCAGGCTCGCATCCGGAGGGGCTTTGAGCTCGAGCACCATGATGGTGATGATCACGGCGATCACTCCGTCGCTGAAAGCGATCAGTCGATCTTTCTCCACCTTCGCTCCCTCCGGGTTTAGGCCTCCTCGCTTGTACTCCAGGTAACGGCGCGCCGGCAGGCCAGATTTTCTGGATTTGGCCAGCTCGGTTCCATCCGACATGGGCCGGGTTTCAAAATTGACCGCAAACGCGTGCTATCGAGAATGCCCAGATCGTCCAGCGCATCGATGATGAGCCGACCAATTTCGACGGTTCCGTGGGCTTCGCACTCCTGCGGAATCTCGGCGCAGCGAAACGCTCCGATGCGACCGCCGCTGGCGCGGTTGCCCAAGTTGGGCCACGAGAATTTCTTGCCGCTGCGGCCAATGGCGAGGGAGCCTCGCCAAGGACACTACCGGAGCAAAGTAGGTTTCAATTTTCGGGAATCGTCTAGTAGTCTGCCGACGGGAGGACGCGTCAGATGCCGCGAAAGGAAATCCTGGAGGCCGTGCAGAAATACGTCGACCCGTTCCGCGTCACGAAGGGCCAAGGCTTTCAACTCAAGGATTTCGATCCCGCTGACACCCGGGGCCTGAAAATGAACAAGGGGGACGCGGCGGAACTCCTCCGACGCGGTTCTGAATGGCTCGCGATGGAGCAGGACATGCTCTACGCGCAGGATCGCTGG
>JAFAQA010000056.1 GCA_019246665.1 Hyphomicrobiales bacterium
GGAAAGGAATGGTGCTCTCGCCAATGTTGAACATGGCGATGGCGTAGGTATAGGCACCCAGCCCGAAGAATGCAGATTGGCCAAAGCAGAGAATGCCGCCATAGCCCCAGACAAGCGCCAGGCTGAGCGAAAGGATCGCCATGATCATGTAGATCGTGAGCTCGAGCACGGTATCCAGGTCGGCGAAGCGCGGCGTCAGCAGCACGAAGGCGAGCCCGATGGCGCCGATGCCGGCGAGACCGGCGAGGTTGAGGGTCCGGGCGTTCACATGCCCCCCAGAAAGAAGCGCCCAGTGATGCCTTGCGGCAAGAGGCGAATCAGGATGATCGCAGCCGCGAGCAGCGCGACCTCGCCGAAGACTGGTGTCGTCACATAGGTGGCGACTTGGTTGATGCTACCGAACAGCGCCGAAGCGGATGCCGTGCCGCTGAGGATAGCCGCGCCACCGCCAATGACGGTAATGAAGGACTTGGCGACATAGGCGACGCCGATCGTGGGAAAGACGCCCGAGACCGGGGCCAGCACGCCGCCGGCAAGGCCCGACAAAGCGGCTCCGATGCCGAAGGTGACCGCATAGACGCGCGGCGGATTGACTCCGAGCGCCGCCGCCATATCGGCATTCTGCATCGTGCCACGGGCGATGAGGCCGAGGCGTGTCCAGCGCAGCACCGCGAAGACGCCGGCCAATATGACGACGGCCGCGGCGATGACGAAAAGCGTATAGGCGCTGCTGCGGTAGGCGCCGATCTGAAAGCTGCCGAGCGGGGCCGAGATTCCAACGGTGGTGTTGCCGAAGATCACCGTCGTCATTCCAACCAGGAAGAGGCTCAGTCCCCAGGTCGCGAGCATGGTATCGATCATGCGTCCATAGAGAAAACGGATGATCGTGCGTTCAACGACGACGCCGATGATCCCAACGACAATGGGCGCCACCACCAGCATGGCGATCCAGATGCTGATGCCATGGTTCGTGGCGACGATCGCCGCATAGCCACCGAGCATGAGAAACTCGCCATGAGCGAGATTGATGACCCGCATCATCCCGAAAATAATCGCCAGCCCGACACTGATCAGTGCCAGACTGGCGATCGCGTAAAGAACCTGGATCGCCAGGAGAGCCGTTAGATCCACGTTCGTGATTCCCGAACAGAAGCCGGCGACCGATCGGACTCAGATCTTGATCACGTATTGCTGGTTGTCATTGGGGTTCTTGATCAAATTGCAAGAGGCCGCCGTATCCGAAGGCTTCTGTTGCGGGAAATCCTCGAGCACGTTGAGCTTCTTGTCCTTCACTTCGGCGATGTGCACATCGAGGATGCAGTGATGGGTCGGCGGATCGATCGTGACCGCGCCGGAAGGCGCATCGATGCGAATGCCGGTCTCGAGCGCCTCGATCGCCTTCAGGCGGTCGACGCTCTTAGCTTTCTTCACACCCTCGGCCCATAGCCCGAAGCCCTGGTAAGTGCCCATGGCGAGCTCGGTGATGTTGGGATAATCGGCGCCGAACCGTTTGAGGAAACGCGCGACGAAAGCCTGATTGGTCGGGTTCTTCAAGTCCTGGAAGTAGTTGTAACAGATGAGCATGCCATTGCATTCCTCGGGCGATAGAACAATGTGCTCGTTGCCGACCGCAAAGGTGGTCGAGGCCATTGGAATGCTGGTGCGCATACCGGCCGCCGCCCATTGGCGATAGAAGGAAATATGCGCGCCGCCGACCAGGGCCGACCAGACGAAATCGGGCTTCGCCGCCTGGATCTTGGAGATGGTCGAACCGAAATTCGTCACGTCGAGCGGGAAGAAGTCGATCGAGGAAACCTCGCCCCCGTTCTCGGTCACGTATTTCTTCACCCATTGCGAGGTGATCTGGCCGTAATTGTAGTCGGCGGCGATCACATAGACCTTCTTGCCCCATTTCTTCATGGCGTAGGGCACGAGCTTCTCGACGGTTTGAGCCGGCGTGACGCCCGTGTCGAACTGGTCGCGATCGCAAACGCCGCCCTCATATTGCGTGTTGTAGAAATAGAGCGTCTTGAAGCGGTCGAGCACCGGCCGGATGACCTCGCGCGATGCCGAGGTGATGCCGCCATGCACGACGGCGACTTTGTCCTTGAGCGCGGCCTGCTGGGCAAACTGGGTATAGAGCTGCATGTTCGACTGCGGATCGTAGTTGATGAGCTTGATCTGCCTGCCCAGCAGACCGCCCGCCGCATTCGCCTCCTCGACGGCGAGCGTCAGCGCATCGACCATCGGCTTGCCGTAAATATCGAGCCCACCCGATAGATCGTGGATGCCCGCGACGTTGATCGCCTCCTCCTGCGCCCCCGCGGTCGACGCGAACGTCTCCGCGCCGGTCGCGGCCGCCGCCGCCGCGGCGCTATTCCGTAAGAACTCCCTGCGATTGATTGTCATCGTCGTCCTCCTCCCCTGGTTGCTGATACTTCACGCTGACATATTTTTCTGAATCGAGGCGCCGATCCTATATTTCAGATCGACCATGTTCCCGAGTCGCGGGCGACCCGCCTGACTAAAAAACAGATTCGCCCCGATCTCGTCGAAGCCGTCATTCGCGCCAGGGCCAGGCGAAACTTCAATTCTTGATGAGATCGACCTGAAGCATGACCGTCGCGCGTTGCTCGATGACGATCCCGGAAACTTCGCCGCGCCCCAGCGTGGTGTGAGGATCCCCGACCTGGAGAACGCCGCCCGCGGCATGCCTGGAGGAATAGGTGATCGCGCCCGCGGCGACATCGGGTCCGTCCTCATCGGAGGTCCCCCGCACCCATGTGTGATGGAAGGGCGGCGGTGTTGAGCGATGGTCCGATCATTCTAATGTCTTTTCCAGTCGTATCCGGCTTCGATCGCGGAGGCCAATTGGATCAAGGTCGTCTCCTCGAAATGCCGGCCGACCAGCATCAGGCCGATCGGCAGGCCGCCCGCGCGGCCGCACGGCACCGTAAAGGCCGGATGTCCCGACACATCAAACGGGCAGGTGTTCGCCTGCATGTTGAGGGCAGTGTCGATCATCTCGCCGAGCGGTGCGTCGGCCGGAGGAATCGGCGTTGCGGTGAACGGGATGGTCGGCATCGCCAGTACGTCGACCCGCGCGAGCGCGTCGTCATAGGCGCGGCGCAGCGGAACGCGGAGATTTTGCGCTTTCGAATGATAGCGCGCGTGATAGTTGCGATGCATGTACTCGCCAAGGATGAGCACTAATTTCACGGTCGGCGACACGTCGTCAATGCGCGTTCCAAGGCCTCGGGCAAAGGCCTCTTGCATCGAGAGCGGGTAATAAGTCGGGACATTGTTGCCGACGCCGTAGCCCTTCAGCATCATTTCGGCGGCGCCTTCAAGAATGACACCGCTCCAGACATGGGGTCCATCGAGATGCCAAGGCACGGAGATCTCGGTGGCTTCGACGCCTACCTCCGCGAGCGCGGAAAGGGCCTCGCGCACTTTTGCGTCGACGGTGGGATCGCTCTCGGGATGCCCGAACCCTTCGCGCAATATGCCGACACGCAGCCCCTTCGGCGGTTTGCCGAGCGCCGCCATGTAATCGCCCGTGCGAGCCGCGATCGTTCGCGTGTCCCAACCGTCATGACCAGCGATGACCGTCAGCAGCCGCGCGATGTCTTCAACCGATGCGCCCATCGGACCGCAATGATCGAGGGAGTAACTGATCGGCATCGAGCCCGTGGTGGGGACGAGCCCCCAGCTCGGCTTGAGACCATAGATTCCACACCAACTCGACGGTGTGCGGATCGAGCCTCCCTGATCCCCGCCGATCGCCATCGGCACCTCGCCCGCGGCCACGAGCGCCGCGCTGCCGCCCGAAGATCCGCCAGCGCTATGGGCCGTGTTGTGCGGGTTGCGGATCGGCCCGGTCGCGCAGGTATGGCTGGCGCCCGAAAAGCAGAGATCCTCGCAAGCAGCCTTGCCGGCGATCGTGGCGCCCGCATCAAGAATCCGCGAGACGATGGTCGCGTCGATTTCCGGGACGTAACCCTCTAGCAGCGCCGATCCGTTCATCATCGGTACGCCCGAAACGCAGATATTGTCCTTGATCGCGACCTTCTTGCCCTTCAGCAACCCGTCTTTACCCGAGCTGATATCGGTCTTCCAGTACCAGGCGCCGTACGGGTTCTCGGACGCCGGCGGCCGATATCCGGGCGATCGCGCCACGATCGGCGACAAGACGGGCTCGACCAAGTCTTCAAGACGGCCGAACGAGGCCAACGGCCCTTTGAAGGCCTGCTGAAAGGCCGCAAGCTCATGGACAGTGAGGGTCAGACCATGAGCAGATCCCAGGTCCCGTATTTGCTCCACTGTCGGCAGGCGAACGGGCATGCTTCCTCCATCCTCGACTTGCAGGAGACAAACGAAAAGCCACCCGTGGCCCGAGATGACCTCGAATGGCTTCAATGCCGTCGTTATCGATTGTTTCGCTGGTCACATCGCAGAGCGAAAAATCAGGATCATCACTCAGACATCGTTGGCGGAGTGATGATTTCGTCGCGATGTGCACTCGCGTAAGCAGGTTATCGTGTCGCAACGTCGTTAGCTTGTCAATGCGTTCAGCTCGGAGCGCCGGTGACGCCAACAGCCGATCGGTGCTAAAAAGGGGGCGTATCATACGCTCCCGCGAATTCAGGGAGCCATGATCTACCGCGCTCTTTCAAGGTTGCCTGCTCCTTCAAGGTTGCCTGCTTCTTCAAGGTTGCCTGCTCCTTCAAGACGTACTGCTCTTCAAGGCTGCCTCATGAAAAAAGGTCTCCTCATGAATAAGCCGTCCATCCCTCTCGGTCTCGTGTTTTCCAGATCGGGACCTTACGCCATGATGGCGGGCGAGATGCTGAAGAGCGCGCTGATGGCGGTCGACGAAGTCAATCAGAGCGCCGAATTCGACTTTATCTTCGCACCCCGTCTGCGTGATCCGGGGGGCGTCGTCGCGGCCTATCATACGGCGTGCGCGGAACTCATACGCGAGGATAGCGTCGACCATATCGTCGGCTGCTATACCTCGGCTTCGCGCAAGCAGGTTCTTCCCATTGTCGAGCGCACCGATCGCCTGCTTTGGCATCCGGCGCGATATGAAGGGTTCGAATGCAGCGATAACGTCATTTATGTCGGAGCCGCCCCAAATCACACGGTGATTCCGTTGGTGCGGTATATGCTTGATAATATAGCCGGCGACGTATTCTGCGTCGGGTCTAACTATGTCTGGACATGGGAAACCAACAGGGTCATGCGGGAAATCGTGACCGGCGCGGGAGGCTGCATCCTTGCCGAACGCCTTCTTGAACTCGGCGAGAAGGCGGTGGAGCACATTGTCAAGGAGATCGTCGTTCGCAAGCCGCCGGTCGTATTCAATACACTTGTCGGAGAATCCAGTTACTATTTTTTTCGCGCTCTCCACCAGGCGACGATGAGCGCTGGCCTCACGATTCCGATGCTGAGTTGCAGTCTGTGCGAGCCGGAGCTGACTCTGATCGGATCGGCGGCATCGGTGGGGTGCATCACGTCATCAGCCTATTTCGAAAGCATCGCGCGGCCGGAAAATCGCGCCTTCGTTGGGCGATGGAAGAAGCGCTACGGCGCCGATAGCCACCCTTCCGTCGATGGGCAGTCGACTTATGTCTGCGTTTTGCTGCTCGCCCGCGCCATAAGGCGCGCGGGCACGACGGAGGTCGGAGCGGTCCGGCGCGCGGCGGCAAATCACCGCTATGACTCACCGCAAGGCCCGGTTTGGATCGATCCCGAAAATAATCATTGCTTCTTGACGTCTCGTCTGGCCCGTTCTGTTCCGGGATGTCGGTTCGAGATCTTCTGGGAGGCGGCCGCTCCCGAGCGGCCCGATCCCTATCTCTCAAATCTCGACCTCTCGGCGATCGGGGCCAAGCTTGAAAGGAGCAGGGGAGCCATGATGACGCGGCCGAATTACCTGCGTACCGTAAAATGACGAGGCAATCGCCTTTTTCCATCCACGGCCGTCATGCACTGATGTGGGTCCGGGATGAGCGCGAAATATCAATCGTCCGTCGTCAACTCAATCGACTCGGCATGACGATAACAGAAGGCGATCCAACCAACTCAACAACGCCGAGCGATATTGTCGATGTTATAATCCTGGATGCCGACATTATTCCCATCAAATCCAATCCCGTCGCGATTTGGAAGATGGACATACCCTTGATCGTGCTGGTCGGAACAGAGACGCCAAGCCGTTTGAAGTGGCTGCTCGAACTCAAGCCGGCATCCTTTCTCGTCAAGCCATTGCGCTCGGCTGGCCTTTATACCGCGTTGGTGGTGGCATTCGACCATGTGCAAAGAAGAAGCGAAGTTGCCAAACGCATCGAGAGGTTGGAGGAACGCGTTCGGTCCCGACGCATCGTTCTTGCCGCTGTCCTGCAAATCATGCGCCGCCATGATCTTTGCGAGCCGGACGCATTTTCGCTCATCCGGCGTACGGCGATGCAATACCGCACCACAATCGAGCAATTGAGCGCAGACATCATAGCGATAGGCGGAATGCCAGGGATGGCAACGCGCATCGCCTGATCGCGTACCGCTAATGAAGCGGTCAGACCGTGGCGCGTTCTCAAAGCGAGATTGCGGCTGATCGCTGG
>JAFAQA010000228.1 GCA_019246665.1 Hyphomicrobiales bacterium
CTCACATGAGACGAACACCTTTTCGCCTGTGCCGACGAAAATCGATCGGTTCTGCCGGGAAGGCGAAAAGCCCCTGTCGGGCGAAGCCGCCATCGCGCATTACCGCGGCACCGGCACGTGCATGGGCGGTTTCCTCGACGTCGCGGCAAGCGTCGGGGGCGAGATCGTGGTGCCGATCGCAGCGAGCGCGCCGCCGAGCGGGCCCGTCGACCGCATGGCCTACGAGACCTGCGCCCAGGCGATCACGGATGCAGTCGCGAAAGGCGGCTTCGACGGCCTGATGCTCGACTTGCACGGCGCCATGGTCGCCGAGCATGTGGAGGACGGCGAGGGCGAGCTCTTGCGCCGTCTTCGTGCCATCGATCCGAAGGTGCCGATTGCGGTCGCGCTCGACATGCACGCAAATATTTACGAGGACATCGTCAAGCTCTCGACGGTGATCGCCGGCTATCATCTTTATCCGCACACCGATATGGCCGAGACGGCGCGCCGCGCCGGTGCGCTCCTCGTGAAAGCGATCCGCGGGGAGGCGCGCCCGGTAATGGCCTGGGGCAATGTGCCGATGCTCCCCCATGTCATGGCGCAAGGGACGCATCAGGCGCCGAACAAGACATTGCAGGAGAAGGCCGCGCGCTGGGAGGAGGATGGCACTGCCCTTTCGGCCGCGCTCTTCGTCGGCTTCTCGCACGCCGATATTCGCGAGGCGGGCCTGAGCGCCGTCGTCACCACGGATGGCGATGTGGTCGCTGCACGCCGCCTCGTTGACGAGCTCTTGCACGAGTCCTGGGCGGCGCGGCAGGATTTCGTCTTCAAGGTGGAGCCCTTGGCTCAATCCGTTGCGCGAGCCAAGGCCATGGGACCCGAGAAGGCGCCGATCTTTCTCCTCGACCACTACGACAATTGCGCCTCCGGCGGCACGATGGACACGACGGCAGTGCTCGCCGAGATCCTGCGCCAGGGACTCGAGGACGTCGCCTTCTTCGGCATTTACGATCCGCAAGCGGTGCGCGAAGCCATCGCCGCTGGCATCGGCGCGCGAGCGAAGCTTTCGATCGGCGGCAAGCTCGCGCTTCCGGCGCTCGGCCGGCCGAACCCGCCGCTCCACGTCGAGGCTACGGTGAAGACGATCTCGATCGGCTCCTTCACGAGCCGCTCGGCCTCGAATCGGGGCGTCAAGACGGTGCTCGGCCCGACGGTCGTCCTCGACACGGGAAAGGTCGAGATCGTGCTCCTTTCGAAGCATGTGGAGCCGACCGCGATCGACATGCTGAGCGTGCTCGGCATCGACCCGTGCGCAAAGCGCTTCGTCGCCATCAAGAGCCGCGTCCATTGGCGCGCCGATCTCGGCAAGCTCGCCGGCGCGATCGTCGAATGCGCGGGTCTCGGCGTGTGCACCTCGAATTACGACGAGATCACGTTCAAAAATGTGCGCCGCCCGATCTTCCCGCTCGACCCCGACACCACCTGGCCGAGGAACTGAGGGGATGGGGAGGGCGCCCACCTCCGCTCATTCCGGCTGAAAGCGAGAAGCCAGGCCTCTGAGGCAGGCCTATGAGAGTCTGATGCCCGCTTTTGCGGGCAGGAAGGGTGGTGACATCGGCCGTATTGCCGTTTTGCACGAGTTGCGCCGTCAGCGTGGAACCAGATGGGATCGTCGCGGGGCTCATCACCACCGTCACGTTGCCGGGCATGATGGTGCTGGTGAGCTCGCGATAAAGGAGCGGCTCGGCACAAAATTGGGGGAGAGGGAAGGCCCGCGCACTTAAGCAGAGATTGGTGCTTCTTTCTTTCAATGAATGAGAAGGGCAACCAGGGCGACACTCAGGCCGGATCGATCGATGACATTTCCCCGCTCTGTTTTGCCTTGCGAGATAGCCTGGCGAGAAAAGCTCACCTCACCTCATCAATTTTCCGTGCACGGGACATGAAGGCGCGAGCTTGGCATGGAGCTTTTTGCCGTGGGGAGGTTCGCGCTAATCACCCTTCGTCTTGCAAAGCGCTTCGTTTGAGAGTGTCATGAGCGCAGAGCGGAACGAAGAGGTAAAATAAGATGGACCGCAGAACGCTTCTCAAGGGATTGGCGAGCACGGGCACGCTCGCGGCCGCTTCGCGCTTTCCGTCTCCCGCGCTCGCGCAAGGCTCCGACGCGCGCACCTTGCGTTTCGTGCCCCAGGCCAATCTCGCGAATTTCGATCCCATTTGGGGCACGCAATATGTGGTGCGCAACGCGGCGGCGCTCG
>JAFAQA010000024.1 GCA_019246665.1 Hyphomicrobiales bacterium
GGCGGTAAAGCTGCACAAACCCGATTGCAACAAGCGCGAGAGGCGAGGTGCCTGATGCCGGCAATTCGGCTGCGGCGGAAGACAATGATGCCTTCCTAGCTTTCCAAAATCTGTGATTTTGCGAAGACGCGCACATCCTAATATTGCCAAAGCCTCACCAATTCTCCATGCGTCCATGAGGTATGGTCGCCGATCAAGATTTAAATAGGGCCGACCGTTCTTTCGGCGGCCGCCGGCAAGCCGGCCGATTGAATTCGCGCCGGATCCATCGTGCGAATTCGCGTGATCGAGATGATCGGCCCTGTAGGTTTCTTGCCACTGCTGGTATGAGGCTCTTGAGCTTACGTCTCATGTCTTGGGCGGTCATGGAGGAGCCGAGCAATGGTTAAGAAGGCGGCGATCGCAACCCTCTTCACTCTTGTGGCTTTGACGGCGTCGGCGGCGACCATCCCGTTCCACAGTGTGCGCGAGGGGCCCTGCAAAGCGGAGGTCGAGCGCTTTTGCGAGCACGAGAAGCCTGGCGGCGGCCGCATCCAGGCGTGCTTGCGCGAGCACGTGAATGATCTCTCGAAGCTTTGCGTGAAGGGCTTGCGCGCCTACCGGAACTCGTTGAACCTACACCTCAAATCGCGCCGCCACGCGCGCCGCGATCCGCTCTTCTCCAACGCGGCGCGCCACCCCACGCCGGCCGCGACGTCCCCCATATCGGCTCCTGCGCCCGCGCCCGCGAAATAGCTATTCCGCGTCTAAGGCTTACGCAGCCAGGCGCTGGCCGCTCTCCGCATCGAAAAGATGCACGCTCGCAAGGTCCGGCGCGATCTTGATGATCTCGCCGGGGCGCGCCGCGATGCGATCGCGAAACACCGCCACGATATCGGAGCCGCCGAGCTTGAGCATGACCTGGGTCTCCGAGCCGGTGGGCTCGACGACGACCACCTCGGCCGGCACCCCGTCTTGTGCGATGCGCAGATGTTCCGGGCGAAACCCGTATGCGGCAGGCGTGCCGTCCGAAGCGCCAGGCGCTCTTGCGAGAGGCATCTCGATGCCATTCTCGGCCTTGAAAGCGGGCCTGCCGCCCTCGCCCGAAATGCGTCCCTTCAGCACATTCATCGCAGGCGAGCCGATGAAGCCCGCAACGAAGAGATTGGCCGGCCGATCATAGAGGTCCAATGGGGCACCAATCTGCTCGACATGTCCGTCATGGAGCACGACGATCTTGTCGGCCATGGTCATTGCCTCGATCTGATCATGGGTCACATAGATGGTCGTCGTGCCGAGGCGCTGATGCAGATCCTTGATCTCGGCGCGCATGGCGACGCGAAGCTTGGCGTCGAGGTTCGAGAGAGGCTCGTCGAACAGGAAGACTTGCGGGTCGCGCACGATGGCGCGCCCCATGGCGACACGCTGGCGCTGGCCACCGGAGAGCTGACGCGGATAGCGGTCGAGCAGCGCGCGAAGCCCGAGAATTCCCGCTGCCTTGTCGACACGCGCCGCAATCTCAGTCTTGGGCGCCCGCTTCAGCTTCAAGGAGAACGCCATGTTGTCCGCAACCGTCATATGCGGGTAGAGCGCGTAGTTCTGGAACACCATGGCGATGTCGCGCTCCTTGGGCGGCACATCGTTCACCACGCGCTCGCCGATCCTGATCTCCCCCGACGTGATTTCCTCGAGACCGGCAATCATGCGCAGCAGTGTCGACTTGCCGCAGCCCGAAGGCCCGACGAGAGTGACGAACTCCCCGTCGAGGATCTCGACATTGATGCCGTGAATGACCTCCGTCGACCCGTATGCCTTGCGGATGTCTTTGATGCCGACGCTCGCCATACAGCTCTCCTAATGCGAATTTCGCCACGGAATTTCTCCGTTGCGGTTCTCGCGTCTAGAGCATAATCCTTTTTCGCTTTCCACAAGGCAAGCCGATGCGCTGCTCCTTTTGCGGGGTGGCGTTCGCCGACATTTCGCTTCTCCGCCACAGGTGCTCAATGACCGAGACTATCGACATCGTGTTGACCGGCCCTCTTCCCAACCAGACGGCCGACGGGCTCGACAAGGCCTTCACCGTGTTCCGGCCCTTTACAGGTGCCGAGCAGAAGGCGAAGCTCGAGAAGGTTGCGGATAAGATCCGCGGCGTGGCGGCGGGCGAAAGTCACGAACGCCTCGACGACGCGTTCTTCGACCGTTATCCCCACCTCGAAATTCTGGCGTCGTGCGGCGTGGGCTACGATCATATCGACGCGAATGCCGCGGCAAAGCGCGGCATCGTCGTGACCAATACGCCGGACGTGCTGACCGACGAGGTCGCCGACACGGCGTTGGGACTTCTGCTCGCGACGGTGCGCCAGCTTCCGCAAGCGGATGCGTATTTGCGCGCTGGCCAATGGCTGCGCAAACCTTTCCCCTTCACCGACACCTTGCGGGGAAAGACGATGGGCATTGTTGGCCTTGGGAGGATCGGCAACGCGATCGCCAAGCGCGCCGAAGCATTCGGCCTTGGCCTCGCCTATCATAGCCGCTCCCCAAAGCCGGGCGCGCCCTATCCGTATTACCCTTCCCTCGTCGCGATGGCCGAAGCGGTCGACATCCTCATGGTGATCACTCCGGGGGGCGCGGCGACCAAGCATCTCATCAACGCGAAGGTTTTGGAGGCGCTCGGCCCGAAGGGCGTGCTCATCAACATAGCGCGCGGCTCGGTGGTCGATGAAAAGGCGCTGATCGCGGCGCTCAAGGCAGGGAAGATCGCGAGCGCCGGCCTCGACGTCTTCGAGCACGAACCCAATGTCCCCAAAGAGCTGATCGACATTCCCCATGTCGTGCTCTTGCCGCATGTGGGCTCGGCCTCGGTCCATACGCGCAATGCCATGGGCAATCTCGTGGTCGAAAACCTCAAGCGATGGTTCTCGGGCAAGGGGCCGATCACGCCTGTCGTCGAGACGCCCTGGCCGAAGCCGACGAAGGGGTGATGGCGGGTATTCTCGACCGGAGAAAAGGCAAGAAGCGCGACGGCCGGCGCGCTGCGCGGCGGCCCCTTCCCTACCCCGCTTTCCGCGCTTTCCCCGCCTCACCTCGCCTCTCCTTGAGCACCAGGGCGACATTGCGCAGATAGACGAACACGCCAAACCCCTGCCCGAGGATGAAGACGAGGTCACGCCGCCAGAGCGAATAGGTGAAAAGCAAAAGGCCGCCGCCGATCGAGAACAGCCAGAAGCTGAAGGGGATGACGCTTCGGCCCGCCTTCTCGCTCGCGAGCCACTGCACCAAGAAGCGCATGGTGAACAACGCCTGTGCGACCAGCCCGATCAGCACCGCGAAATCAAATTTGTTGATGAAGACGTCTTGGAGGTAGCCGCCGAGCGCGTTTGCGAGATCGACAAGCATCATGCGTCCTTTCGCAAATTCGACACGATCGGCACGCGACGGCGCCTGCGGATCAGCCACGAGACACCGAAGAGATCGAGGATGCCCACCCAGAGCCGGTCGAAGAGGCCGTAATTGGAGCGCCCCGCGCGGCGAGGGCGATCGACTACATCGACGAGCTTCACCTCATAGCCTTCGCGGCGCATGAGCGCGGGCAAGAACCGGTGCAAGCCATCGAAATAGGGAAGCGCCAGGAAGAGCTCGCGCCGGAAGGCCTTGAGGCCACAACCCGTGTCGCGGGTGCCGTCGCGCAAAATACGTGCACGTACGATGTTTGCCACGCGCGATTGAAATTTCTTGAACCCCGTATCCTTGCGGCCGACCCTTTGCCCGGCGACGAGCCCGGTCGCCGCCCCGCCTGCCTCGAGAGCTGCAACAAGCTTCGGAATGAATGCCGGATCATTCTGGCCGTCGCCGTCGAGCGTTGAGATGATCGGCGCGCGCGCGGCCCTGACGCCGGTCCGCACGGCGGCGCTCTGCCCGCAGCTCACCGCGTGCCGAAAGGCCCGCAAATGCACGCGCCGGGCGCCGAGCTCGGCAAGTCGGGCGGCCGTTCCGTCAGACGAGCCATCATCGATGCAGATGATCTCGAACGGTAGATAGCCGGCGCAAGCGCGCTCGATCTCCTCGATGAGGGGGCCGGCATTTTCCGCTTCGTTTCGCATGGGCACCACGATCGAGAGTCGCGGGCTGGGCGAAGGCTCGCGGTTGACCTCGTCTCGCGGCCAGGTGCTCGACTCGAAGCCTCCTTGCGAAAGGTGGGGAGGAAGCTCGGGGGTCACGGCGGCGAGAACACCTGACCGCAAGCCGATCCGCGCCTTGGCGAAGAGCGTGCGCATCGCGCGGGCGCCGACGATGCCGACGAAGGCTCCGGCAAGAACATCGCTCGCGTAATGGGCCTCGACGGCGATGCGCGAGAAGAACACAAAAAGGGCAAGCACCACGACGGCTGATTTCCAGCGCGGGGCGACGGCGGCCACGGCGATGACAAGGGCGGCAACCGTGGTTGCATGTCCCGACGGGAAGCTTGCCTTCGAGGCCGCGAGCGAAAAGGGCTCGAAATGAAGCACGCCGAGGCTTTCGAAATAACGCGGTCGAATGCGACCGACGACATGCTTCATGATCGTCGTCGCGAGTGACGGTACCGCAAGCGCCGAGAACACGAAAAAGGCACGCTCCGCGAGGACGACGAGGCGCACTCGCCTGTGCCTCGATCTTGCGGCACAGCTCGCCCATGCGAGGCCAAGCGCGACGAGGACGAAGGGAACCATCCAGACCCACCCTTCGCCAAGCGTCGTAACGTCATGGAAGAAGCCCGCCACAGGAAGCGGCAGGTGGCGCATCGCGCGCGCGACCGGTTTGTCGAGAAGAAGCGCGCATGCGAGGGTAAGGAGAATCCCCGCCATCAGCGCGCCGACGTCAGGGAAGAGAGCGCGAGGCGCGGCCCTCGCCGTCTCGTACAAGGTGAGAAGCCGTCGCGCCAAGCCACCCGCGACCGATTGGACGGGATGGTTGCCGAGCAACGCCAAGGGAAGGTTCGACGGTGGGGAAGAGGGCTTCTCGCGCATCGCCTCAACCGCCATTGGCGTAAACCCCGATATCGATATGTCGACCACCATTCAGATTGACGCCGAGCACACGGCCGAGGAGCTGCGGGGTTCGCCCGCCCGCCGTGAGCGCTCTGGTGAATTCCCCTTCCTGACGGATGTCCACGAAAGCGGCGCGGCAGCCGGGAAGGGCGAGGAAGCGCGCAGCGTCGGCGCCGCTCGTCTGCAGCAGATCCGTGCGCGTGAGAAAGACGAGACTCGGCTCATTGAAGCCCGCGGTCGCGATAGCTTGCGGCACGCAGGGAGATCGCGACAACGATGCGACGAGGCGGGGTGACAAGACCAAGGCCTGGAGTCGAGGGACCGCGAACTCATAAACACCGATGAAAAGGAGCATCGCGGCGAGAAGAATGGCAGCGCAAGCTCGCTCGATCCTTCCGCGCGTGAAGGTCAAGCCGGCGAAGACTGCACACAAGGTCGCGGCGGCCGCGATCAAGGCGCCCATGATGTCGGCGCGATCTCCGTAAAGCAGCGTAACGTAGGGGATCGCAAGCGCGATCGTCGCAGTCGGCAAGGCCAACAGAATCAACCCCAACCGCCTCCACCTTCCTTCGGCAGGGAAAGCCTGGCGCTGCGCCACCCAGGCGACGAGGAGCGCGACTGCCGGGTAAAGCGGCAGCACGTAATGCGGCAGCTTCGTCGGCACGGCCTCGAAAGCAAGCCATGAAGGAATAAGCCATGCCATGAGGAACGCGGGGGCGTCCTCACGGCGTACCCGCCAGATCGCGGGCACCGCGATGAGCGCCAGGGGAGCGATTGGCCATAAGGTGAGAATGGTGGCGAGAAGATAGGTGCCAGGCGGGGCGCCATGCGCCTCGCGACCACCCGCGACCTTGCCCAGCATGTCGCCTCCGACCGCCTCGCTGAAAAAGGCCCCATGCGTGTCGAGCGCGATGGCGATGAACCAGGGCGCGATGATGAGCGCCCCGAGCGCAATGGCTCTCCAATCCGCTGCAGGCTTGAGCCAGCGCCAGGAGCGCTCCTTGACCGAAAGCGCGACCGCGGCGAGTCCCGCGACCATGACCACGATCGGCCCCTTGACAAGCACGCTCGCTGC
>JAFAQA010000236.1 GCA_019246665.1 Hyphomicrobiales bacterium
CATGATTCGCAGCGGGTGCTCGCCGCGCGTCTGTGCCGCGAAAATGTAATCGCGATTTTTCGTGTCGAAGGTGAGGCCGCGCACGATGCGCATGATCGCCGGCGCGGAAGCGAAGGTGACGGCGATGACGATATTGAAGCCGCTCGCACCCAGGTAATTCATGATCAGGATGAAGAGGACCATCACCGGGAAGGAGAGGAGCACGTTGGCGAGGAACGAGATGACCTGGTCCCACCAGCCCCCGAGATATCCCGCCACGAGCCCGAACATGCAGCCCACGATGTAGGCGACGAGCGTCGCGGTGACGCCCCAAACGAGCACGCGCTGGCATCCCCAAAGCGCGCGCGCCAGCATATCGCGCCCTTTGAAGTCGGCGCCAAGGATGAAGTAGTGGTTGTTCTTCACCGCTCCGATCGGAGCAAAAGGAGCAATCGGCTTGTCAGGATCCACGAGCGGCAAAAACGGCACCGTCACCGCGACGATGAGCCAGAAGAAAATCAGCGTGAGCCCGATGATGGCGATCGGCGATTCCCGCCAGGAGAGGACGGCCACGCCGTAGAGCAAAAGCGCCGCAGGGATCGCCGGCAAAAGCAGATAAGGTCGGACCGCCTCGCTGATCGAGCCGGCGAGCATCACGTTCAAGGTCAAGGGAAGCCACATCATCAGCACGAGCACGATCAATGAGCGCGGTTGCTGCAGGATCTTCAAGATCGAAGGAGAAGTCGGCGAAAGCGGGAGCGTGGTGATCGCGGCCATCGGCTTTCTCCCTTAACTGAAGCGGATGCGTGGATTGAGGAAGGAGTAGCTTACATCCGAGATGATCTGGGAAAGCACGGCCACGAACACCGCGACCAGCGTTGCGGCCTGGATCACGTAGATGTCACCGAACAATGCCGCATCGAGCAGCATCTTGCCGAAGCCCGCATATTGAAAGAAGAATTCGACCACGACCACGCCCGAGAGCAGCCAGTTCATCTGCAGCACGATGATGGTGAAGGGCGCGATGAGGGCGTTGCGCAAGGCATGACGCAAGATCACCCGCTTGTAGGGCAGGCCCTTGAGGATCGCGGTGCGGATATATTGCGAGGTCATGACCTCGGCCATGGAGGCGCGCGTCATGCGCGCCACATAGCCGAAGTCGTAGAGGACGAGCGTCATGACTGGCAGGACCAGCGCCAGCCAGTTCCAGCCACCGACCATGGCGGAATTCGCCGGCATCCATCTGAGCCAAAGCGCGAAGATCGACATCAAGATCACGGCCGTCGCGATCTCGGGAAGCGATGTCGTCACGATGGAGATGAACGATGTGATTCGATCCTGAGCCGAGCCCTCCTTCATGCCGGCGATGATGCCGCAGGTCAGCGATAAAGGGATCATCAGGGCGAAGACCCAGAATCCCAAAATACCGGTCTTCTTGAGCCGCTCCCAGACGAGCGTCGCGACCGGCTCATTGGTCTGGTAGGATTTGCCGAGATCGCCGGTGAAGATGCCGGCGACCCATTTGGCATAGCGCTCGTAGAAGGGCACGTTGAGGCCCTTTCGTTCGAGCCAGCCCTGGTAGTCCTGATCGGAAAGGGCGGACACCGCAAAGCCCCCGAGCTCGGCGACCGCGATCTGCTTCTTGAACTTGTCGCTGTCGAAGATGAAGAACAACAGGGCTGAGACGACCCCCATGATCAGCAGCATCTGCAATAGGCGGCTAGCGATCAGCTTGAGCATGGGCTCGCTCCACGTTCATTCGGCGCGGCAAGGCGCCTTTCCCTTCGATGGGAATGCTGGCCTCTCGCGATGGAGAAGGTCGCCCCAAACGGCGAAAGGCCCCGCGCTCGCACCCGCCATAGCGACCGGCGCGAGTTCGTTGCCTGCATGGCGAGCAGGACCGTCACCCATGAGCGGTTCTTCCCGGCCAACCGCATAGGGCCGCATCCGGGTTCGATGCATCGGCTCAAGAAGCTCAGCTCCCGAGCCGACGCCGGACATCAGCTCTTCCAGACCTTGTTGAACTGATGGTACTGGGTCGGGTGGCCCTCATAGCCGTTCACGTTCTTGACGACGATCGTGTAGACCGGGCGGAAGAGCGGCAAGATCATTACCGCGTCGTCCTGCAGGATCTTTTCCGCCACCCCAAGCTTACCCTTGCGCTCATTGGGATCGAGAACTCCTTCGGCAGCGTCGAGCGCCTTGTCGAATTCCGGATTGGAATAGCTGCTCTCATTCCAGGGAGCACCCGTCCGATAGCCGAGCGACATCACCATGGTGCCGAGAGGACGATGGGTCCATGCCGTGCATCCGAACGGCGTCTTGTCCCAAATCTCCCAGTATTTAGCGGCGGGCATCACGTTGATCTTCAGGTTGATGCCAGCTTCCTTCATCTGGTCGCGCATGGCCTCGCAAGCCGTCTGATGCCAGGGGCCATCGGTATTGCCGACGTCGATGCTAACCTCGAGGCCGTTTCCGAATCCGGCCTCCTGGAGGAGTTGCTTCGACGCGGCGACGTCGCGCTTCAGCGGCGGCAGAGGCTCGTAATCGGGATGCACCGGGGCGACATGGTGGTTCTCGCCGACGTCGCCGCCTTGCGTATAGATGAGCGCCTTCACGGCACCATTGTCGACCGCCTTGACGATCGCCTGCCGGACACGTTTATCGGTGAACGGCTTCTGGGTCACCTTCATGCGACAGCAGATCGTCTGGGCCGTCCTGGCCACATGGACGACGCCCGGCAACGAATTGGCCATGTCGATCTGCTCGACCCCGAAGGCATAAAGCGTGTCGACATCGCCGGAGGCGAAAGCGCTCAGCTGATTATCGGCTTCGAAATTATAATAGTGGATCTCGTCGAGATAGACGTTGCCGCCCCAATATTTGAAATCCTTGCCGTCCGTCGTCTTCTTCACGCGCTTGAGAATGCATCTGTCACCGACCTTGAGCTCGGCAAGGGCGAAGGGACCCGTGCCGATCATGTTGTCGGAGAGCGGCGCCTTGAAGGAAGGGTGCACGATGGCCGTTGGATAATTGTAGAGATCCTCCGGCACCGACAGCACGGATTTGTTCAAGTTCAGGCGCAGCGTATATTTGTCGACGACCTCGAGCGCGCCCTTGATCATCTTCTTCAGCGGCTTGCCCTTGGCATCCTTTTCGTCGCTGTCCTCGACCATGGCGCTCGCGAAGGAGAGGCCGATATTGGAAGATGCCGTCTTGGGATCCAACCAGCGGGTGATGTTCCACGCGATGTGATCGGCGGTGAGTTCCTCGCCATTGTGCCACAGCACGCCCTTGCGCAGATTGAACGTCCAGATCTTGAGATCCTCTGTGGGTTTCCAGCTCTCCGCGAGCATCGGACGGGTTATGTTGTCAGGTCCCGTCATCGACAGATATTCAAGTGTGTGGCGGGTCTGATTGGACATCTGCACCCAGGAATAGGTCGC
>JAFAQA010000350.1 GCA_019246665.1 Hyphomicrobiales bacterium
CTGCTCGATGGCGCGGCGAACCCTGTCGGTCACGCCGGCATCGCTGACATTGAGACGGATCAGGCCATTGTCGCCTTGCGTGATCTCGAGCGTGCGCGGCCCGCCGAAACCGGGCGTGCCGATCGGCTGGCTGAGCTCGCTCAGTGCCGGCATCAGCTTTGCGCGCTCGGCCGCATCGGGGATGCGGATCTCGACGCCCTTCGCGGTCACGGTGATGCCGCCTTGCAGGCCGACCTTTTGGTCGCGCAGCACGCGCCGCACATCGTCGCGAAGCTGATTGATCTGGCCCTTGGCGACGGCCGCCGCGTCGACTTGCAGCAGCACATGCGAGCCGCCCTGCAGATCAAGGCCGAGAACGATCGCCTGATGCGGCAAGAGCCCGCCCGGCAAGAAGCCGAAGCCGTTCTTCAGCGCGTCGCGCGCACCCGCAGGAAGGAAATTCGGCAGCGCGAAGAGAAGGCCGAGGACGACCGTCAGCAACACGCCGATGATCTTGGCTCGCGAATAGCGCAGCACCGCTCAGCTTCTCCTTTTCGCCCTGGACCGAAGCCAGGCCGGCGAAAGGCGTATCCGCCCTACTTCGCAGGCTTCGGCAGATCCGCCTTCACCGGCTCGCCTTTGGCCCGCACATCGGCGATCATCGAGCGCACGACCCGCACCCGCACGTTATCGGCAATCTCGGCCTCGAGCTCGTTGTCGTCGATGACCTTGGTCACCCGCCCCACGATGCCGCCATTGGTGATGACCGTGTCGCCCCGGCGCACATTCTTGATCATCAGCTTATGTTCCGCCGCGCGTTTCTGCTGAGGACGGAAGAGCAGCACATACATGATGGCGAAGACGAAGACGAGCGGTGCGAACTGCACGAGCATATCGGTCGTGCCGAGGCCACCGGCCGCCTGCGCATAGGCTGGGGTGATGAACAAGGGGTTTTGGCTCCTCAGCGCGCCCCAAAAGCTGCCTATTCGGCTCGCGAGCGCGCTTATCCTCGAAATTCGGCGCGGACTATAGCGGCGGGTCCGCTGAAATCAACCTTTCCGCGACGTGAGCGCGCAAGAGACGGTGCGAGCATAAAAATTTCCATTACCGATCGCGCGAAATTTGTGTGGCTCCAGCGAATCGAGAATGCTGGCCCCATGCCGACCCTCCGATCTGGAAGGACACTCGCGGGAAAGGCCGAAGCAGGAGGGAATCGTGAGGTTGGACGCAGAAGGCCGGATGCAGCTGCGGCGTGTCGTGGTTGCAAGCATGATCGGAGCCACCATCGAGTGGTATGACTTCTTCCTCTACGGCGTGGTTGCCGGCATCGTCTTCAACAAGCTGTTCTTTCCGGCGAGCGATCCGATAGTCTCGACGCTTCTCGCTTATGCGACCTTCGCGGTCGGCTTCCTGGCGCGCCCCTTGGGTGGGGTGATCTTTGGGCATTTTGGCGACCGGCTCGGCCGCAAGAACATGCTCGTGATGACGCTCCTCATCATGGGCATCGCGACCTTCCTCATCGGCCTATTGCCGAGCTATGCGGAGATCGGTGTCACGGCACCCATCCTAATGCTGGTCTTGCGCATCCTTCAAGGCATTGGGCTCGGCGGGGAATGGGGGGGCGCCGTCCTGATGACTTATGAATATGCAAAACCCGATCGTCGGGGGCTTTTCGCTAGCCTGCCGCAGATCGGACTTTCCATCGGGCTCTGTCTCGCCTCGGGCGTGGTGGCGCTGTTCTCCTATATTCTGAGCGATGCGCAGTTCCTCGCCTGGGGCTGGCGCGTCGCCTTCCTTTTGAGCGTGATCCTCGTCGGCATCGGCATCTATATTCGCTTGCGCATCTTCGAGACGCCGGAGTTCGCGGCCCTCAAGGCCAAACAAGGTGAGGCGCGCATGCCTTTCCTGGACATGATCAAGGAGTATCCGGGCAATATTCTTGCCGGCATGGGCGCCCGCTACATCGATGGCGTTTTCTTCAACATCTTCGCCGTCTTCATGATCGGCTATCTCGTGAACACCCTTCACCTCGCACGCACCGATGCCCTTCTCGGCGTCATGCTCGCAGCGCTCGTGATGTGCGTGTTCATCCCGATCTTCGGCCATTTGTCGGACCGCCATGGCAGGGGAAAGGTTTATGCCCTCGGCGCGCTCATCACGGGTCTCTCCGCCTTTCCGGCCTTTTGGCTCATCCTCAACAGTGCCGGCGACGTCACTTGGATCTGGCTTGCGATCATCGTGCCCTTCGGCGTCTTCTACGCCGCCTGCTACGGGCCGGAAGCAGCCTTATTCTCGGACCTCTTCGAGACGCGGGTGCGCTATACCGGCGTGAGCTTCGTCTATCAGTTCTCGGGGATCTTCGCCTCGGGTCTCACGCCGATCATCGCCACGGCATTGTTGCCGCTGAACCAGGGGAAGCCTTGGCTGATCTGTGCCTATATTCTCTTCTCGGCGCTCGTGAGTGCCGGTAGCGCCTGGTGGATCGAGCAACGCGCCAAAGGGGGGAGCTTGATAACGGCAGAGACGGTCGAAACCCGAGCGTGAACGACCAG
Source organism: Hyphomicrobiales bacterium (assembly GCA_019246665.1). Taxonomy (GTDB): domain Bacteria; phylum Pseudomonadota; class Alphaproteobacteria; order Rhizobiales; family Beijerinckiaceae; genus GAS188. Next base: position 2,532 of record JAFAQA010000350.1, read on the forward strand.
CATCAAGAACCCGCAAGCCGAAGCGCCCAAGCGTCGCCTTCAAGGCGGTCGGCCCTGCCCGCGGCCGTGTGATGTCAATAACCCAATGACGCGCTCCACCTGGGTGATGGCGCTTGCCGCGACGGTGCTGATTCAGACAGCGCTGTCTTTTCTGAGCCGTCTTATCCCGACCTTGGCGCCGGTGCTCACTTTGACCTCCGGCCTGCCCTTCGATTCCGTGGGCTATCTCGCGGCCGCGGGCACGACGGGCTCCATCCTCTTTCTCGCCTGTGGCAACCCTCTGGTTGCGCGGCTCGGCCCGATCCGCGCGCTTCAGTCAGGGCTCGCCACCGGGATTCTCGGCGTGCTTATGCTCATCATTCCGACGGCTCCAACTCAATTCGCATCGAGCTTCCTTGTCGGCATGGGCTACGGGCCCTCTGTGCCGGCCGGAAGCGACGTCCTGCTACGCCTCTCGCCACCCCATCGCCGCACCTTGATCTTCTCACTCAAGCAAGCCGGCGTTCCGCTCGGCGGCGTGCTTGCGGGCTTGCTGCTGCCCCACCTCGTCGAGTCCGTCGGGCTTCACTTCGCGCTCTTGCTGACGGCGCTCGTCCCTCTCGCGACCCTCCTGGCCGCGCAACGCGTGCGCGCGCAGATCGATACCGAGCGCGATCGCTCTCAATTGACCGGTATTCGCGTGCTGCTTTCGCCATCGAATATCTTCGGCCCCTTTCGAATGATGCGCGCTTCGGCAAGGCTGCCGCGCCTCACCCTTTCCGGCGTGTTCTTCGCGTGCGGGCAAGGGTCGCTCTTCGCCTTCCTCGTCACGTATCTCAACCAAGGCCTCGGACTCGATCTCGTGACGAGCGGCAGCATCTTTGCGATGACGCAGGTCACAGGCATCCCCGGAAGAATTGCGCTTGGCTGGCTCGCCGATCGGGTCGGCTCGGGATTGCCGGTGCTGCGCGCGCTGAGCATCACCTCGGCCGCGACGAGCCTCGTCTTCGCAATGGCGACGCCCAACTGGTCGTCGCTCGCGCTCACGCTCCTCTCGGCGCTTGCCGGCATCACCATGTCGAGCTGGAACGGCATTCAGCTTGCGGAGATCGCGCGCGAGGCGCCGAAAGGCAAAGTCGCGGAGACGACCTCCGGAGCAACTCTTGTCGTCTTCCTTGGTTATGTGCTGGGACCGGCGCTCTTCGCAGCTTCACTCTCGACCACACACAGCTACGCGACAGCCTTCCTCGCCACATCCGCCCTGTCACTGATACCGGCGCTCGCGCTCAGCTCCGCGCGCGGCGGGCGACCCTGAAGCTATTTCGCGGGAGGAGTGCAGACGACCTTTTCCTCGAGCACGTAGCAATTGCTCATCTCGCCGGTGCGCAGGTTGAGGCGGAAGACGCCGGATTCACGATCATGGCGCGAAGCGAGAATGGTATAATCGCCCGGGGCCTGCGCACCGCCGCCCTCCCCCGCGGGATAGCAGATCGTCACGCCGATCGTGCCTTCCTGAAGCCCGTATTGGCAGGCTCCCATTTCCCCGGTCGAGCGATCGACGCGGTAGACACGATTGAGGTCGGTCGCGGGCGCGGCGACGAATTCATAAGACCCCGCTGCCTTTGAAGCAGAAGCCGCACCTGAAAGCGCGAGGGCCACTGCGACACGCGCGAAGCATGGGCGTCTCACCATTCGCAAACAAAACATGAGCCCTCCAAGAACCCGATTGCGTCGGAGGCGATGTGAAGAGAGAAACGATTCGCTTGTGCGCACCATAGCATCGGCGATGAGCGCTGATCAGGGGCACGTGAATCGGGCCCTGTGATCTTGCTTGAGACTGGAAACGCGCTGGCTTGGAAATCGCCCTCCGCGGCAAAAAGCCGATCGGCACAGGCGTCGAGGAAGATCCGTTGATCCCTTCGCCCCGTCCCGCAACGGGTAAGTGTTCTTTCTCCGTCATGCCACTTGCGCAACCGGACGCGGCATGCGACCGACGAGAATTGAAGGAATCGTCGTCCAATGTTCATCTCGCCTTCTCTTCCGATCATCGTTTTCGATCTCGACGGCACACTTGCCGACACTGCGGCCGATCTCGTCGCGACGCTGAACCTGATCCTGGAACGCGAAGGCCTCGATGCGATCCCTCTGAACTCGGCTCGCGATCTCATCGGGCAAGGAAGCCGCGCTTTGTTGCAGCGTGGGTTCACTTTGCAGCGGCGTGCCCTGTCGCCCGAGCGGCTCGAGGTCCTCTTCGAGGAGTTCCTCCACCACTACGGCGAGCATCTGGTCGACCGGACGCGGCTTTTTCCGGGAGTGTCGAATGCGCTCGAGCGCCTCTCGCGGCATGGCCACGGGCTGGCCGTGTGCACGAACAAAAATGAAGTGCTATCGCGCCGGCTTCTCATGGAGCTCGGAGTCGCCTCGCGTTTCAAGGCGATTTGCGGTCGAGATACGTTTGCCTTCTGCAAACCCGACCCGCGCCATCTCACCGAGACGGTGCGTCTCGTCGCGGGCCGAACGGCGCCGGCCATCATGGTCGGGGACTCAAAAACCGATATCGACACGGCGCGCGCCGCTGACGTGCCGGTCATCGCAGTTTCATTCGGCTACACGGACATTCCAGTCGCGCGCCTTGCACCCGATGTCATCATCGAGAATTTCGATGAGATCGACACGGCGATCGCGCAATTGAGCGAACGCGTCACCGCCTGAAACCACCTTCGCTCGTTGCCATCTTGGAAGATGGGTTCGCAAAAGGAAATTGCGCCGCGATGACCTCGCACAGATGCTCCGGTTGTCGACAGAGTGCCACGGCTCCCGCCTCGCGGAGTTCCGCCTGCCCGCCATGCCCCCATAGCGCGCCGATCGTCGCGATGCCGTGCCGAGCCGCGCCCTTCACGTCATATGCGCGGTCTCCGATCATGAGGGCGCGGCTGGGGTCGATGCGTTCAGTCGCGAGAATATGGCCAATCAGCTCACCCTTGTCATCGTGGCGCCCATCAAGTTCCGCGCCGTGGATCGCCGCGAAATGATGGTCGAGCGAGAAATGCGAAAGAATCGGCCGGGCAAACACATGCGGCTTCGACGTTGCGAGCACCAAGCTGTAGCCTTGGGAATTCAGCGCGGCGATCGCTTCCGAAATTCCGGCGTAGAGCGTGGCTTCGAACATGGCCCCGTCGCGGTAGCGTGATCGATAAATATCGAGAGCTTGTTCGACCCGCTCTTCCCCGCCGAGCAGCCGCCGAAAGCTCGCGCGGAGGGGAGGCCCGATCGTCCAGTGAAGCGCCTCGAAGGCCGGGGGTTTGGCGCCGAGCGTTTCCAGCGCATGGATCACTGAGCCGATGATGCCCGGCGCCGGATCCGTGATGGTACCATCGAGATCAAACAGCAAATAACGCGGCTGCACTCTATTCCGGACGCCCCCTCGCGACTCGTTCGATCTCCATCCTGACCAATCGCTCGACGATCTGAGGCAAATTATCGTCGAGCCAGGTTTTGAGCAACGGCCGCAGCATCTCCTTCACCACATCCTCGAGACTGCGCACATTGTCGCTAAGCACCCTGCGATTGAGATCGCCGAAGGCACGCGTCACGGCTCTGTCCGCTTCGCTGGAGAGGATCGCGGCCGCGTCCTCCTTTCGAGATTGGGAACGGGCATTTGCGAAGCCGGCCACGCGTGCGGCCTCGCGCCGATGATCGGCGCAGGCTTCCGCCAGGCGCGGCGAGGGGGAGGAAAGGTCCGGCGAGGCGGGTTCCGCCCTCGCGCGCGCGGATTGGCGGTGGGTCTCCGCGGCCCGAGAGATGGGCGCTTCGGCGTGACGCGCTTCATGCTCCTCGATCCCGGTTGGCGTTTCCGCTTCGGTCGGGAGAAGCTCATCCCTCGCGGGGGACGCCGATCGTGGCTCGGCTCGCCGTAACGTCTCTTCTCGCCTTGGAGCGCCCGGTGCCGACATGGAGAGCGCGTGCACATCCTGCGGAGGCGAGCGCAAGGGATCGATGGCCTCACCGAAAACAGTGAAGGTGGGCGCGCGTCCCGCGGGCGCGTTCTCCTCGATCTGAGGCCGATCGGGAAAAGGCGGTACATAAGGCCCGGGCGTTGGCTCACCTTCGACGAGCGGCGCGGGCTCATTGAAGGAGAAGGTCTCTGGCAAAGGCTCGGCCCCGGGCAAAGGCTCGGCCTCGGGCAAAGGCCCGGCCTCTTGCAAAGGCTCAGCCTCTTGCAAAGGCTCAGCCTCGGGCAAAGGCCCGGCTTCGGCCAAAGGCCCGGCCTGGGGCAAAGGTGGAGCCTCGGCCAAAGGCGAGACTTCCGGCGAAACCGCGCTCTCGGCCGAGGGAAAGGGAGCGGCTTCGTCCAAAGCCGAGACCTCCATCGGTGCGACCTCACTCTTGTCGGTGAATGCTTCCGGCTCGACGACCGGCGTCTGTTGCGGCGCACCCTCTGCCGGACTGGACTGGCGGGCAGGTTTCGACATGGGTTTCTCGCCCATCGAATCCGAGACCGAGACAAGCTTTGCCGACCCGATTCTCGCCCGCGACTTGTCGTCGGCGATGATGC
>JAFAQA010000409.1 GCA_019246665.1 Hyphomicrobiales bacterium
CACTCAGCTCTCCGGAGGGCAGAAACAGCGCATCGCGATTGCGCGCGCTTTCCTGAAGAACGCGCCGATCCTTCTCCTCGACGAGCCCACTGCCGCGCTCGATCCGGAATCGGAACGCGAGGTGCAAAAGGCGCTCGATGAGTTGGGACGCGGGCGCACGACACTCGTCGTCGCGCATCGCTTGCAGACGGTGGTGCAGGCAAGCCGCATCTACGTGATCGAGAATGGCAGCGTGGCCGAAGCCGGCACACATGACGAGCTCATCGCGAATAGAGGTGTCTATTACAACTACTATGCGCGCCAGACGCCTGAACGAATGCTCGGGCCGGTCGAGCCGAACCCCGGCACGCCGGAATCGGTCCGGCCTCGAGTTGCAGCCGCGACTTCTGAGCTCAGCGGCTCACGAAAGCCTTGGGCCGCCTTGTTCCGAACCGGCCGTGAATGACGGCAGTGAAGGCGATCGACAAATCAGCGATCAAGGTGAGCCACCAGGTTTGTGACCCGACAAGGCCGACGCAAGCGAAGGCGAAGAGATTGACGATCGCGCCGATCAAGCAAGGCGCGATCGCCTCCCCTTGCCGGGCGGCGTTTCGCACCGCGAGGAAAACGAGCAAGGCGAGTGGCAGGGCCCCAAGCAAGCCGAGCTCATACCAAACCTCGAACAGGATGGACTGAGGCGCGCCGGTCGCCAATAACCCGGCAAGCTGGCTTCGCAAGGCGGTGTCGAGCCCGTGGCCCGTGAAGAGCCTGATCGGTTCGTTGAGCACGTTGTCTCGCCAAATTTCCCACGGCGGCAAGACCGTCGCATCCGCCCCGAGGAGCGCGCGGGCCAAGGGTGTCACCAGAAAAGGCAGGAGGGGTGCCGCAAGGATCGCGAGCGCCAGAATCCACTGCATCGCCAGATTTGTGAGACGTGGCGCGATCACGCAGGCAGCGAAGGCAACCGTGCCCGCAAGGAGCGCAAGGAGTGCCGCGCGCGGCTCTGTCATCAAGGCGGCACTCACGACGACGACTGCAAGCGCGATGGCGAAAGCGCGTTCCGACCTCATAAGAAGCCAGGCTAGTCCTGGCCAAGCGAGCCAGGTCACGCTCAGGGCGGTGCGCACCAAAACCGGGCCTTCGCCATCAATTGCGGTTTTGGCATTGGGCACTGTCATGACCCAAGCGATGGCGCAGAGCGCGCCAAGGCCTGCCCCGAGCGGCGAGAGATAAAGATTGGAAGCACGCATGCGCGGCGGCATCGAGGCCAGCGCCACGAACGCGAAAAGCCCGACGCCAGTCGCCTTGAGCAAGCGCTCCGAGGCGTCGTCAAAGAAAGGTGTCCATAACAAGGATAGTCCTGCCCAGAAAAGCAGGAAGAGCAGAAGCCCCGCTGTCGGCGTCCAGATGAGCCGCCACATGCGACGAAGCGGCTCGCGCCCTTCGCTCTCGATGAGCCTTGCCATCGAGAACAGGATGGCACCGACGGGCGCGATCACGACAACAGCATGGCGCATGATCACGGCGGCCACAGGCAACAGGACGACCATGACCGCAAAGCCAAGCCGTCGCAGAAATCCGACGGCATCGGCCGCCGCATCGGCTTGAGTGCCGCGCGGGCGTGTCGGGACGATGGGTCGCCCGGATCTCGTCTTAGGGGGCTTGATCTCGATTTGTGTCATGGGGTGGCGGGCGCAAGCGTTTCGCAAAAGAGAATGGGAAGAGGAAAAGGAATGCCGCGCCTCAATCTCGTGATTGTTCGCTTTTGCCGCGGATGAGGTGAATGATGCCGGAGAAATCACTGCCGCCTTCGCCCCAAGCGGCATATAGCCCATAAAGCTGGGCCGCCAACGCGCCGAGCGGCGTCGAGGCCCCGCTCGCCTGCGCGGCCTCCTGCGCGAGCTTCAGATCCTTCAGCATGAGGTTGGCCGCAAAGCCGGGCTTATAACCGCTGTTTGCCGGCGATGAGGGCACCGGTCCCGGCACCGGACAATAGGTCGTAAGCGACCAGCATTGACCTGAAGAGGTCGAAGCCACATCGAACAAGGCCTGGTGCGAAAGTCCGAGCTTCTCGGCGAGAACGAAGGCCTCGCCGACCGCGATCATGGAAACGCCGAGAATCATATTGTTGCAGATCTTGGCCGCCTGCCCGGCACCTGCCGTCCCACAATGCACGATCTTTTTGCCCATCGCCTCGAGAATGGGCTTGGCTCGGGCGAAAGCCGCCTCCTCTCCACCGGCCATGAAGGTCAAGGTCGCAGCCTTGGCTCCGCCTGTGCCGCCGGAAACGGGCGCGTCGAGGGAAGGCAGCGCGCGCTCGCCAGCCATGACATGCGCCTTGCGGGCGCTCTCGACATCGATGGTCGAGCAATCGATGAAGAGCGCACCCGGCCTGGCGGCGGGCAGAGCGGCGCTCCAGACCTCGATCACGTGACGCCCGGCCGGCAACATGGTCACCACGATGTCGGCCCCCTGCACGGCCTCGACGGATGAAGAGGCGACGCTGATCCCCCTCTCCTTGGCGGCGTCGCGCAAAAAGGGGACGAGATCGAAGGCCAGGACGCGATGGCCGGCCTTGACCAGGTTTTCGGCCATTGGGGCGCCCATATTGCCAAGGCCGATAAAGGCTATCGCCGTCATGGCGCGCTCCTGCCGTCCGTTGTGCCCTCGCGAGCCTCGCCCGTCTGCCAAGCTGCGAGGTCGCCGAGCGCTCGCGCGCTCATGGCGCGCTTGCGAGCTTGCGCCTTCGCGGCGCCGCGCAAGCGCTCGCCACCCTCCCCCCGCACCGGCGGTCCGTGCAAGGGGGAGAAGAGCCCGAAATTGACGTTCATTGGCTGGAAGGAGCGAGCCTTGCCGACGCTGACGCTTATCGCTTCGTCGACATGCACGGCCCCCGATGATGGTCGTTCATCGAGCTCCCTTGTGTCGCCAAGAAGATGGCCGCCGGTGATGTGGGCCAAAAGTGCACCGATCGCCGTCGTCTGAGGCGGCGGTGAAAGCTCTTCGCCAAGACGTTCCGCGGCCACGAAACGCCCGGCCAGCAAGCCGATGGCGGCGCTCTCGACATAACCCTCACACCCGGTGATCTGACCGGCGAAACGAAGTCGCGGGATGGCTTTGAGCCGCAATTGCGGATCGAGCAATCTCGGCGAATTGAGATAAGTGTTTCGATGCAGGCCGCCGAGCCGCGCGAATTCCGCTCTCTCAAGACCCGGAATCATTCGAAAGACGCGGGTTTGCTCGCCATGGCGCAGCTTCGTCTGAAAGCCGACCATGTTGAACAGGGTGCCGAGCGCATTGTCCTGCCGCAATTGCACCACCGCGTAAGGCTTGATCGTGGGATTACGCGGATCAGTGAGACCGACCGGTTTCATCGGGCCATGGCGCAAAGTCTCGCGACCTCGCTCCGCCATCACCTCGATGGGAAGGCAACCCTCGAAATAAGGCGTCGAGACCTCGAAGTCGCGAAATTCGGTCTTCGGCGCCGCGAGCAGCGCATCTAGGAAGTCCTCATATTGCGAGCGGGTCAGCGGACAATTGAGGTAGTCGGCCCCAGACCCCGCAGGCCCCGCCTTGTCATAGCGCGATTGGCGCCAGGCCACCCCCATGTCGATCGTGTCAAGATGCACGATCGGCGCGATCGCGTCGAAGAAGGCAAGCTCGGTGACTCCGGTCACCACACGGATTGCCTCGGCGAGAGAAACCGATGTCAGGGGGCCAGTCGCAATGATTGTGTCACCCCATTCCGCCGGTGGAAGATCCGCCACCTCGCCACGCTCGATCGCGACGAGCTCATGTGATTCGAGCGCCTGAGTGACAGAAGCCGCGAAACCGTCGCGATCAACCGCGAGCGCGCCGCCAGCGGGCAACTTATGCTCATCGCCCATGCGCATGATCAGCGAATCGAGCCTGCGCATCTCCTCATGGAGAAGCCCCACTGCGTTGTGCAGTGCATCATCGGAGCGGAAGGAATTCGAGCAGACAAGCTCGGCCGCGTAGGCCGTCTTGTGCACCGGCGTCGAGGTCACAGGACGCATTTCGTGCAATGTGACGGGGATCCCGCGTCGCGCGATTTGCCAGGCAGCCTCGGAGCCGGCAAGGCCGGCGCCGATGACATGGACAGACCCTTTCGAGGACATGGGAGCAGAATCGCGCGCTCTTCCCCATAAAGCAAGACGCCCGCCAGAGGCGGGCGTCAAATCTTTGATAGGGCGTCAAATTTCTAAAGCTTAGAGACCGGCGCTCATGCGGGCTGCGTAGTCCACGTTGCCGCGGGAAAGTCCAATGTCCTCGAGCTCGCGATCAGTAAGCTGGCCCAGCTCACGTAGATTGGCGCGATAACGCCTCCATGCGGCAAGGCGCTTGAGGATGAGTGTGATGAGCATGACGAACCCTCCGTCTTTCGAAGCGTCGTCCGGCGCTTCGTCTCAATGTGTTTTGCTGATGCAAGGTATATGTGCATTGCAACATGCATCACAACTTGCAAAGCCCGTCCGCAGCCATGCGATGATGCATAGCTCAATTAATAAATTTTTACGGTTTTACGCCTTTTGCGACATGGGGGCGACGTAAGCCAGATCGAGATCCCAGGGGAAATATATCCAGGTGTCCTGGCTCACCTCGGTCACGAAGGTGTCGACTGTGGGTCGACCCTGGGGTTTTGCATAAACCGTGGCAAAATGGGCCTGCGGCACCATTTTTCGAACGATAAGCGCGGTGCGCCCCGTATCGGTGAGATCATCGATCACCAGAATGCCCTTGCCGTTGGCATGGGCGCCGGATGTGAGGCTCGAGGCGATATCCTTGAGCACAACCAAGCTTTCTTGCCGATCAACTTCCTCATAGCTCGAGATGCAGACAGTCTCGATCAGCCGCACGCCGAGCTCGCGCGCGACGATGGCCGCGGGAACAAGGCCGCCTCGTGTGATGCTCACGATGCCGGAGAAAGGTGTCTGGCCCGACAAACGCCAAGCAAGTGCGCGACAATCACGGTGAAACTGATCCCAAGAAACCGGGAAGGCTTTGATCGGGGGCTTCTCGACGGACATGATCTTGGCTCTTTTTGCCGATGCGAATTCCCCGGGAATATACCTCAGGTCGCGCCGACGCCATTGGCGCGCAAGCTCGCGAGCATGGTTTCCACCGCGCTTTTTGCCTCAGCCAACGCTCGGGGGTCACGCGAACGCACAACCAGATTGGTGTCCGGACGCCCTTCATTGGAGAAGGGATAGCTGCCGATCATCACATCGTTATGGGTGCGCGCGATCTCCGCAAGGGGCGTGCCGATGTCGCCCTCGCGCATGCCGGCGGGAATGCTGGCGGAGAGCATCTTTCGCCCTGTCTTCAGCCGAGGAGCAGCTTCGTCGAGCATCGCCTGCATGATCTGCGGCACGCCCGCCATCACGATGACATTGCCGATCCAAAATCCGGGTGCCCTCGACACCGGATTGGCCACGAGATCCGCACCTTGCGGAATGCGAGCCATGCGCATGCGCGCCTCGTTGAGATCGGCATTCGGAAAACGCTCTCGCATCAGGGCGACCGCCCGAGGATCGTGGCCGATGGGCACACCAAAAGCCTTCGCCACCGCATCAGCCGTGATGTCGTCATGGGTCGGTCCGATGCCGCCCGTGGTGAACACGTAGGTGTAGCGATGTCGCAACGCGTTGAGCGCCGACACGATTTCCTCTTCGACATCCGGCACGACCCGGACTTCCGAGAGATCGATGCCGATCATGGTGAGGTATTCGGCGATATAGCCGATATTCTTGTCTTTCGTCCGACCCGAGAGAATCTCGTCGCCGATGACGAGGAGGCCCGCCGTGATAATCCCTGAATCCATCTCGGCTTTCATCCTCTGCGACGACGCTTCTCGGTGAGGCGGACGGCCCGCTCAGGGGCGCTCAAAAACGTAGTTCACATGGGTGCGCAGGAGCTGACGATAGCCGCGCGCCTTGAGGAACGGTTCCATATCCGTGTGCCAGCGGCCCACCCCATCTTCCATGATGATGAGCGACGGCCAAAGCGCTTCCGCCGCGTCATGAAAGAAGGGTTCGAGAATGAGATCCTCCGCACCCTCGACATCAAGCTTGATGGCATCGATTCGCTCAAATTTTTCGTCGGCCACGAGCTGCATCAAGGTTGTGGCGGGCACCTTCATGGAAAGCCCGTTCGGCGAACGCACGGCACGCATGCTCGATTCGCCGCGATTCCTCGTGTCGAGGAACAAGGTGAAGTCGCCGGGCTTATCCGCGACCGCGCATTGCACCGCCTTGATCGTGCCGAAGGGGTTGAGTCGCATATTGGCGACCAGACGCTCGAAAATATCGGGCTGTGGCTCGATTGCGAGAATGCGCGCAGCCCCGCCGGCGAGCGCCGCGACGAAAAGCGAGTAGGCGCCCACATTCGCCCCAATATCGATGAAGCGCAGATCCGGCCTCATTCTCTCGACGAGCATTGAACGCTCGCGCCGGTCGAAATACTGGGGCGTGAACAACAGGCGCTTCTCGCACATGTTGTCGTAGGGAAATAACCGCATATTAGCGCCGAACGCCTCGAAATCGACGGGGCGTCCACGCATCGCGGTGACCACGCATTGCCGCAAGGCAAAAGCGAGCCGCCGGCCGAGCCAAGAATCCGGCATGGCACGCGTCAGCTCGATCGCGGCACGAGCCATGGCGCTCGGTGCAAAGGCGCCGAAGGGCGTGTGGTCGATGCTCATTGTCATCGGCGCGCTATAGCCCGGAGAAGCTTTTGCCGCAAACCGATGCCCGGAAGCGCAACGCCTTCAGCAGAAGGCGTTATAGGCTAGGCCTCGCGGGAGGAGATGCAGCGCCCTCAATGCGGAGCCGCAATAAGAGCTCGGCCGCTCATGCCGGCGATGAGTTCCGGAGCGTCGCTGGTGATTTCTCCGACCACCTTGATGGATTGGCTCACCGGATCCACTCTTCCGCCGATCCGTGTGATCTTCGCCGGATAATTGTTGCCGGTTTCGTCGATGTGGAGGGCAAAGACGTAACCCGGCTTCAACCAGCTTAGCCAACGTGAAGGCGCGATCAGCTCCACTTCGAGACTGCGATCGTCAAGGATGTCGAGCAAGGGTTGGCCCGGGCTCGCATACTGGAATTCGCGAGCCCTTTGTTCCACCGTGATGCCATTGAAGGGGGCTTCGATCGAGCACTTCGAGGCCACGGCATTGGCACTTGCGAGATCCGCTTTTGACTTCTGCACTTCTGCCGCGGAAACATCGAGCTCCAGCTGCCCGATCGATTTGAGGGCGAGCAGGCGCTGATTGATGCCGAAGGTCTTTTCGGCCTGCACGGCGAGAGCTTGCGCATGCGCGACCTGCGCGCGCTGAATGACGCAATCGAAAATGATGAGACTGTCGCCCTTCTTGAAATGGTCGCCGAGCTTGGTGTTGATCCGATCGATGCGTCCGGCGAGCTCACTCGACAACGTCGTGTATTGCCGTGGAGTCAATTGCGCGCGGATCTCGGGGCCGGCTTCCGGCGAAACCGAGCGCAAATCCTCGCTCGAAATCCCCTGGGCGAGGACGTGCCCGCCAGCCAAGAAGGCTCCAAGCAAAAACAGTCGAGCCAAGCCGACCAAGCGGGGCCTTGCCATCTGACACGCATGAAGCATCGGAGAGTTCTCGCTCGAGGACCGATTGGAGCTACGGCCCCCAGGTTGCCGAAGCGCAGCCCACAGCGGGTCTGCCTTGACGTTCAGGGCCAGTGCCAAGCCGTCATCTTAGCCTGAAATGAGACCTCATTTCGACTATCGCACTCCGCGAGCGTCTCCCTCGCGGCGCTACCCACCTTGGCGAGGCTCGTCCACCCTGCTTTATTGGCTCGAGAGTTCTTGGAACTGAGCCACGCTCACAGGCTCATCTTCCTGCGCATAGGTAATCGTGCCGGCCGGCTGGGGGGCCGCCTGATTTCGGGATTCATCCGATGTCGTCCCAGCGCCCTGGTCGCGCGTGATGTCGGCATTGGTTTTCGACGAAAGATCAACGCTCGTTTGCTTGATTGCATTGCTGAGCGCCGCAACGCTGAGCGTCTCGACATCCTCGTGCAGAAAGTCGACGCCGACTGTCGCGTAAAGCCGTCCGAGCGCCTCTTGCGCCTCCGCATAGCTCTGGAACAGGCGCAGCCTTGAATCAACCGCGCTAGCTTGCGCCAATATTCTTTCCAAATCCCCCTGCACATCGGTTGCCGTGCGATTTGCGATTTGCGTGTAGAGCCGCTGATCGACAGAGGAGAGCTGCTTTACCCGATTGTATTCCTTGATCGAGGCGAAGTACTGCTGATAGGCGATGTGCAGCTTCGCCAAAATCGCCATGTTCATCGCCTCGCGCTTCAGCACGGCGAGCTTTTCGGCATTTTCACGTTGCGGAATGACGATCGGCGCGGTCAAAAGATTGGACAAGTAGCCATTCAAATGGGCCGCGCCCGCCACCCAATAATGGTGCACGAGAAAGCTGTTGCTGTCGACATTGGGGTCGGCCGAGAGAGTAATGCCCGGAAGCAGCTTCAACAGAGCCTTGCGTGTTTCGGCGACGCTGATCCGCGCCTCATAGCTCAACCCGCGAATGTCCGGATTCAAGAGAAGCGCCGTGTTTTCCATTTGGCCGACCGGTATCTTCATCGGTTCGACTCGCATGGAAGCCTCGCTCGGCACCGCGATTGTATAGGGCTCCCCGGGCGGAATGTTGATCAGCGACGCAAGCTCGTCCTTCGAAACAGCGAGGAGCTGCTCGTTCGTCTCGAGCTGGCGAATTGCGTCTAGCAACGCCTTCTGGTAGCGAAGCGAATCGATCGGCGATTTCAGCCCCTCGGTCTCAACCTTGCGCGCAGAGGGAAGCGCGGCCTCAGCCGCCCGAATCGCCGCCTTCACGTCATTGGTCAGCCTCTGCGCGGCCGCTGCTCGCCAATAGGCGCGCCGCACATCCTGCAGAAGAGCCTGAATCGCCTTTCGGCGCTCTTCTTGCGCGATCAGCACGCGGTCAGCTTGCTGGCGCGCATTGAAGTAGCTCACCCCGAAATCCAGAATGTTCCAGGAAAGCGTCAAATCCCCGGTGAAGCGGTTGAGATCCGACGAAGTCGACGGAACAAGCGACTGTTGGCGTGTCTGGATCGATTCGCTCGAGCTCGCGTCGAATCTGTTGCGCGTCGATCCCAAGCCATCGATGGCGAGCTTGGGAAGAAGATCATAACGTGCGAGGTCGAGATCGTTGACCGAAAGGGCCTCTTCCATCGCCTTGACGCGGCCGTCGAGATTGTATTTGAGAGCGCGTGCGAAAGCCTCGTTCAGCGTTAGCGGCCTGGTGACCGGCTCTTGATCGGCAAACATCGCCTCTCGATCGCTTTGAATTTCGCTCCACCTCTCTTCGGTGGTAAAAGGCTTCGGGGACAGCGCGCATCCCGATACCACGAGCACGCCTGCCGCCACGCCTAGAAACCGTGCGAGCACGCGGGGTCCGATTCGCCCCAGAGGCACCTCGTCGCCGGCGCAGCCCTCCGCCCTCGGGGAACATCGCATGACCACTCTCCGCACGAAGTAACGCTAATTCACGTTGTGTCGGAAAATGGCTGGTTAACCCTAATTTTCCCTTAATCTATTTAGTGCCGTCTAATTCGCGATTAGTGCTCATGGCGCCGTCCGAGAGACACGAAGGTGCGTGAATAAGTTAGACGGAAGCCATTCGGACTATTTGCTTTTTGCAAACACGCGCTAGACTGAGCTCCCCTCTCTTGGACACCGTGACATGATCAGGCTGATTGAACCCGTCATCGACCTCCGCTGGGGCCGGGCAAAGGCGACGGCCTTCCTCCTGTGCCTCATCTTTGCCTCACCCATGGCCGCGAACGCCCTCGACATCGGAAGGTACTCAGCTTCGGGGACACATGTGTGCGACGGCTCCGCCGGCCGACAATGCGTCGTCAGCGGGTCGGGATATCGCAACTGCATCGACGCCGCGAATTCGTTGAAGGTGCAGGATTGCTGCCGCACTCAAGGTTGCTCGCGAGATGCGAAGACAGGCACCACGAGCTGTGAGAGCGCCTCGGCATCGGTGAAATTCAGCCTCGACTATTGCGTCGCCTCGCGCGGCTTACGATGATTCATCGCGAAATATGCGCCTGCTACAGCTTGGCTCTGCATCCTGCTTGTAACGCCGCAACTACAACGC
>JAFAQA010000488.1 GCA_019246665.1 Hyphomicrobiales bacterium
CAAATGCCGGGAAAACCTTTGGGTCGAGGCGTTCGAAAGAGCGCGATTGCGCTTCGAGGATCGTGACGATTTCAGTAAGCGTCGAAAGTCCGGCGAGGTCGACGGACACGAAACCGTGCTTCTCAATTCAGCTTTTTCCCGACTCGACAAGATAGGCGTGATCGAGAGGCGCTCGATCACCCTCGACGGTCTCGTTGCGCGCGCCCTCTCCTATTCTGCCTCCTCACCCGAAAAGCTTGGTGAACGAAGGTCGGAATTCGAGGCAGCCATCCAAGAAGCAGTGTCACCCTTCGCGGAGAACGACACCCTGTCGGAGCTCGTCGATTTCACCGCCCTCATCGCCAGGAGGCCTAGTGCTCCGGCCCCGACAAATGGTTCCCATTTGGCGGAAAGGGCCTGACCACACAGCTATAACTTTGTGGGCAGAATTTCTGACGCATGGAACTATCCGGCAGAATCGATTCTCGAGTGTGACTCTGTCGGATACAAAAGCTGAAGAGTTTCGCGATCGTCGAGGCTTCAATCGTCTTGACCATCGGTTTCAGCGATTTCTCGCATCCTCGGCGGTCCTTTAGGCAATCTTTTAGAGCTGATGCGCTTAGTTGAGCGAAATCGGGCAGCGAAGATCGGCCATGGTGCAAGAGCGTCGAAAGAGTTATCGATTCGAGTGGAACGCTTCCGCTTTCATCTATGATTGCGCAGGCGAATGGGGCTGTCCTTGCATCATCAAGGATCTCTCCCGCGGTGGCGCAAAAATAGCCGGCGTCATCGTTCACAACGTTCCCGACGAATTCATGCTGCGAATCTCCCGCGCCCGAGGGAGCCGGAAATGCCATGTCCTTTGGCGCCAAGGCGACAAGCTTGGCGTCGGTTTCATCGAGCATTTCGCCAGCGTGGACGAGCCGAGCACCGATCGCACGCGCAGGGCTCCGGCGCGGCGGGCTTATGCCTGAAGGCAACTGCGCGGCCGAGCAGCGCCTTGATTGCGCTTGCTGAATTTGCCGCACCGCCATCCGCCGGACTTACCTCAAACGAGTAATTGGGCGCGCGCATCGCGAGTGCTAGCGTTACATGAGCCGTGGGCCAGTCTGCCCCCCAGCTAGCCGCGGTCAGGGCCTCGCCGACCTTGTTGGCGGGGCCCGCTATTTTTGGGCGCAGGCGAGAATGCCTTCGGCGAGGTGAAGCGCCGCCGCAATCTGCCGGCTCACACGATCAGCCCGCTCAAAGGGGCGACCCGTTCCGATCCGGGAAAGACATCCCGCGCCAGCAGGGCCGGCGAGGCGCCGAGGAGATCGACCGCTATTCCCTTGGCGACGGCGCGCAGATCCGTGGTTGCCGCAAGATCGCGCCCGTCACGAAGCTGCGCTTCCTTGAGGCCCGGCCAATTTGCGATCACGCGCCCGCCCTTCACTGCACCGCCGACGAGGAAGGCCGTCGTCCCGGTGCCATGGTCAGTGCCCTCCGTGCCATTGACACGCGCCGTCCGGCCGAACTCCGTGGCGACCAGGATGGCAGTATCCTTCCATGACGGACCGAGCTCCTGCTCGAAGGCCGCGAAAGCCCCGTCGAGCCCGGTGAGCAGACGCCCAAGCCGACCGATCTCCTGAGCATGGGTGTCCCAACCTTCGAAGGCAAGCGCCGCGACGCGAGGACCGTCAGGCTGGGCGAGCAACTTGGCGGCGCCCGAGGCGAGATGCTTCATGCCTTCCGGATCGCCGGGCCCTCCTCGCACGCCCTTATCGAGGCCAGCGGCAATCTTGCCCGTCGCGATCCCCTCCCCGAGCGCATGTGCCAAACGGGGATCGCGGCGGCTGTAGAGATCCATTAAACGCAAGGCGAGATCATCGCCGGCGGGCGGCAGCAGCGCTGGCGCCCAACCGAGCACCGGCGCGCTTCCGCGGATGACGAGTGGCGCGTTCGCGCCGACCGCAAGACCGATCGCCCTTTCGGCCGCTCCGGGCGCAACCTTTTCTCCTTTGGGCAAGCCGATGAGCATGCGGTTGAGCCAACCGGAATCGATCTTGCCCGGCATCTCGTAACCCGACTCGAGCACGTCTTGCCCATCGAAATGGGAACGGTCGCGATAGGGCGTGGCGCTCGCATGCACGACGCAGGCTTGGCCGGCTTGAAAGAGCCTCGCGAAATTCGGCATGGAAGGGTGGAGCGCGAAGAAGCCGTCGAGCGGCAATGCCGCATTCGCTCCCTCTGAATGCAGCGCGATGCTTTGGCGCAGCGCCTCGTAGTCCGGATCGCCGAGCGGCGGGACCGCCGTCAAGCCGTCGAGAGCGCCTCGCAGGATGATGGTCACGAAACGGGCGTCGCGCCCGCGCGCGGCTTTCGCGTATCGCGGCATGAAAGCCCAGGCGAAGAGTGCGCCCGACGCGCCGAGCACGGCGCGCCTCGAAGGTGACATGGTTTCACACAGCATGATCATCGCCTCTGAAACTCGGGAGACATGAAGGCAATGGCGAGGCCCTGCGCCCGGCTTTCGGCGTGCCCGACGGCCGCACGCGTCTCTTCCGACAAAAGTGGACCGAGCCGCGTTTCTATGAACTCCGGAGGGTCGAAATAATCGGCGCCCTTGTTGGCGGCGGCATTGGCGATGTCCATGCGCATCTTCAGCCCTTCCGGTGAAGCCCAGGCATCCAGGAGGTCCGAGAAGCCGTTCGGGCCGGCGGGTTGCCAGAACGGTTGCCCCATCGCATAGAGGCCGCCGAGCACCGGCTGGGGCTCGGGCTTCGCGCCGGTCGCTCGTAAAAGGGCGATGCTGAATTCGAGCGGCGAACGAATTTTCCTGAGCTCGGGTGTCCAGGATTCCTTCGCCTCGATGAGCGCCGTCGAGACCGCCGCGAGATCCCCATCCGTGACCTTGAAGGTCTTGGCGAGCTTGTCGACGAGGGCCGGCGGCGGATCGTCGGAGACGAAATGCCGGGCGAGCTTCTGCGCCAGATGAGTGGCGGTCGCAGGATGTCGCGCAAGATCGAGGAGCGCCGACCTCCCCTGCTCAAATCCGGCGTCGCCATAGATCTTGCCTAAAAGGCGCTGGTCGCCGGGTTCATGAGCGTTGGCGAAGAAGACGAAGCTCCCCGGCGTGCCGAGCCGGCCTTCGCGTCCGACTACGGTCCAGCCCGTTATGATGCGCGCGAGCGAGGTGACGTCATCTTGCGTATAACCACCGTTCACGCCGAGAGTGTGGAGTTCGAGAATCTCGCGGGCCAAATTCTCATTGAGGCCACGTATGCGATTTTGACCGGCGCGCGAATTCGGACCGAAGGATTGCTGATTATCGAGATAAAACAGCATCGCCGGATGCGTCTCGACGGCCAATAGCATGTCGGCGAAGCGCCCGAACACATGTGGCCGGATCGCTTCGCGCTCGAAGGCTCCGGCGATGATGCGCACATTGACACCTTTCGCCGCCGAAACGGCGAAATGGTTCGCCCAGAACATCGCAAGCCGCTCGCCAAAACCGATGCGCGGAACGTGGATGGTGCCGGAAAAACGAGCCTTCGCCTCGGCCAGGAAAACTCTTTGCGGCAAGGGGATGACAGGCTTTGCCGCGCTTGCGCCGTTCACCGGCATCGTGGCGCCGGGAGCTGCGGCCCGCTCGCTCTCCATGGTCGCCGAAGAGGACATGGCCTCGGCTTTGCCGGTCTGGTCGGCTGACATCGGCGCTTGTGGAGACCCTTCCACCGCAGCGCCGGCACCTGGCGCGGCCTTGCGCTCGCGCATCTCCTTTTGCGCCGCTTGAAAGGCGTAGAATTCGGAGAGCAGCTCGGCCGTCGGCCTCAGCTCTTCGCCTGAAGGGGAAGGAACAATCCGGCTTGTGATCTCCTCCTGCAAGGCGCCGCGCGGGTCGGACGAGACCGCCTCGAGATCGCCTTGGCGCGCGCCCAATCCGAAGCGGGAAAGCGCGAGCGCGGCCCCGATGCGATCTGGCGATTGAACCATGGCGTTCGTCCTGCCCTGCGCGAATGGCTAGCGAGCCGAATTCCTTCGAGGCTACTACAGCATGGGAGCTGTTAACCTGCCATGTCCAAGATATGAAATTATCGTAGGATCGATGAACAAGAGCTGACCGTGCCTGGCCGCCTAGTGGTCTGGCCCCGAAATATTTCCCTTGTCGGAAAAGGCCCGACCACAACTTTATAATATTATAATATTGTGGATAGATTTTACCGACGGACGGGAACCATCCGTCGGAAACGATCCACTAGATATGAGCGTGAGCAGAAACAGCCTTTGCAGATCATGGGAGCAGCGCTTTACCAGCGATCACGTGGCCGGGCGCTTTGCCAAAGCCAGGCCGAGCCCTAACGCGACCATCGCCGCTCCCGACGCCTCTCGCAGGCGGCGGATCACTGCGGGACGTGCTGTTGCGCTTTCTCGGATGCGGCTTGCCGCAAAGGCGACCAAGACGTCGGCCAGCGTATTGAGCGCGACCGATATGAAGCCAAGCACCACGAATTGCGCTGCTACGCGGCCTTCGGCGGGGTTCACAAACTGCGGAATAAAGGCAAGGAAGAAGGCTGCGGTCTTCGGGTTCAGCGCTTCCACCATAACTCCTTCACGAAAGGCCCGCCATGCCCCGACCGGAGGTGCCGCAGCTCCAGCAATCAAGCCTGCCGACGCTTCTTTGCGGGCGGAGTGAAAAGTGCGAAGGCCGAGCCAAATCAGATAGGCCGCGCCGATCAGCTTCAGCGCGGCAAATAGCTCGGCGCTTGCAAGAACGATGGCAGCAACGCCCAGGCTGCCCGCAAGGACGTGGACCATGCCGCCCAACCCTGTGCCGCAGCTCGAGGCCATACCTTCCGCACGACCGCCGGCGAGCGTGCGCGCAGCGACGTAAAAAATGCCTGGGCCGGGCGTGATGGCGAGCACCAAGGCGGCGGCGAAGTAGAGGGCAAGTTGCATCTGATCCGGCACGACGATGAGCGTGTATAGGACCACGAGCCCAGCGACAATGCAGGGAAAGCTGCCGGGATACTCCACACTGACCGCCGTCGTCAGCTTCTACGCTTGGCTCGCATCCCGGAATCTACGGACCGAGGAGGTCGATGAGCGCCGGAATCAGAGGGGCGTCAGCGGGAGGCATCGGATAATCGCGCAGCTTTCCCGGGCGCACCCAGGCCAGTTTTTGGCCCTCCCGCGGCATGGCGAGCCCGGTCCATTTGCGGCAAATGTAGAGCAACATCAGAAGATGGAAGGTTTCGTAGCGATGGCTTGCGAAAGTGAGCGGGGCAAGACACGGGATCTCGACCACAATCCCGAGCTCTTCCTCGAGCTCTCGCACGAGAGACACCTCCGGCTCTTCATTCGGCTCGAGCTTGCCGCCCGGAAATTCCCACAATCCCGCAAGCGCTTTGCCCACCGGTCGTTCGGCGATCAACACGCGCCCGTCCGCGTCCACGAGCGCACAGGCAACGACAAGGAGAATCGGCGGCGATTTCGCCGCCTCGCCCTCAGCCATGGAAGGTGATGCGCAAGCCGCTCCTCACTCCGCCGCCTGGGCTTCCGTCGAGAGCGAGCGACGCAAGCTTTCGCCCTCCTCGGCTTCGGCCCGTTCGAGGGCTTCGCGTGCCGCATCCATCTCGCGCTGCCGATTCCATAAGGCTGCGTAGAGCCCATTGCGCGCAAGCAGTTCAAGGTGTGAGCCGCGCTCGGCCACCACCCCCTGATCGAGGACAATGATCTCGTCGGCCTTCACGACGGTCGACAGCCTGTGGGCGATGACGATGGTCGTACGCCCTTGCGCCACCCGATCGAGCGCAGCCTGGATTTCCTGCTCGGTGAAAGAATCGAGCGCCGAGGTCGCTTCATCGAGGACGAGGATCGGCGGCCCTTTGAGGATAGTGCGAGCAATGGCGACGCGCTGCTTCTCGCCGCCGGATAGTTTCAATCCGCGTTCGCCGACAGGCGTGTCGTAGCCTTCCGGCAAGGTCTTGATGAATTGCCCGATCTGCGCGAGCTCGGCTGCCTCTTCGATCTCGGCATCGGCCGCATCCCAGCGTCCGTAGCGAATATTATAGCCGATCGTGTCGTTGAACAGCACCGTGTCCTGCGGCACCATGCCGAGGGCGCGGCGAAGCGAATACTGCGTCACCAAGCCGATGTCCTGCCCGTCGATGAGGACGCGCCCGCTCTGTGGCTCATAAAAGCGGAAGAGAAGCCGCGAGATCGTCGACTTGCCGGCGCCGGAAGGCCCAACGATCGCAACCGTCTTGCCTGCCGGCACATCGAACGAGATGCCTTTCAGGATTTGCCTGTTCTGTTCGTAAGCGAAGCGAACATTGTCGAAGCGCACCGCCCCGTGCCGCACCTCGAGCGGTCTCGCGCCGGGGCGATCCGCGATCTCGGGGTTCTGGCCGAGAATCGAGAACATCTCTTCGATGTCGATCGTCGCCTGCTTGATCTCCCGATAAACCATGCCCATGAAATTCAGCGGAATGTAGAGCTGCACCATCATGGCATTGACCATCACGAAATCTCCGACGGTCTCGGTGCCTGCCATGACGCCAAGCGCACACAGCGCCATCGCCAAGGTGAGTCCAAGCGTGAAGATCGCGGCCTGCCCCATGTTGAGCACGGCAAGCGAGGTATAGGAGCGCACGCTCGATGTCTCGTAGCGCTCCATCGAAAGATCGTAGCGCTCGGCCTCCCGTTTCTCAGCCCCGAAGTATTTGACCGTCTCGTAGTTGAGGAGGCTGTCGACGGCTTTCGTGGTCGCCTCGGTATCCGAATTGTTCATGACGCGGCGGATGCCGATCCGCCAATTCGTCGCGACCACCGTATAGGAGAGGTAAATGACGATCATCACCGTCACCAGGACGACGTAGCGCCAGTCGAAATGCAGCCAAAATACGGAGATCACGAGAGCGAATTCGATGACGGTCGGAATGACGGTCATCATCGTCAGGCGCGACAATTCCTCGATGCCTCGCCGGCCACGCTCCAGAATGCGTGTGAGGCCGCCCGTCTTGCGTTCGAGGTGAAAGCGCAGCGACAGGCGGTGCATGTGCTCGAATGTGCGGCGCGCGAGACGCCGTACCGCGTGCAACGCCACGCGCGCGAAAAGGCCTTCCCGCAACTGTGTCAAGATGACCATCAGGATGCGGACGAGCCCGTATAGAAACGTGAGGGCGAGCGGTCCCCCGATCGCAATGCCGAGAATCGTATGAGAGACGCTCGTGCCCTTGGCCGCGTTGGCGAGCGCGTCCGTCGCCCATTTGAAGGTGAACGGTACCGCGATCGTGACGAATTTGGCAATGACCGTCAGAGCGAGCGAGGCGGCGACGCGCAGCTTCAGATCGAAACGATCAGATGGCCAAAGATATGGCCAGAGCCGAACCATGGTGACAAGCAAGCTCGCCTCGCGCTTGCGCTCACCATCGTCGTCTGGCGGCTCGTCCGTCCGCGAGGCGCCATGTGCATTGGCTTTTGGGGTGAGGCGGGGGACGGATGACATTCCAGACTTTCGCTCAAACTCGATCGCTGCGGCACATGGCAGGCATATCCACCTGAATCACCGCGAAACCGCGCTGAAACAAGAGCTTAGACGAGAACGCCGCGTCCGTTGAGGGAATCGGCGCCAAAGCGGCGGCTCTCTTCATATAAGCGTTCGCGCGGCCTGTCGCCCGCCGGGGAAATTTGGTCTTCGGCATGCCTTCGCCGTTGACGCGCCCCTCCTTTCATGTGTGGTCTTGGGACATGCGCCCGATTCGATCCATTTGTGTTTATTGCGGCTCCGGGGAGGGTTTGGACCCGGTTTTCACGGCCGCCGCGCGCGTGCTCGGACGCATGATGGCGCAAGCCGGCATTCGCCTTGTTTATGGGGGTGGCCGCATCGGTCTGATGGGAGAGGTCGCTCGCTCGGTGCTCGACGCCGGCGGAGCGGTGACGGGCATCATCCCGGAGTTCCTGAAGGCACGCGAAGTCATGCTCGCGGAGGCGCAAGAGCTTCATGTCGTTTCGGACATGCACGCGCGCAAGAAGCTCATGTTCGACAAGGCTGATGCCTTCATCGCGCTTCCTGGTGGCGTCGGCACGCTGGAAGAATTGGTCGAGCAGCTGACCTGGGCTCAGCTCGGACGGCATGACAAGCCGATCCTGATCGCGAACATCAACGGTTTCTGGCGACCTTTACTCTCGCTTCTTGCGCATATGCGCGAGAGCGGTTTCGTGCGTCCCGGCCTCGAGGTCAAATATCTGGTCGCCGAGCGGGTCGAGGACGCGCTCGAGATGCTGTTTGCCGCGGCCCGTGCCGCAGCTCCCCAGGAAGAGGAAGAAAAAGACATCATCCAACGGATGTGAGATCGCGACAGCCGGCTTTCAGGGAGTGCCGCCCAATCTCGCGCTCGCCACAACTTCCGCAAGCGAGGTGACCTCCTCCATATGGCCGCCGAGCGTCTTGTAGGCGTCGCGCGGCATGGTGAACTCGATCGGCGCCACCAGGGCCGGCGTCGGCACCGAACCGAAGGCATTGCGCGGCAGTTGCGTCACGTCGACCATGACCGTGATGCCGCCGCCCGGCCAGAGATAGACCGGCGCTCCGCCCATCGTCACGCGCACGCCGAGATCGTGAATCGAGCGGGTGAGGAGCACTGGATTTTCCGTGACGCCGGCGCGCAGCGATCCCCCCGCGCCGGCCATGAAGAGGACGGAGGCGAGCGCGGGTTCGCAATTCTCACCTATCCGCTCGACCACTTTGGCAACTGCGGCCGGCATCGTGGTCGGCACGGGGCGCAGCGCTTCGTCGAGCACGCAAAAAAGCGCGTCCTCTCCGGTGGTCGAGGTGAAAAGAAGGCGGAGTCCCGGCCAGGCAAGCTTGGGATCAATCGACTGGATGAGCGTAAGTGGGTCGGTGATCGTCGTGCCACCCCAGCCCGTTCCCGGCTCGGCCACCTGAAAGATGCGGCCCGGCGTCGATTTGCGACCGCGCACGCGCACGCCGCTCGGACGCATGCCGAGGAATTTGCCGGCCTGATGCTCGGAAAGCACGCCGGTGATGTGGTCGTCCACGACCACGACCTCGTCGACCGCACCATGCCATTGGCGCGCAAAAATGCCGATCGTCGCCGAGCCGCAGCCGACGCGCATGCGCACCTCCTTCGCCCCGTTCACGACCGGAGCGGCGCCTGCCTGAAGAACGAGGTTCGCGCCGCCGTCGATCGTCATCTCCACGGCTTCGCAATTGCAGAGCGCCAGCAACGCGTCGCAGGTGACGTTGCCTTCCGCCTTGCTGGCGCCGGTGAGGTGGCGCACCCCGCCGAGCGCGAGCATTTGCGAACCATATTCGGCCGTGGTCACATGGCCGACCTGCTCGCCGCGAACGCGCACGGGCGCCGCTTCCGGGCCAAGGTGACGGTCCGTGTCGATCTTCGCCTTGATGCCGCAATAGCTGAAGATGCCTTCCGTGACGACCGTCACGGTGTCGACCCCCTCATATTCACCGGAGACGATAAAGGGTGCGGGCTTGTAGTCCGGATAGGTGGTGCCGGCGCCGATGCCCGTGATGAAGGCGTCCTCGGGCTGAAGCAGGGCACCATCCCAATCGGCGGCGGCATCGAGGAACGGCCGCACGCTGCCGCCTTCGTCGGCCACGCGTCGCGTAAGAACGATCGGATCGGTGCGCACCAGCCGGCCGTCCTCATTCGCATAACGCGAGCAGGCACCCGCCCTTCCCGGCCGGATGCGGCAGAGAACCGGGCAGGCATGGCATCGCACGATGCCTTCATCACCATCTTCGCGTGCCCCGAATTTCTCGGTCTGGTCGCGAAAATAAGTCGCGCTCACCTTCAGATCTCCCAGGCTCGGCCAGCGGCTTCGAGGGCCGCCCGAACGCGATGCGGCAGCGCCGGAATATCGCGGATCGAGACACCGGTCGCATGGCGGATCGCACCGAGGATCGCAGGCGCCGCCGGAACCAGCGCCGGTTCGCCCACCCCCTTTGCTCCGAAGGGACCGAGAGGCTCTGCAGCCTCGACGAGGATGATCTCAATCGGGGGCACATCGCCGAAGGTCGGGATGAGATAATCGTGCAGGTTCTCCGTTCGACCGGGGACATATTCTTCCATCAGCGCAAGCCCGATCCCTTGCGCGATGCCGCCATGAATTTGGCCTTCGACGAGGGTCGGGTTGATGGCGCGCCCGATGTCATGGGCTGCGACGAAACGATCGAGCTGCACCGTGCCCAAGGCCCTATCGACATCGAGGGCCACGATT
>JAFAQA010000498.1 GCA_019246665.1 Hyphomicrobiales bacterium
CCGCGAGCACGAATTCCGAGAGATCGGCCGAGTAGACATCCGGCACGGGCCTGCCGACGAACTCGGTCACCTTGGTAATGCCGTTCTCGGCAAGGGTCGCCTTGTCGGCTTTTTCCGAGGAAAAGGCCATGGCGCGGCCGCTCGAAAAATCGAGCCCATTGCCGAGCAGCGTGCGCAATTTGTCCTTGGCCGTGACAACGGCCACTTTGGCGCCCGCGTCATGGAAACCCTGCATGATGGTCGGCGCGCGCATGAAGCGCGCCTCGTTCATCATCACCTCCTCGCCGGTCGTGCGATCGAAGAAATAATTGCCGGCGATGCCGTGAACCCGCGGCGGCCTTCCGGTGATGATCGAGATGTTGTTCGGATTGGTGAAGCTCGGAATGACCGAATTCGCAAGGCGGTGATCGCCCGTCTTCATGAGCCGGTCGAGATTGGGCGCAAGCCCCTTTTCGATCGCCTTCTCGATATAGCCGGGCTCCGACCCATCGATGCAGACCACGACTGTCGGAAGCCGCGGAAAACGATAATCCCGGCCGTTCACCGAGACCGTGGGCATGCGCCGATGCTCGTTCATGATTTCCTCGATGGCGAAGCGTTCGCAGGGCCTGACCGCTCGATCAGGCGAGTTGTCGCAAAGGTCAGGCCGCCTTCGCGGCAGGGTCGTGCACGCCCATTTCGTCGAGCACCTCTCGCACTGCGGCAAGCGCCCCACGCATCTCCTTTTCACCCAGCCGTCCGATACAGCCGATGCGAAAGGAATTCGCGACAGTGAGCTTCCCCGGGTAGATCACATAGCCGCGCTCCTTCAGCCCATCATAGAAGCGCTGGAAGATGAAGCGCGGATGCGTCGGCATGTGAAAGGTGACGATGATCGGAGCCTGCAGATGGTCGGGAAGCAAAGTGCGAAAGCCGAGCGCGCGCATGCCCGAAACGAGAATGCGGCAATTTTCGCGATACCGGCGCCCGCGCCCCTCGACGCCGCCTTCTGCCGCGAACTCGCGCAAGGCCTGATGGAAGGCGACGATCACATGGATCGGCGGCGTGAAGCGGTATTGGCCGGTCTTTTCGAGGTTCTGCCATTGGTCGAGAAGGTCGAGGACGAGCGTCGTCGCATTGCCCTTGGTTGCCGCAAGCGCCTCTCGTCGGCAGATGACGAAGCCAAGGCCAGGCACGCCCTCGATGCATTTGTTCGATGAGGTCGCGACGGCGTTGACATTGGCTCTGCGCACATCGAGCGGGAGCGCGCCGAAGGCGCTCATCGAATCGAGGAGAAAGCTCTTTGCGTATTTCTCCGCGAGCACGCCGATCTCGTCGACAGGGTTGAGGATGCCAGAGGTCGTCTCGCAATGAACCGCGAAGATATGGGTGATTGAGGGCGTGCGCTTGAGCAGGTGCTCCACTCGGTGGAGATCGGGAACTGTGTCTTCCGGCGTCTCGTGCGCGAGCGTGCGTCGACGCGCGATGTCCAGAATGCGCTTCGCCCGATGACCATAGGCACCATTGATGAGGACGAGCACCCTCCCCTTCGGCGGCACGAAGCTCGTCAGCATGGCTTCCACCGCGAAGGTGCCGGAACCTTGCACCGGCACCGTCACGTACTCGTCTGCGCCCTTCGCGATCTCGGGCAGGTGTTGCAGCACCGCCTTGTTGATGGCCCCGAAGCTCGCGTCACGCGAGCCCCAGTCATGAAGCATCGCGGCTTTCACGGTCCGCGACGTGGTGAGCGGACCCGGCGTCAGCAGGAAAGGGTCACCGGTCTCGGAGACGGCTTTTTCAAAAGGGACTGGTTGTGCGGTGTTCGTCATCGATCGCTCTGGCCAAAACTTGAGCGCGTCATGTCCGGATGAAGCTCTTTCCCCACAAAGCCGAGGATGCGCCCTTGCCTGGCTTCTAAAGTTCTCCACAAAATCAGTCAAGTTGCCACATAATGCAACTTGATGTCGGCCTTGTGACAGGCCGATCAGAACATGCGCATGCAAAAGAGGCCACCGAGAATGAGCGCTCCGGAGATGGCGCGCACCCGGGTCATCGGCTCTTTCAGAAAAACGACCGCGATCAATCCGCCGAAGAGCACGCTCGTTTCGCGGATCGCCGCGATGAGCGCGATCGGCGCGACGGTCATCGCCCAAATCGCGATCCAATACGCGGCAAGCGACATCGCGCCTCCCGCGAAGCCGGGGATGAGGAAGTCGATTGCGGGCCGCACACCTTTGATGCCCTTCCACACGAGGCAAATGATCAGCATCGGATAGGCATCGACGGCGAAGAGCGCGGCCGCATAGGCGTTCGCGTCTCCGGCGGCGCGCGCCCCGATGCCGTCGACGATGGTGTAGCCGCAAATGGTGA
Source organism: Hyphomicrobiales bacterium (assembly GCA_019246665.1). Lineage (GTDB taxonomy): Bacteria > Pseudomonadota > Alphaproteobacteria > Rhizobiales > Beijerinckiaceae > GAS188. The sequence continues at coordinate 2,350 of JAFAQA010000498.1, forward strand.
CAGCGGTGAGAAGCGCGCAGGCCACCGCGACCTTGTTGGGCGCCATGAGATGGCGATGCCCCCGTAACGAGATCAGAAGAACGCCGGCTCCTAAAAGCAGGATGCCGACCCCGTTTCCAACGCTCAGCGGATCATGCACGAAGAGGAGCGAGGCGACAGCCGTCATCAGGGGCGCCGTGCCGCGCGCGATCGGATAGATCTGGCCCATATCCGCCCGGCGATAGGCTTCAGAGAGGAAGAGATAATAGCCGAGATGGATCACGACCGAGGCGGTGATCCATGGCCAGGCCTCCGCTTTTGGAAGCCCGGTGATCGGCAGTGCGGGCAACGCGATCATGCCGCAGGCAAAGCAGATCAGAGTCATTGCGAGAAAGGGATCGAGCCTGATCTTGATGATCGCGTTCCAGCCCGCATGGAGCGCAGCCGCGGTCAGCACCGCGAAGAAAACGGGAAGGGTAAGATGCATGGGCCTCGCCGAGCTTCACGCCCATGCCTGGATGACGGGCCAGCGGCGTTCGGTGAAAGCCTGTGCGATCCGCTTGGGCGGCGGCTTGTCGACAATCAACCCTGCGATCTGAGGAACCGTGATCATCTTCACCGGCGTGCGGCGCTCGAACTTGCCGTGATCGGCAAGCAGAAAGACTTTCTGGCCGGCTTTCATCATCAAGTGGCGCTGCTCGCTTGCGAGGCGCGAGTAATCCGTGAGCTCGCCTTCCGGCGAAATGCCGCCGACTCCGATGAAGGCGAGGTCGACACGGAAATGCCCGAGCGTCGCCAGCGTGTCGATGCCGAAAGCGGCCTCGTCATTGGGATCGATCTCGCCGCCGAGCATGGTCACCTTCACCCCCGAGGAGCGGCAGAGAAGAAGCGCGATCGGCAGGCTGTTGGTGAGGACAGTGATGTTCTTGCGCT
>JAFAQA010000504.1 GCA_019246665.1 Hyphomicrobiales bacterium
GATCGTGGAAGAACTGGAATGCGGGCTTGTCGAGGTGAAGCTCGCGAAAGTCGAGCCAGGCGAGGTAGGTGGCTTCCGGCGCATGGCAACGCACTTGCGGCAGCTCCGCGCGGAGCACCTTGATCACGCGGTCGCGCGCCCTCGTGAGATGGGCGACGACGGCCTCGAGCCAGTCATCACTCGACGTCCAGGCCGCGACGGTTGCGTCGATGCCGAGCCCGCTGCATCCGCCAATGAGGCGCGACGGGATGGTTCGCGCGAAGCGTTGTCGTAGCTCGGGCGTGCCGAAATGCATCACCCCGCAACGAAGGCCCGGAATGTTGAAGCTCTTCGTCGCCGAGGTGATCGTCACTGTGCGGGCAGCGATCCCGGCGCCAAGCGTTGCGAATGGAATGTGCTTTCGCCCGTCGTAGATGAGGTCGGAGTGAATTTCATCCGCGACGACGATGAGGTCGTGTTCGATCGCCAATCGCGCGATCGCGGAAAGCTCGGCGAGCTCGAACACGCGCCCAGTCGGATTTTGCGGATTGCAGAGGGAGGGAATGCGCGTCCTCGGGCCGACGCGGGCGGCAAGCTCCGCGATGTCGAAGACATGGCGCGTGCCGTCATCGCGCATGGGTAGCGGCACGAGCTCGCGCCTGGTGGTGTTGATGGCTTCGTGGAAGGGCGGATAGGCCGGCACCTGGAGGATCACGCCGTCACCCGGCTCGGAGAAGGCGAGGATCGGCGCGAACGTGCCCTGGACGAGGTCCGCGACGACTTGCACGAGCGAGGCTTGCGTCTTCCAGCCGAAACGCTTCTCCATGCGGGCAACGAAAGCCTCGGCGACCGCGGGCTCGGCCTTCCCGCCCTTGTATTGCGGATAACCGTAGTCGCCGGCCGCGACCGCGCGCCTCATCGCCTCCTGGATCGGATCGGCGACGGCGAAATCCATCTCGGCGACGAAGGCAGGAAGGATGTCGGACCCATAGGCGTTCCATTTCGAATTGCGCCGCGACCGCAAGACGCTCTCGGGCAGATCGAAAAAATTGCCCGCAGTCGCGCGTTCCGCCGAGCCCGCCGTCTTTTCCGCCAAAGCCATTCCGTCACCTTTGCCTCATCGAGGGATTGCCTTTGCCCTTGATAAGGGGGCGCGCTGCCGTTTGAAAGCCGGTCTTGACCGCCAGAAAGGAAAATGGCGGGGCTTTGAGCGATTTCGAGAAGGCGTCACCGCTCGCTTTTTGGTGACCTTTCATTCCACCGCTTGGAATCGCTCTTCGCGAAAAGCCGCCTTATTGTTTCCCGCGCTAATATCGGCTCGTTTTGTCGGCGTGGTTTCGGGGGACGCAGGACGGTTAAGCTCATGAGGATGGCATGGAATTCAAGCTGAGCGCGGAGCAGGAAGAGATCCGAGCTCACATCCTCTCGCTTTGCGCGCGTTTCGACGACGCCTATTGGCTCGAGCATGACCGCGAGGGGTCCTTCCCGAAGGAATTTCACGCTGCGATCGCGAAGGGCAAGTGGCTCGGTATCGCCATGCCGGAAGAGTTCGGCGGCGCCGGTCTCGGGATCACCGAGGCCGCGATCATGATGCAGGCGGTCGCTGAATCGGGCGCCGCGATGAGCGGCGCCTCGGCGATCCATATGAACATCTTCGGCCTCAATCCGGTCGTGGTCTTCGGAACGCAAGAGCAGAAAAGCCGCATGCTGCCGCCCTTGATCGCAGGCGCGGACAAGGCCTGCTTCGCGGTGACCGAGCCCGATGCGGGGCTCAACACGACCGAAATCAAGACGCAGGCGCGCAAAACTGGCGACCACTACGTCGTCAACGGCACGAAGATCTGGATCTCGACCGCTCAGGTCGCGAACAAGATACTCCTGCTCGCGCGCACAACGCCGCTCGGCGAGGCGCGGCGACGCACAGATGGGCTCACGCTCTTTTACACGGACGTCGACCGCGACAAGATGGAGATACGCGAGATCCCCAAGATGGGGCGAAGCGCGGTCGATTCGAACTCGGTCTTCATCGATGGCTTGCACGTGCCGGAGAGCGACCGAATCGGCGCGGAAGGGGCGGGGTTCCGCGCCATCCTGCACGGCATGAATCCCGAACGCATCCTCATCGCGGCGGAGGCCGTCGGCATCGGGCGCGCCGCCATCCAGCGCGCCGCCCGCTATGCGCGCGAGCGCATCGTGTTCGGGCGGCCGATCGGACAGAACCAGGCGATCCAGCATCCGCTGGCGCAGCGTTGGGTCGAGCTCGAGGCCGCAAACCTCATGATGCTCAAGGCGGCTTCACTCTACGACCAAGGGCATGAATGCGGGGCAGAGGCGAACGCCGCGAAATATCTCGCGGGTGAGGCTGGGTTTCACGCGTGCGAAACCGCGCTCATGACGCATGGCGGCATGGGATACGCGAAGGAATACCATGTCGAGCGCTATTTGCGCGAAGTGCTGATCGCGCGCATCGCACCGGTGAGCCCGCAGATGACCTTGAACTTCATCGCCGAGCGCGTGCTCGGCTTGCCGAAATCGTAT
>JAFAQA010000534.1 GCA_019246665.1 Hyphomicrobiales bacterium
CGGAAGACGTGTCGCGCATGGAAATCGTGATGGGCTGGATGGCGTGGCTTCGGCGCGAAGAAGGCGAGCTCGCCTTGAAGCGCATCATCGGCTGGTCGATGGGCGTTCCGCTTTGGCAAATCGCGCGGCGCGAAGGCTGCTCGGAACGCACCATCACCAACCGGATCGACCGCACCCTGAACGGCGTGCTCAAGGCTTTCGGCGACATGGATGCCGAACCGCCGGTGATCGAGGAAAAAGCGCGCCATGACCCCCGCATGCGCGCACATCTGTCGGAAGGGCCGACCGAACTGCAAGAGGGCACGTTGCAGCCAGGGAAGCTGTGGATCGATGGCATCGGGTGGATGTTCAAGGGTCGCCCCTGGGACGATGGGCACGCGCTGGCCGAAAAATTCGTCAAGTACTGAAATTAACACCGAGAAATAGGGTGATCTCGCGACCCGCTGATCACCTCTTTTCGAAAAAGCTCTGGCTTTTCAGCGGCTGGCAAGGCTGAGACCCTCGGAACTCTTCCCTTGGGCGTCCTGGGGTCGTAATGTCCAAGAAATGCCTAACAAAGGCGGCAAATTGCGCCACACTTAAAGGACGCCCGTCGGGAGCGCTGGGCTACGCGCGCTTGGCAAGTCCCGGGCGAAGATCTTCCACCGAACCAGGACCGCGTCGGAACCGACCCGCCGGTCGGGACGCCTGTTTGTCAATGAAGGACCGAACCCAATGTCGTTGAGAACGAGCCGAGAAATCCTGGTCACGCCGGGCCCGACCATGATCCCCCACGAGGTGCTCGGCGCCATGCATCGGCCGACCGTCGATCTCTATTCGGAGGCGCTGCACGAGGTGACGCTTTCATGCCTCGCGGATTTGCGTTCCATCTTCCGCACAGCGGGCGATATGTACGTCTACGCAGCGAACGGCCACGGAGCCTGGGAAGGCGCGCTGAGCAACGTCTTGTCGCGCGGCGATACGGTGCTGGTCCTGGAGTCGGGACAATTTGCCAAAGGTTGGGGTGAAATGGCGAGGATGCTCGGCGTTTCGGTCGAGACCCTGCCAGGCGACTGGCGCCGCGCGGTCAACCCCGACCAGGTACGCGCCAAGCTGAAGGCCGACAAGGAGCACAAGATCAAAGCCATTCTCGTGGTTCAAGTCGATACGGCGTCAGGCGTGTGCAACGACATCGCGGCAATACGCGATGCGATCGATGCCGCCTCGCATCCGGCGCTTCTCATGGTCGATGTGATCGCCTCGCTTGCCGCCATTCCTTTCGAGATGGATGCCTGGCGGGTCGATGTCGCCGTTGGGGCCGCGCAAAAAGCCTTGATGACAACGCCGGGGCTCGCCTTCGTGGCGGCGAACGCGCGGGCGAAAGCTGCCAACCGAAAAGCGGGGCTGCGGACGCTCTATTGGGATTGGCAATTCCGCGATGGGGAGGAGCATTACAAAAAGTATTGTGGCACCTGCCCGGAGCATCTCCTCTTCGGTCTGCGCAAAGCACTCGACATGATCAAGGCAGAAGGGCTCGATGCCGTGCATCACCGCCATCGGCTGCTCGCGGAAGCCACACGGCGTGCCGTTGCCGTCTGGGCTCAGGGCGGCGCCTTGTCGCTCAATGCCGCGGAGCCGTGCGAGCGTTCCGATTCCGTCACGGTGATCCGCCTTGAGGAAAAGCACGCCGAGCGCCTGATGGATTTTTGCCGCAATGTGTGCGGCGTGGTGCTCGGCGTGAATATCGGTGAGCTTTCCGGCCAAGGCTTTCGCATCGGCCATATGGGCGACATAACCGCGGCCACCATTCTCGGCACACTGGGCGTGATCGAAACAGCGCTTGCGTCGCTCTCATTGCCGCACGGCAAGGGCGGCGTCAGCGCCGCGATCGCCTATCTGGCGCAAGCCACCGCTCCCGCATCCAGCGCGGGCACGCGAGGGCCTCGCATGGCAAAGAAAAAGGCCGAGGCACCGGTCGGGGCCTGAGCGCCAGGCGTTGCGGTCGGCAGCTGTCGACCTCAGGTTCGGGCCGTCAAGTTGGCGGGCGGGCCCGCGCTCACCTCGTGGCGATGGGAGGCATCGAAGAGGCCAACCGCGATCACTGACGCGACCACGAGGGCCGCGCCAATGAGCATCTCCGGCGCCATCGGCTCGCTCAAGATAAGCCAACCGAGAAGGACCGCGATGATGGGATTGACAAAGGTGTAGGTCGAGACGAGCGGCGCCGGCGCGCGATCCAAGAGCCAGATATAGGAGGCAAAACCGAGCACCGTACCCGCAAGAGCGAGATAGGCGAGGCCCGCGAATGATCTCGCCGAGACCTCGCTCGGCGAGAAGCCCACGAGCTCACCGGCAAGGAGGCTGCATGCGAGGAGCGCCGCGCCCCCACATAGAAGTTGCATCCCCGAAAGAGTCGCCGCCGAGAGCAACGAGGCGTGCCGTTGCGAGACTACCGAGCCGAGCGCCCATGAAAACGCGCTGGCAAGCAAGAGCAGGATCATCACCGGATCAAGGGGATGCTCCGGGCGGGAGGCTTCACGCCAGGCGATGAGGGCGACACCTGCAAAGCCAGGCACCAGAGCCAATAGCGTGAGGCCCGGCGGCCGCCGGGCACCCGGCAAAACGCTGTTCAACAGGACGATCCAGAACGGGATCGTGGCGAGCACGATGGCGGCGATCCCCGAAGGAACTTGCTTTTCCGCATAAGCGAGGATGCCGTGACAGCCGAGGAAGAACAACAATCCGCAGATCGCCGCATGCGCCCAGGCGCGAGGGCCGGGCGGATCTTCGCGCTTCAGTCCCCCGCCGTCGGCATCGAGGGGCCCCCATCTCGACCAGGCGAAGAGGACCCCTCCCCCGATGACCGAGCGTAATCCCATCAAGAGAAAGGGCGGGATCGATTCGATTCCAAGCGCGATGGCGAGATAGGTCGAGCCCCAAATGAGATATACGGCGGCAAAGGCCGCGAGCATCCTTGCCTTGAAGGGCATCTGCATCATCGACGTCGCCTCCGCTACCGTATAACTATATAGGGGGTTATAGCAGGTTAACCCTTTAAACGGTTAGTAGGTTCCATGGCAAAAATTCGTCCTGGGGATCGGGACAAAGCAGGGGACGAGGAACTCGCCCTGCGTTTCGTGAACACTTTGGCCTGGCGGAACGCGAAATCTCCGGAGGAGCGCCTTCCCGACGCCGAGGCGCTGCTTGACTGGCTCGCAGGCGCGCAGGGCATCGAGCCGCAAGCCCTCAGCCGCTTAAGAAAGCGGGGTGAGCGGCGCAAGGCCGAGGCGGAGGCCGTTTACCACCAAGCGCTCGAGCTGCGCGAGGCGCTCAGCCGCCTTTTCCTGGCGCGTGGGCAAAAATTGAGCCCTTCGTCGAAAGACTTGCACATCCTCAATCGGATCTTGGGTGCGAGCAGGCCCCGGATCGCTGCGGTGCCTTCGGCGACCAAAGGAGCGGCTTCGGCTTGGCGCCTCGCCCCGTCAGAGGGAGAGGAAAACGAGATCTTGGCGCCCATCGCCTGGTCGGCCGCCGAACTCCTGACCGGCCCACGTGGGATGCGAGTGCGCCAATGCGAGGATGAGCGAGGGTGCGGCGCGGTGTTCCTGGATCAGAGCCGCCTCAATAATCGGCGATGGTGCTCCATGGGGGACTGCGGCAATCGCGCCAAGGCACGACGTCACTATTTGCGAAAGAAACAGGCTTCGGGGCGAAAGGACCCCCGTTGAGCCTACGCGTGCAGAATTGATCAATCACTCAATGAATTGCGCTTTTCCTGCGATCCTTTCGCGGATTTCTCTTTTGTGGACGATGCTCTCCAAAATCCAACGACGCTGACAAAGGCAGCGTGAGAACCTGCGGTCGCAATGAAACTGTCACCATGACTCGATACGGTGCACACACCGGCCAGGTCTCCCCGCTCACGATCCGTGGCCGCAACCTGCCCCGAACACGTGAGGTGCTCGGGGCTTTTTTTGCGCCTCGATGCGTTGACTATCGGCGCCGACGCCCGTCCTCACTCGGTTGCGCGTGTCCCGCGGCTGAGATGAGTAAGCAAATCGATCGGCAAAGGAAAAACCACGGTCGATGACCGCTCGCCGGCGACATCATGGAGGGCGGCGAAATAGCGAAGCTGCATCGACTGAGGCTCGCGCGCCAGAATATGGCCGGCCTCGGCGAGCTTCTCGGCGGCCTGTTGCTCTCCCTCCGCATTGATGACCTTGGCGCGACGCAAGCGTTCCGCCTCCGCCTGCTTGGCGATGGCGCGCACCATGCTGTCGTTGAGGTCGACATCCTTGATTTCGACGCCGGTGACCTTGATGCCCCAAGCATCGGTCTGTTGATCGAGGATCTCCTGGATGTCGGCGTTGAGCTTGTCGCGCTCCGCCAGCATCTCGTCGAGCTCATGCTTGCCGAGAACCGAGCGCAGCGTCGTCTGAGCGAGCTGGCTGGTGGCCGCCATGAAATCCTCGACCCGGATGATCGCCCGTTCCGGATCGACGATGCGGAAATAGAGGACCGCGCTCACCTTCACAGAGACATTGTCGCGAGAAATCACGTCCTGCGCCGGGACCACTTGAACCACGACGCGCAAATCGGCCTTGACCATCTGCTGCGCGAAGGGAATGAGAATGATGAGCCCAGGGCCCTTGACGCCACTGAAGCGACCGAGCGTGAACACGACACCGCGCTGATATTCCCGAAGAATTCGGATCGACGCCAAAAGGAAGACGATCACGATGAGCGCGAGGAGCAGATAGGCGATATAGCCGAGCATCATCGGGCTTCTCCGCCGCTTGCGGCCGACACGGGCGCATGTCGCACGTTAAGAACAAGTCCTTGCACGGAATCGACCTCGACGATCTCCCCCGGCGTGAAGCTTTCCGCCCCATGGGCGCGCCAGCGTTCCCCTTGGGCGAGGACATGCCCTGCCGCCCCCGACCAATCGAGGACACGCGCCTGCGTGCCAAACATTGCCTGCGCGCCCACGCGGGCCGGACGCTTGCGCACGCTCCAGACATAGCGGCCGATGAGGAGGGTGAGGGCAAAGACAAGCGCCGCCACGATGTCGATCACGGTCCAGGAGAGCTCGAAACCAGGACCTTCCGCCTTAAAGAGCATGGCGACCCCGAGCAGGAAAGCGATGATGCCGCCGAGACCCACGGCGAAGGTGGGCGTGAAGGCCTCGACTGCCAGAAGAGAGAGGCCGAGAAGGATCAAGGCAAGGCCGGCGTAGTCGATCGGCAGAAGGTTGAGGGCATATAGCCCGAGCAGAAGGCAGATCGCGCCGATGGTGCCGGGGGCGACCATGCCGGGCGCCGAGAACTCGAAGATCAGGCCGTAGACACCGACCAGCATGAGGATCAACGCGATGTTGGGATCGGTAATCACCGACAGCAGCCGAATGAACCAGCCGGGCCGAAGCAACTCGATCCGAAGACCCTTGGTCGCGAGCACCTGCTCCTTCCCCGACACCTCGACCTTGCGACCGTCGATTTTTTCCAGAAGCTCGGCGGGATCGCGCGCCACAAGGTCGATCACATGCGCCTCGAGCGCTGCGCTCGCGGAAAGGCTCGACGCCTTTCGCACGGCCTCCTCGGCCCAATCGGCGTTGCGTCCGCGAAGCTCCGCGAGGCTGCGGATGAACGCGACTGCATCATTCGTGGCCTTGGTCGCCATGGTGTCGGCGGGCGCCGGGTCGCTCGACCCATCCTTCTTCTCCTTGCTGGGCTCGGGCAGTCCCGGCGAGAAGCCGCCGATCTCGACCGGCGTGGCAGCACCGAGATTCGTGCCAGGCGCCATGGCAGCGATATGCGTCGCGTACAGAATGTAAGTGCCGGCGCTCGCCGCATGCGCGCCCGAAGGCGCGACGAAGCCGATGACGGGAACCGGCGAGACAAGCATGTCGGCGATGATCTCGCGCATGCTGGTGACGAGGCCGCCCGGTGTGTTGAGACGCAAGATGACGACCTCGGCGCCTCTCTCGGCCGCGACAGCAAGCCCGTCCTTGACATATCTCACGGTCGCCGGACCGATCGCCCCATCAATCGCGATCATCAGCGCCGGGCCTTTTGCTGAACTCTGCGCCAAAGCAGGCTGGCAAGCCGCGTAAGCTGCGAAAAGCATCGTCAGAAAAGCGAGACGCACCGGTTTCACGGGCAGTGGCTCCCTTTCTCCCGAGGGCAATATAGACTTGCCCGAGGCGAAGCTCCACAACTTCGCGGCTGGCGGGAGCCGTCGCGGACACGTGAGACGGCCGGTTTCTTGGATTTTAGTATCGCTTGCGGAGAAGGGCCGATGCAGCCAAGATCATGGTCACAGAGCAATTTTCGCTATGGCACTCCCAAGGTCGGCTTTCGGTCTGTGGCCGAAGCTCATCACGTTTCTTTGATCGAGCGGATCGAATTATCGCTGGATTGAAGCTCCCCGGCTGAGATTATCCGAGCCGACTTTGGAGTCGCCGCTAACGAAAGCAATGGAAACCGAACGAAGCTCAGGAGGAATTTATGCCAAGGCCGATCGGGATATCGAAGCTCACCCGCCGCCGCTTGCTCGAGGCTTCAGCGGTTGCGGGCGCGCTTCAGATCGCCTCTCCCTTCATCATCAAGGCGCGTGCCGAGGCCGCGATCAAGATCGGCATGGTCGATCCCCTGACCGGCGTCTACGCGGCACCGGCGCAAAATGAAGTGACGGGAGCGAAGCTCGCCGTCGATCAGATCAACGCGAAGGGTGGCATCCTTGGTCGTCAGGTCGAACTTCTGGTTGAGGACTCAGCCAATGACGTTGGCACTGGCGTGCAGAAGACGCGCAAATTGCTCGAGCGTGACCAGGTGAGCTTCATCATCGGCGACGTGAACTCGGCGGTGGCACAGGCGATTGCGCAAGTCACCAATGAGAAGAAGGTCCTGCACATCGTCTCGGGCGGCCATACGGACACGATCACCGGTTCAGACTGCAAATGGAATGTCTACCGCGTATGCAACACGACGAGCATGGAAGCCAATTCCATCTCTGAACTGCTATTCCACAAATACGGGAAGAAGTGGCATTTCATCACGCCGGACTACGCCTTCGGCCACACCCTGCAACAAGCGGCCTCGGCTGATCTCACGAAACTCGGCGGCACGATGACCGGCAACGAGCTCACCCCGCTCGGCACCACGGATTTCTCCGCCTACCTGATCAAGGCGCGGGCTGCCAACCCCGATGTCATCCTGGTGTTGCCGCAAGGGGGAGACATGGTGAATTGCCTCAAGCAGATCGTGCAGTTCGGCCTCAACAAGCAAATCCATGTCGCGGGCCTGCAACAGGAGCTCGAATCGCTCGAGGCCATGCCACCAGAGGCACGCGTCGGCGTCTGGATGTTCGAGTGGTATTGGAAGCAACCCGGCGTTCCGGGGGTCGATAAATTCGTCGCCGATATTCGCAAGGTGAATGGCGGGAAGGTGCCCACCGCTCGCCATTGGTTCGGCTACACTGCCGCACACACGCTCGCGGGCGTTGCAAACCAGGAAAAGACTCTCGATTCCTTGACGCTCGCCAAGGCTCTCGGGAATTTCGAGCTCGCGCCCGAGATCAAGCTGCAGCCGAACAAATGCTATTACCGCGCCGGAGACCATCAGCTGATGACCTCCGCCTTCGTCGGTGAAGCCTTGTCGCAGGGCAAGGATGACCCTGAAGATCTCTTCCGGGTCGATGAGGTCATTCCCGGCGACAAAACGGCTCCGCCCGAGGATCGGACCGGCTGCAAGCTGCAATGGCCGGCTTGATGGGCAAGCTCGGGCGCTGATTTTCGTAAATCAGAAGGAAGGCTGGGCCTCCCATGACGCCATAGCGATCATGGACCCGGCCTCACGCAAATTCGCTGCTGCTTTGCGAGCGCAAGGATGACGACACTCCTTCTCTTCAACATCACCAACGGGCTGATCATTGGCGCCTTCTATGTGCTGATGGCGCTCGGCCTCTCGCTCATCCTCAACCTGAGCAACGTGATCAACTTCGCCCATGGCGGCTTTCTCGTGATCGGCGGCTATATCGCCTACACGATCACGCCTTACGTGGGCTTCTGGGGCGCCCTCGTGCTCGCGCCTTTCCTGACGGCAGCCCTCGGGCTCATCATCGAAAAGCTGCTCATCTCGCGCGTCTATGGGCGCGATCCGCTCTACAGCCTCCTTCTCACCTTCGGGCTCGCCTTCATGATCGAGGACGGCACGCGCTTCATCTGGGGCGCGCAAGGCAAGCCGGTGAACGTCCCGGCGATCCTCTCGCAACCCTTGAGCAATGAGATGTTCTTCATCACCGGCTACCGCCTTTTCATGGTGGTGGTGGTCATCATCTCGGTCTCGCTATTGTTCTTCGTGCTGCGCTATACGCGGCTCGGCATCCGCATCCGCGCCGGCACGCTCGACCTCGAGACCGTCGCGGCGCTGGGCATCAATGTGCGCATGCTGCGCTCGCTCAACTTCGCGGGCGGCGTCTTCCTCGCCGGGCTGAGCGGCGTGCTCGCCGCGGGACAGCTCGGGCTCGAGCCTACCATGGGAACGGGGCTGCTCATGCCGAGCTTCATAGCCATCATCGTCGGCGGCGTCGGCAGCCTGACCGGTACGCTGATCGGCGGCTTGCTGATCGGCGTCGCCTCGGGGATCACCGCCGTGTTCCTGCCCGCTGCAAGCGAGGCCATCATGTTCGTGCTGATGGCGGTGATCCTGCTCATTCGTCCCCGCGGTCTTCTGGGCGAGGAGGGCATGCTGACATGAAGGCCGGAGAGAATTCGCGCAAGCTCCTCGCGCTCGCCCTGATTTGGGCGGCGCTTCTGCTCGCGCCCTATTGGATGGCGCCTCTCGGCGGCTACACGGCGCTCGGCACGCGCGTTCTCGTGCTGGCGCTCGCCGCGATGTCGGTGAATTTTCTTCTCGGCTTCACCGGCGTGCTTTCCTTCGGTCACGCCGCTTATTTCGGGCTCGGCGCCTATGGCGCGGGGTTTGCGCTCAAATTCCTCGCCCCTTCGACGCCGCTATCGCTCCTTTGCGGCACGCTGCTCGGTGGGCTTGCCGGTGCGCTTCTCGGCGCTTTGATCGTGCGGCGGCGGGGCGTTTATTTCGCCATGGTCACCATCGCGTTCGGCCAGGTGTTCTACTACATCGCCTTCCAATGGAGCTCGCTCACCGGCGGCGATGACGGCTTGCGCGGCTTTTCGCGGCAGCCTCTCGATTTCGGCCTCTTCTCCGTCGACATCCTGTCGAACACGGATGCGTTCTATTATTTCGTGCTCTTCTGCTTCGCGGCGGCGGTTGCCGTGATGGGTTTGATCCTGCGCTCACCCTTCGGACGCAGCATGATCGCCATTCGCGAGAATGAAAGGCGCGCCCGCTTCCTCGGCATCCCCATCGAGCGACACATCTGGATCGCCTTCACGCTCTCCTGCTTCTTCATGGGATTGGCGGGCGCGCTTTACGCGCTCCTCAACAACTTTGCCGACCCGCGCGGCCTGCACTACAGCCAGTCCGGCGATTTCGTGATGATGGCGGTGATGGGTGGCATGCGGAATTTCTGGGGGCCGCTCCTCGGCGCCGCGGTCTTCGTGGTATTGCAGGATTACCTCTCGAGCATCACGGTGAACTGGATGTCTTTCGTCGGCATGCTCTTCGTCGCCATGGTGCTGTTCTTCCCGCGCGGCTTGCTCGGCGTCCTGGCCCGCAGGAGCGCGGCATGAACGTCCTTGACGTCGACAACGTCAGCAAGCGCTTCGGCAGCCTGGTGGCAGTGGGAGGCGTTTCGCTTGCCGTGGCGAAAGGGGAATTGCGCGCCATCATCGGGCCGAACGGAGCCGGCAAGACGACCTTCTTCAACCTCATCAGCGGCTTCTTTCCGCCGAGCACGGGGAAAATTTTTTTCGACGGTGCGGACGTAACTTTGCTTCCGGCGCATCGGCGCGTCGAGCTCGGCATGGCGCGCACCTTCCAGGTGACCGAGATCTTTCCCGAGCTCAGCGTGTTCGACAATTTGCGCATCGCGACCGAGGCCGCGAATGGCTATCGCCTGCGCTTCTGGATGAACCGTGAGCAAAAGCTCCAGATCGGGCACCTCGTCGAGGAGACGCTCGAGCTCGTGGGCCTGCGGACGAAGGCTTACCGCCTCGTCGGAGAGCTCTCCCACGGCGATCAGCGGGCCGCGGAGATCGCCATGGCGTTGTCGCTGCGCCCGCACCTCATCCTGCTCGATGAGCCCACCGCCGGCATGGGCGATCAGGAGACTTATGAGGTCACGAAGCTGATCCGGCGATTGCACCAAAGCGGCAATTTTACCATCGTCCTCATCGAGCACGATATGCGGGTGGTGTTCCACCTCGCCGACAAGATCAGCGTGCTCGACCGAGGCCGTTTGCTTGCCGAGGGCACGCCGCAAAGCATCGCCGCGAACGACGCGGTGCAGGAAGCCTATCTGGGCAAGGCCGCATGAGCGCGGCGCTCGAGGCCGAAGGCCTGCACAGCTATTACGGCAAGAGCCATATCCTGCACGGCGTGAGCCTCGAGGTCGCCGAAGGCAAGATCACCGCCCTGCTCGGCCGCAACGGTGCTGGCAAGACGACGACCTTGCGAAGCCTCATGGGGCTCACCCCCGCCCGAGAAGGCCGCGTGACGATCTTCGGGAACGACACGACGGGCTGGCCGCCTTATCGAATTGCCGCGAGCGGCGTCGGCTATGTGCCCGAGGGAAGGCGCATCTTCGCCAATCTGAGCGTCGATGAGAAT
>JAFAQA010000264.1 GCA_019246665.1 Hyphomicrobiales bacterium
TTCAATCGATCGGCTCGAGGCCGAGAAGCTAAACGGAACGAACCTTCTCGAGATCCGCGTCGCGGGAGCCAAGAAGCACCCCGTCGCGCTTCTCATCGCCAAGCTCGACAATCTCGGCAAAGGGGCCTCCGGAGCCGCTGTCCAATCAATGGAGCTGATGCTCGGCCTTACGTAGTCGCCGGCGGCCAAGGCTGGACCTTCCGTTCATCGTCGCGAATGCGAAGGTCCAGTTTTCTCGGGATTTGCCTTGGCAATCCGGGTTCGCGTCGCTTGCGCGTGGAACGAGGGGAGACGATTACCAACATCAACCCTTCGCTTGTGTACGGAACGTCTGGATGGCAGGCTTACGCGCGATGAATGAGCTCAGTGAGGGGAGCCTACTGCGGTGAGCCCGAATGCCGCCGCGGACGCAGAAGCGAGAATCGGCCGTGCAAACGGCCGAACAATCATCGCGGCCCTAGCTTGGCTGGCGCTTGCCGCTGCGCCAGCGCCAACGCTGGCAGACCCGCCCTGCCTTTCATTGCCCGCGCCTATCCGCGATCTCGACGCGATCGATTACCACGCGGGCACCGATGGGGCGTTGATCGATCCGGCTTTGCGCATGAAGAACGATGCGGCAATGGAGCCCGCGCGCACTTTCGTGCGTCTCGTGAGCGCGAGCGCTGACCATTTCACAGCAGACGGGAAGGCGGCGGCCGGGCTTTGCACGATCGGGGGCTTGCGCCTTTGGGCGGAAGGCGGGGCGCTTCTCGGCACGATGTCGAATTCACAAGCCCAGCGCGAACGCACGGGTCTCTTGAGCGGGCTTGCTTTTGCCTACCTCAAGACGCGGGATGTCGCCTCAAGCACCGACCGCTCCGCGATCGAGCCCTGGCTCGACAAGCTCGCTCGCGGCGTCGAGGCAAGCTTCGGTGATCCGGGACGCCCGGCGAACCGCCGACTCGCGCTCGCCGCGCTCGCGACCGTCGCTGTCGGGGCAGCGATCGACAATGACGATCATTGGCGGTTTGGAGAAAAAGCCTATGATCAGTCGCTCGAGGCGATCAACGCCAACGGCGTGCTCGAGATCGAGATGCTGGGCGGCGAGCGCGCGCTCTTCGATCAGGATTTCGCGCTTGGCAGCCTGGTGATGTCGGCGGAGCTCGCGGCCAGAGAGAAAGGCAAGGATTGGCAAAAGGGGGAGGACTGGTACGAGCATGGTGGCGGTGCGCTCCATCGCCTCGCAAACCGCGTGCTCGACGGCTTGCGTGATTCTTCCTGGTTTTCGAAAGAGACCGGCAAGGAGCAGGCCTTGCCGAGCGGCCGCGACCTTGCTTGGATCGCCTTTTACGCGCGGCGGTTTCCGGATCGCTTTGCGGGAAGAGTGCCCGATGGGGCAATCTTTCAATCGCCGCGCCTCGGCGGTGATCTCGCCGTGCTTGCGGAGAAATGGGTGAGGTAGCCGCTGAATGTTCGGCGCGCGTCGTGCCCCGCTCCGACGCTCAATCGGCACAGGGATCAGCGCCTTTGCTTTGCTGAGGCGCGAACGAGTGCAAAGCCGAGTCGAGCCCCGCAGCGCGGCGCGACCGTAAGTGATCGACATGGCGCCTGATTACGCATTGCGCTATCGAAGCTTGTTCGCGTTCAAAGCCCCGAGGCCGCCATGCTCTCGAACACCAAGCCCTTCCTCGACTTCGCCCTCGGCGAAACGGCGGACATGCTGCGCGAGACCGTGGCTTCCTTCGCGCAAGCCGAGATCGCGCCCCGTGCCGACGAGATCGATCGCAGCAATCACTTCCCGCGCGATTTATGGCCGAGGCTCGGAGAGCTGGGCCTGCACGGCATCACGGTCGAGGAAGAATATGGCGGCTCAGGCCTCGGCTATCTCGAACATTGCGTCGCCATGGAGGAAATCTCCCGCGCTTCCGCATCGGTCGGCCTTTCCTATGGCGCGCACTCCAATTTGTGCATCAACCAGATCCGACGAAACGGCTCCGACGTGCAGAAGCGCAAATATCTGCCGAAACTAATTTCTGGCGAGCATGTCGGCGCGCTTGCCATGTCGGAGCCGGGCTCGGGCTCAGACGTGGTCTCGATGAAGACGCGCGCCGAGAGGCTGGGTGATCTTTACGTCCTGAACGGCTCGAAGTTCTGGATCACCAACGGTCCGGTCGCCGAGACCCTCGTGGTTTACGCCAAGACGGACCCCAGTGCCGGGGCGCGCGGCATCACCGCTTTCCTGGTCGAAAAAGGAATGAAGGGCTTCACCACGGCGCAGAAGCTCGACAAGCTGGGTATGCGTGGCTCCGACACAGGCGAGCTCGTCTTCCAGGACTGTGAAGTCCCTGAGGAGAATGTGCTCGGCGAAGTGGGCCGCGGCGTGAATGTCCTGATGTCGGGTCTCGATTATGAGCGCGCCGTGCTTGCGGCGGGACCGCTCGGCATCATGCAGGCCGCGCTCGACGTGGTGCTGCCCTACGTGCACGAGCGCAAGCAATTCGGCCAGCCGATCGGCGAGTTCCAGCTCGTCCAGGGCAAGCTCGCCGACATGTATGTGAACATGAACGCGGCGCGCGCCTATGTCTACGCGGTCGCGAAGGCTTGCGATCGCGGCGAGACCACGCGCGAGGATGCGGCTGGCGCGATCCTCTTCGCGGCCGAGAAGGCCACCACCGTCGCGCTCGATGCCATCCAGCTTCTCGGCGGGAATGGCTACATCAACGACTTTCCGACCGGGCGCTTGTTGCGCGATGCCAAGCTCTACGAGATCGGCGCGGGCACGAGCGAGATCAGGCGCATGCTGATCGGCCGGGAGCTCTTCCTGAAGACTGAGTGAGATGCCCGGTGGATCGCTTCGACGCCATCCATCAGTAAAATCCATCCACGAAAAATAAAGTTGAAGTCAGGCTTTTTTCGACAAATGTGAACCGTCTGGAGGGGCCGCATGATCGGCGCCTTTGAGCGGTTCTATCTTAGGCAGTGAGCAAATGCTGTCGCGCTATGCTGGGGTGAGTGCAGGCCAGACGGTGCTCGTCCTCGGAGGTGCCGGTAATGTAGGCGCCTACGCCACGTCAAACGCCAAACAGCGTGCTATCGGCGGGCATCCAGCCGAGCTGTTGGACCCGCGAGCTCTGCGAGCTGAATGACATCACACATTTCCGATAAGGGCCAGAAGCTGACATTGGCACTCGAAAGCAAGGCGGAAATCGTGAACCAAGGTGTCTGGCCGTCTTGCGGTTGATTGCCAAGTCAGCCAGCATCGGCGTATCTGGCGGGACTTGAGTCCGAAGCCAGATCACCAGGGGAAGTGGAGGGCAGCAACGGTGGCGGCGATAGCTCGGACGGCGAATGCCAGCCTCGACCCGAGCGCAAGCCGCCGAAGATGATCTCGCCGAGCGATCCGTCATCGGCGTGGACGGCGAAGGCCAACAAACGGGTGCAGTTTGGCTATGGCTTGAACTATCTGGTCGATGTCGAGAACGCAGTCATTGTTGACGTCGAGGCAACGCCGGCGCGGACCTATGACGAAGTCGCGGCGACGCGCACGATAATCGAACGGACCCGACGACGCTTCGATCTCACTCCCAAGCGGCTTGCCGCCGATACGGCCATGGCACCGGGAAGTTCCTAGCCTTTGTGGTGTCCGCGGGCATCCCGCACATCCCGGTGTGGGACAGGAGCAAG
>JAFAQA010000310.1 GCA_019246665.1 Hyphomicrobiales bacterium
CGATCATAAGTCGCCGCATCGATGCTGTTGGCGCTGTTGGCACTGAGAAGCGCCATGATCTCGCCCATGCTCGGCAAATTGGGGCGTTCGCCATCCGCTGCCCTTTCCCACAGCTTCGAGCGCATGAAGGCCTTGGCACAATGCACATAGGCACTCTCGACGGTGACGAGGATGATGCTGCGAGGCGGTTTGCCGTCGACCGCGAAAGAAGCGAGGAGTTGGTCTTCGGTCGAGATCACTGCTTTGCCGTTGACGCGCAAAGTCTCGCTGCGCCGGGGCACGAGGAACAAAAGAGCGAGGCGCGGATCAGCCACCAGGTTGCGCAGCGTGTCGATCCGATTGTTGCCGAGCCTGTCGGGGATGGCGAGCGTTTTTTCGTCGAGGACACGCACGAACCCCGGCGCATCGCCTTTGGGCGAGCAATCGAGCCCGCCTGGCCCCGCCGAGGCCAGCACGACGAATGGCGAAGCCTCGACGAAGGCGCGATAATGCGCATTGAGGTAAGAGATCTCCTTGAACACGGCGCCACCTTTGGCGTGGCCGTAGAGCGTCTCCAACTCCTCGATGCTGCGCAAGATCGTCATGCCGCTCACCTCTTGGTTGAGAATGGCGCGATGGTCAAAGGTTTCCGAAAGCTTCCGTCGACAGTGAGAGCCGCGTCCGCACTTCCGAGACGAGATATTTGGCGTATTCGACCATGATGAGGCGCACCGTGCGCTCATCGGCCCACCAGCTGTCGAGGTCTAGTCCCGGCGCCAGCACCGGGTCAGGGTAGAGCCGAACGCCGGGGAGCTTGTTGCGCAATTCATTGAGCGCGCGTGGCATATGATAAGCGCCAGTCACCACGATCACAGAACGATAGCCATGTGCATTTACCCAGCGCGCGATCTCCGCGGCGTTGCCGACAGTGTTGCGCGCTCGCCGATCGATGTCGATGCAGCATCGAAACAGCGCCTGATTTTGGTCCGTCGCGTCCGCTATCGCCCCTGCCGAGGTGTGATCGTTGACCCCACTGATCAGGAGGCGTCGTCCTTGCCCGGACGCGATGAGGTCGACCGCCTTGGCGACGCGGCTTTCGCCGCCCGTGAGCACGACGACGGCGTCGGCGGTTACCGATGAGGGCCTCGGGCGTGGGAGCGCCTCGGCAAAGCGCACCAAGCCGGCGCCGAAGAAAGCCGAACCGATGAGGCAAGCGATGATCAGCGCGCGGGCGACATGGCGGCTCCAGTGCAATCTCGTTCGGAGCGATGGAGCCTGCACCGGCAAAGGCGAAGGCCGAGGCGCCGACGGTGCGCTCGCGTTCATCCGCGGCTCATTCAACGACATCGCCTCTCATAGTCGCCCGTTGTGGCGCAAGACGCAAATTCAAGCGAATTCCTTCACGACAGGTTAATCCCGGGCTCGCGGGCCGCCAATAGAGAATGACGGCTTAGATCTACGTGACATCATACTCCATTCTATCGAGTATTTACCCGGGAGCGAAGCTCTTCCATGAACCGGCTCGGAACCGTGGCAGGTCATATGTCGATCCGCCAAGGATGATACAGGCGAGTGCGTCGCGAGGCCTCAGGCCATGGCGCGCAAACGCCGCTTCACTGTCATCCGTGAGACGAGCGAGGTCGAATACGCGACCGTCACGGCGACCGCCGCGATGATCACGTATCCGAGCGCGCCGAATTGGAAGGAGCCGAAAACGGCCTCCATCTGGTCGGCGGCTGCGCTCGAGGCGAATTTCGTCGAGAGAATGCCGGCGATGAAATAGCAAATCGCCGCGGCGGCCGCGCCGAGCGCCCCGCCCTCGATGCCGAGCGCAAAGAAGCGCCGCTGGAATTCTCGCGCCACAAAGTTGTCGTCCGCGCCGACGAGATGCAGGACCTCGACCACCTCGTGATTGAGGGCGACGGCGGAGCGTGTGGCGAAGCCGACCGCAAGTGCGCTCGCCGCTAGCACAAGGGCCACGATTCCGACCGCGACCACGATCAGCGCGTTCGCCATGGTGGAGAGGCGCGAGATGAAGGCTCGATGGTCATCGAGGGAGGCGGCCGGGCCAATCGCCGCCAGCCTGCGGCTGAGGTCGGCCGTGTCGGGCCTGGCATTCGGTTCCTGGGCCAAGGTGATCATGCGCGGTATCGGCAAGTCGGTAACGTCGAGCCCGGTGCCGACCCACGGCTGCAGGAGCGCCTCCGACTCGGCGCGCGTGTAGGCTTTCACGCTGGAAACGCCACTGGTCTTGCGTGCGGCCTCAGCGGCGGCTGCAACATCGGCTTCGATGTCGCGGCCTGGCATCGGACGAACCTCGATCGTCATCTCGCTCGATATCGAAGAGGTCCAGTCATTGACGGCGCCGGCGACGAGATGAGCCGCGCCGGCAGCGAGGCAGGCGAGGTAGGTCATGATCGCGATCACCATCACGAGCGAGCGCCCTGCGATCGAGCGTTGCGGAACCAGGGAGCCTTGCCGGCGCAAGAGCGTGGTGCCGGCCGTCGCAGCGGTCGCGGTCGCGTCGCGCTCCGCACCGGAGCTTTCCCGGCCTTCGGAGGCAGCGGCTTCCCGAGTGCCTCCTCTCATCGGTGCGGCTCCTCGAGGCTCGGCTCCTCGACGCTCAAGCGGCCATCGCCAAGCACCATCCGCCGCGCCTCGAACTGCTCCATCAAGGAGTAGTCATGCGTGGCGATGATGATCGCCGTGCCGAGGCGATGCAACTCGACGAAAAGACGCAGGAGCCGGCGCGCCAAGGTTGGATCCACGTTGCCGGTCGGCTCGTCGGCGATCAGGAATTCGGGCTTCGCGATCAAGGCGCGCGCGATGGCGGCGCGCTGCTTCTCGCCACCCGAGAGCACCGGCGGCAGCACATGCATGCGATCCCCGAGGCCGACCCATTGCAGAAGCTCGACGACTTCGGGGCGATAGCTCGCCTCGGAGCGACCTTGGACGCGCATCGGGAGCGCCACATTCTCGAAGGTCGTGAGATGATCGAGGAGGCGAAACTCCTGGAACACCACGCCGGTCTTGCGGCGCACCATTGTCAACTCCACCTCCGACATGCGTGCCACATCGGAACCGTACATCTCGATGACGCCGCGCGTCGGGCGCAGCGAGAGCATGATCAGCTTGAGCAAAGTGGATTTGCCGGCACCGGAAGGACCGGTGAGAAACTGGAACGAGCACGGGGCGATCGCGAAAGTGAGATCGCGCAGGATCTCGGGGCCGACGCCGTAGCGCATGCCGACATGCTCGAAGCGGATCATCGGTGCGGCGTCGCGTGCTTCATTCATCGGCTGTTAACCATGCTCGACGACCATTCAGCTTCCGCCGGAAGGCACCGCAGCGCTGCGCCTCGGCTCCGAAATAGCCATTGCCGGGTCGCAAAGCGGATGCAAGCCCGGTGCGACTTCGACCGTCGAGGAGCTCAGGGTGAGCCTCACTTATGAAGCTTGGGAGCATTATCCCGCAAGGCTGAATGCAAGGGACGAGGACTCCGCGGCGGCGCGACAACTTCGCGCGACGCGGCGCCGCAAGCTTCGGCTCGCCGTTCTCGGCGTCGGGCTTGGAGCCCTTCTGCTGCTCGGTACCTGGGCGAAACCCGGCATGGTCGTGCGCCTCCTGCCCCGGATGGCTGAGGTTTACGCAAGCATCGGGCTGCCGGTCAATCTTCGCGGCCTCGTATTCGAACATGTCGCGGCGCGTTTGGATGAGGCGGGCAAAGGGAGATTTCTCACGGTCGAGGGTCTCTTGCGCAACGTCGCGAGCGAGGAGCTCGACGTCCCGCGCCTTCGCGTTATCTTGGCGGACAGGGCCGGAAGGCCCGTCTATCGTTGGATCGCGAGCTCAGGCATCAAAGCACTGCCGCCCGGCGAAACCGCGCCGTTTCGCGCGAGGCTCGCCGCTCCGCCCGCCGAAGCGCAAAAGGTCACGGTCGATCTCGCGCCGGAGTGATCCCGCAACACGAGCT
Source organism: Hyphomicrobiales bacterium (assembly GCA_019246665.1). Classification (GTDB taxonomy): domain Bacteria; phylum Pseudomonadota; class Alphaproteobacteria; order Rhizobiales; family Beijerinckiaceae; genus GAS188. Next base: position 3,953 of record JAFAQA010000310.1, read on the forward strand.
TCCTCTTCACTCCGTTTCTCCGAGCGTCCACCTCATCCTGGCGCGAGTGGTCCCGCCCTGCCAAATGATTCCCGTTTGTCGGAAAAGGTTTCACCACGAGTCCACGACGTTGTGGATAGATTTTTTCCGACGGATGGAAGACCATCTGTCGGAAATTGGTCCACTAACTGGTTGAGGCATCCACCTCTTCGCTAGACTGCGCTAAAACGACGTGAAGGGCGGCAAAAGCCCCCACCTTGGGTGCGGAGCTGGAAGTCTCCGAAAGCGACCAGGAAGGATGCCGAATGACCGAGAAGGCTCCGCGCTCCGGCGCCAATGACAGGGCATTGTCGCCTCGCACGCTTGCGGTGCAGGCCATGGGTTCGGTCGATCCCACCACCAAGGCAATCGTGATGCCGCTTCATATGGCGACGACCTATGTGCGCGACCCCGATAATCAATATCGCTCGGGCTTCTCCTACGGGCGGCCGCACAATGCCACCGTGCGAGAGGCGGAAGCCGTGCTCGCGACGCTCGAAGGCGCGGCAGGCGCGCTTCTCTTCGGTTCCGGAATGGCGGCAATTTCGGCCGTGTTCCAAGCCTTCGAGGCGGGCGATCACATCATCGCGCCGGAGGTGACCTATACGGGCTCGCGCAATTGGCTGCGCGATGAGGCGAAGCGCCGCGGTCTTACTTTTGCGCGGGTCGACACGAGTGACCTCAACGCCTTGCAAAAGGCGGTCAAGTCAGGCCCGACGAAGCTCCTCTGGCTCGAAACGCCGGGAAATCCCCTTTGGACCGTCACCGACATCGCCGCCGCGGCGAAGATCGCGCATGCGGCGGGCGCCAAGCTCGGCGTCGATTCGACGGTGGCCACGCCGGTCCTCACCAACCCGCTCGCGCTCGGCGCCGACATCGTGATGCATTCGGCGACGAAATACCTCAACGGCCATTCGGATGTGGTCGCCGGCGCGCTCGCCTTTGCAAAGCGTGATGCGCTCTTCGAACGGCTCGAGGCCATTCGCACGATCTATGGCGGCGTGCTCGGTCCCTTCGAGGCCTTTCTGCTCATCCGCGGCATGCGCACCTTGCATTTGCGTGTCGAGGCGCAATGCCGCACCGCGATGTTTCTCGCTGAAAACCTCGCCTCCCATGCCTCCGTGACACGGGTTCTCTATCCCGGCCTGCCGTCGCACCCCAATCATGACGTCGCGCGCCGACAGATGCGCGGTGGCTTCTCAGGGATGCTCTCGATCGCGGTGCGGGGCGGAGAAGCGCGCGCCATCGCGACGGCGGCGCGCGTCAAAGTTTGGAAGCGCGCGACTTCTCTCGGGGGCGTCGAGAGCTTGATCGAGCACCGCGCCTCTGTCGAAGGCGAGGGCACACCATGCCCGCCCGATGTGCTTCGCCTTTCCGTCGGCCTCGAGGATCCGCAAGACCTCCTTGCCGACCTCGATCAGGCACTTACGGGTGAGTAGTGAGTAGCGAGTAGCGAGTAGAAACATGCTCCCCTCTTCCCTTTTCGCTACTCACTACTACTCACTACTCACTGGATCCCGCTCACCCTCTAGCGCTTGATGATCGTGCCGGCGCCGTGGTCGGTGAACAGCTCCACCAGCACCGCATGGGGCTGTTTGCCGTCGAGGATCACCACGGCTTCGACCCCTTGCTCGATCGCATAGATGCAAGTCTCGACCTTCGGAATCATGCCGGCCGTGATGGTGCCGTCCGCGATGAGCGCGCGGCAGCGATCCACGGTGAGCTCGGAGATGAGCTTCTTGTCCTTGTCGAGGACGCCCGGAACATCGGTGAGGAGAAGCAGGCGCTTTGCCCGCATGGCGCCGGCGATGGCGCCCGCGAAAGTGTCGGCGTTCACGTTGTAGGTCATGCCGCCGGGGCCTGGGCAAACGGGCGCGAGCACCGGGATCAACTCGGCCTTGAGCACGGCGTCGAGAACGGTGCGATCGACCTTCTCGGGCTCGCCCACGAGGCCGAGATCCACGATCGCCTCGATCTGGCTATCGGGGTCGACGACGCTGCGGGTGAGCTTCTTCGCCGTCACCAGCGAGCCGTCCTTCCCGCACAAGCCGACAGCCTTGCCGCCTTCGGCCGAAATCCAGCTCACGATCTGCTTGTTGATGGAGCCTGCGAGCACCATCTCCACGACTTCGACGGTCTTCTCGTCGGTCACGCGCAACCCGTCACGGAACTCCGATTTGATGCCGAGCTTATCGAGCAGACTGCCGATTTGCGGGCCGCCGCCGTGGCAGACGATTGGCTTCACGCCCGCTTGCTCGAGGAGCACGACATCCTCCGCGAAATCCTCGGCCGCGGCCGAGGAGCCAAGCGCGTGGCCGCCGTATTTGATCACGACGATCTGTTGATCATAGCGCTGCATATGCGGCAGCGCCTGCACCAGGAGATGGGCCTGGGTCGAGGCGGTCGGCAAATCGGTCATGGAAGGAAGCGTCCGAAGATTGAGGCCG
>JAFAQA010000379.1 GCA_019246665.1 Hyphomicrobiales bacterium
CGCCGAGAGCGGCGGTGGTCAAGGCGATGGGAGCGGGAAAATTCTCATCCCGCCCCAAGCCGTTTGTGCCAAGGGATTGGTCTTCGACCATCGGACGCATCGCTGCGTTCGCGAATAAAGCGCCGGTTTGCCATAAGCGCGCCGGCCCTTACCTCTCCGCTGATCCCCGCGAAGCGACGCGAAAGCGGGGGATCCAGTTCTCCTCGCGAAGGCGGGGATTAGGATTGTGCCGAAGGTCTAGATTCCCGCTTTCGCGGGAATGAACGGCGGTGGAGGCCCAACTCTAATAAACCGCCTCCAGCGTCCGGATCGCGAATTGCACCCGTTCGGCGTCGGTCCGCGCTACCATCTTATGAAACGCGATCGCGAGATTGGGGAGCTCCGCTTCGATCCTCTCGAGATCGACAAGCGTGAGCTCATGAATGATGTCAGGCGCGTCCGCGATGACGGTGCTGCCACGCGGTCCGCGCAGAGAGAAGGCCCAGCTCACCCATGACGGTATAATTGAGCGTGGTGCGCTGACTGATCGGCCTCATGTTGCTGCGCACGCTGATGCGCCCGGCCTCGACCAGATAGCAAAAGCAACGCGCGCTACCCGCTCGTCCCACCCTCCCCTTCGACTTTCGGGATGGGCTTGCGAAATCACATCGGCGCGAGAACCCGCCGTTTTGAGACGCTCGGCGCATTCGCTGAGACGCACGCCGCATTGGCGAGCACCGAGCATCTGAATTTGGCCCGCTCGCTCCCCCTTTCGCGTTGCATTCATGGGCGCAACAAATTAGAGCGATTCCTTGTTAGATCAGGCTTGAGCTAACTAAGAATGAGAAGCGAGGCGTAGCCTCCGCTCATCCCCGCGAAGGGGTGATCCAGGTCTTCTGGGGCTACTTTGCGACTCGAGGTTCTTGCTTTCGCTTGAACGAGCGGCGGGGGGAATGGACGAGGTCTTATTAGCCGACACTCCGCGTTGATGAATGAAGGCTGCTATCGATGAAGGTCACGACTTCGAATGTGATTCTGCCGCCCGTCGTCTCGGCGTTGCCCGGCGCCCGGGCGCGCGCAGCGAGATACAGGCCGGCGCTTCTCGCGGCGTGCTCTTCCGTAGCGTTCTTTGTCGCGCTCGAGCGCCCGGCTTCGGCGCAGACCGCCTTCACGGTCACCAACACCGCGAGCCTCAACCAGGCGATCACGCAGATCGACAAGGGCACGGCTGGCCAGAGCTTCACGATCAACATCGCGAATGGCTTCACCATCGGGGATGGCTCGGGCATCAAGCTCCTCGCCATCAACACGGCAGGCAATGTGACCATCAACGGCAACAGCACCACGCTTGATGGCGGCGGAGCTCAACGTGGGCTCTTCGTCTTTGCCGGGAATGTCACGATCAACAACCTCACTATTCAGAATACGCTGGCGCAGGGCGGTTCGGGCGGCGCAAGTGGCTCCATTGGCGGGGGCGGTGGCGGCGGCGCCGGGCTCGGCGGCGCGCTCTTCGTGGCAAGCGGCGCGCAGGTGACAGTCAGCAACGTGTCGCTCGATCAGAACAGTGCGAGTGGAGGTAAGGGCGGCAGCGCGTTGGGGAACAGCCAGAGCGGCGGCGGCGGCGGTGGGCTCGTCGGCAATGGCAATCCAGGTGGTTCTAGTGGTCCCATCAAAGGGCCGCCGGTACACCCGGCTATTGTTTTGCGCGGTTCTCCGCCTGGAAACGGGGGATTCGGGGGCGGAGGCGGCGGAGGGGGCACCCGCGGGGGCTCCGGCGGAGGCGGCGTCAACGGAACCGGCGGCACGGGCGGCAGTGGCGGCACAGGTGGACTTGGTGGGGGCGCAATCGGCGGTTTCGGCGGGGGCGGTGGTGGCGGTGGCTTTGTCTCTTTCGGCGGGCTTGGAGGCGGAGGCGGCTTCGGCGGAGGTGGTGGCGGTGGCGCCGGCGGCGGCTTCGGCGGCGGCATTGGTGGCTTCGGCGGGGGCACCGGCAATAGCGGCGTTGCGGGCGTGGGTGGTAAGCCCGGCGTCGGCGGGGGTGGTCTTGGTGCGGGTGGAGCGCTCTTCGTGCAGCAAGGCGGCACGCTCACCATCACGGGCAATTTCGCGGTCAACGGCAATTCGGTGACAGGGGGAGCCGGCGGCATAAGCGGCTCAGCCTTCGGCTCCGGGATTTTTATTCAAGGCAACAACACGCTCACCTTCGCGCCGGCTTCCGGGAGCACGCAGACGATCGCCGATGCGATCGCCGATCAGACGGGCTCCGGCGGCACGGGAGCGAATGCGGGAGCCGGCAGCATCACCGTGAACGGCGCGGGCACGCTCGTCTTGAGCGGCGCGAACACGTACTCCGGCGCGACGACCATCACGTCCGGAACGCTCGCCGTGACAGGCTCGATCGCGAATTCCGATGTGACGGTCACGGGCGGCATCTTCGGCGGGAGCGGCACGGCGAAGTCGCTGACGGTGCAATCGGGCGGCACGGTCGCGCCCGGTGTGGTGACGCTGTTCTCGACGCTTAACGTCTCCGGCAATGCGAGCTTCGCTTCTGGATCGACCTTCCTCGTCAACGTGAACGCCGCGGGCCAGAACGACAAGCTCGCTGTCGGCGGCACGGCGACGCTCAGCGGTGGCACGGTGAGCGTGTTGGGCGGAACGGGAATCACGGCCGCGACGAAATTCACCATCCTCACCGCACAAAGCGTGACGGGCAGATTCGCAAACGTCACCTCGAACCTCGCCTTCCTGACACCCACCCTCACCACGAATACGACGAATGTCGTCCTCACCTTGGCGCCACCCGCGCCGCCCGCCGCACCGATTCCTTCAGTGCTGAGCACTTCGGCGGCCGCGCCCATCGCCTTCGCCTCAGTGGCGACAACGCCGAACCAGATCGCGGTCGCGAACGCCGTGCAGGCGCTGGGCTCAGGTCCTGTCTTCAACGCCGTGATCGGCCAATCGGCCGCCGGCGCGCAGCAGGCTTTCGACGCCCTTTCTGGCGAGATTCATCCGTCCACGGTGAACGCCGCCTTCACGGACGCGACCTTGCCGCAGAACGCCATCTTCGACCACTTGAACCAGCCGGCCCCGACGCCTGGGCTCAGCGCCGCCGTCGAGACGACCGCGGCCTACGCGGCCGATCTGCCGACCCGCAAAGGCCCGGTCGCGCCCGTTTCGGCGAGCTTCTACCAGCCGCGCCTCTTCGATCTCTGGGGCCAGGGCTTTGGCGACTGGGGACGCGTCTCGAGCGCCGGCAACGCCGCTTCGCTCTCCCGCACCACGGGCGGCTTCGTGCTCGGCGGCGACGTCTCGGCCACGAACTTCTTCGGCGGGGATTGGCGCTTCGGCCTCGCCGGCGGCTACACCAATGACCAGATCACGGTGAACCAACGCGGCTCGTCCGCCACTTTCGAGAGCGTCTTCGGCGGCGCTTATACGGGGGCGAGCTTCGGCGCCTTCCAGCTTCGTGCCGGCGCGCTTTACGGCACGAACAACACCTCGACGACACGACAGGTCGTCTTCCCCGGCTTCTTCGAGGCGCTCTCCTCGTCGAATGGCGGCTATACGGCGCAAGGCTTCGGCGAGGTGGGCTACCGCATCCAGCTCGCGGGCCTCGGCTTCGGTGGCGGCACACGCCTGAGCGTCGAGCCCTTCGCGGGCGGTGCGGCCTTCCTCATCCATCAGGACGGCTTCACGGAAGTCGGCGGCACCTCGGCACTCACCGCGTCGGCGCACGACTTTAACATCCAGACAACGACGCTCGGGGTGCGTGGCGAGCTCGCCTTCACCTCGATGCCACTTAGGTTGAAGACGATGCTCGGCTGGCCTCATGCGTATGGTGATGTGGTGCCTTCCGTGCTCCTCGCCTTCCAAGGCGGGGCGCAAGCTTTCAGCACCGCTGGCGTACCGATCGATCGCGACGCGTTCGTGGCGGAAGCCGGCATCGATTATTCGCTCACCTCGATGCTCTCGGTCGGCATCTCCTATTCGGGGCAATACGGCCAACGTGCCACGGACAACGCGTTCAAGGGGAACGTCAACTGGAGTTTCTGATCCGCCACTAGCCGGGCCGGCGCGTTGCAAAAAAAAGAGCTGGCGTTTCCGCCCCTCCCGGAGACGAAGGGCGCTTCATCCCGGCCTCACTCCCGCAACCAATTACACCAATCGCGACTGCTCCTTCGCGGCGGCGATGAAGCCCTTGAAAAGCGGATGCGGATCGAACGGGCGCGATTTCAGCTCGGGGTGAAATTGCACGCCGACGAACCAGGGATGGTTCTCGTATTCGATCGTCTCGGGGAGCACTGCGTCCGGCGACATCCCGGAGAAAACGAGCCCTTTTTCCTCGAGCCGCTCACGATAGGCGCGGTTCACCTCGTAGCGATGACGATGGCGCTCGAAGATTTCGGTTGAGCCATACATGGCGGCGATCTTGGTGTGAGGCGAGAGCTTCGCCTCATAGGCGCCGAGCCGCATCGTGCCGCCGAGATTGCCACCGGCACGCCGCCGCTCGAGCTCGTTGCCGCGCAACCATTCGGTGAGCAGGCCGACGACCGGCTCACGCGTCGAGCCGAACTCGGTCGAGTTCGCCTCCGGGATGCCGGCGAGCGAGCGGGCAGCTTCGATCACGGCCATCTGCATGCCGAAGCAAATGCCGAAATACGGCACCTTGCGCTCGCGCGCAAAGCCCGCGGCCTTGATCTTGCCTTCTGCGCCGCGCTGTCCGAAGCCACCGGGCACGAGGATGCCGTGCACATGCTCGAGATAAGGCGCGGGATCCTTGCTCTCGAAGATCTCGCTCTCGATCCAATCGATGTGCACCTTGATGCGATTGGCGATGCCGCCATGCACGAGGGCCTCGATGAGGGATTTATAAGCGTCCTTCATCCCGGTGTATTTGCCGGCGACCGCAATGGTCACCTCGCCTTCCGGATTTTCGAGGGTTTCGCTGATCTTCTTCCACCGGCTGAGATCGGGCGGCTTGGGCTTCGCCATGCCGAATGCCGCGAGCACCTCGTCATCGAGCCCTTTCGCATGATAGGCGACAGGTACGTCGTATATCGAGGGCGCGTCGCGCGCCTCGACGACGGCGCTCTCGCGCACATTGCAGAATAGGGCGAGCTTCTTGCGCTCGGAAGCGGGGATCTCGCGATCCGTGCGGCACAAGAGGATATCGGGCTGAATGCCGATCGAGCGGAGCTCCGCGACCGAATGCTGCGTCGGCTTCGTCTTCAGCTCACCCGCGCTCGGGATGAAGGGCAAGAGCGTGAGGTGAATGTAGATCGCCTGGTTGCGCTCGAGATCGTTGCCGAGCTGGCGGATGGCCTCGAAGAAGGGCAGGCCCTCGATATCGCCGACCGTGCCGCCGATCTCGACGAGCACGAAATCGAAGCCCTCATTACCGGAAAGCACGAATTCCTTGATGGCGTTGGTAACGTGGGGGATCACCTGGATGGTGGCGCCGAGATAATCGCCGCGCCGTTCCTTGGCGATGATGTCCTGATAAATGCGCCCGGTCGTAATGTTGTCGTCCTTGGTCGCGGCGCGTCCCGTGAACCGCTCGTAGTGACCGAGGTCGAGATCGGTCTCGGCGCCGTCATCGGTGACGAAGACCTCGCCGTGCTGATAAGGCGACATCGTGCCCGGATCGACATTGAGATAAGGGTCGAGCTTGCGCAAGCGCACGGAATAGCCGCGCGCCTGGAGAAGCGCGCCGAGCGCTGCTGAAGCGAGACCTTTGCCGAGGGAGGAGACCACGCCGCCGGTTATAAAGATGTACCGCGTCATGGGATTTGAGCTTTAGCAAGTCTTGCGTGATTCGGGAAGTCTCGAATTAGACCCTCTGGCATGCACGAAGCTCGCGGGTGAGCTCCGAACGGGTGGCGAGAGGGCAGCGGATGAATATTGGCCGGATCTTCCCATAGGAAAGCCGCGTTGCGCTATCAAAATCAGCGGCGTCAGCTCACGTCGTTTTTGCTTTTTGGCATGAACTTATCCCAAAACAGGGCGCCACTTTTGCCGATCACGTTCTGGGGGACAGGAAACAATCTCGACGTAACGCGCTCGGAAGCCTCAGCGCGGGTGAAACCGGCTTATTGCGGCAGCGGCACTTGTGGCCCGTTCTGGCCCGGAGTCTGGCCCGGAGCCGGCGCCGGAGCCGCACTATTGTTCTGCAGCTGCTTGAGCTGATCCAGCACCGTCTGTCCTGCCGGCGCGCCAGCGGGCACGGCAGGTTGCCCGGGCGCCTGCGATGTGGCAGTGGCCGGCGCGGTGTCCAAAATAGATACCGGCTTCTTCCCATAAGTTTGAAGCATGGTGAGCAGGATGCTCGTGAGGAAGAAGGCCGCGGCCAGGATGGTGGTGGCGCGCGTCAGCGCATTGGCCTGCCCGCGCCCGGTGAGAAACCCCGAAACGCCGCTCGAACCGCCGCCAAGGCCTAACCCCCCTCCCTCGGAGCGCTGCAGCAGAACAACGCTGACGAGCGCGAGCACGATGAGAAGGTGGACGATGATCAGGACATTTTGCATGAGCCGGTTCTGCTACGCCTTCGAGGGACCCTTGACTGGCATGTAGCAGCCCCAAGGGGCGTTTTCCAGCCATCTTGACCCCCGGCCCGCGACATTCTCGCAACCGAAGCCTCTAAAACGAAAGCGCGTCCTCCGAATGCGACTAAAGAAGCTCGCCCGGCTCGCGCAATGCTACACTCGTCTTACCACCCTCTATCCCTGGACAGCCTCGCCGCGCGCTGGTAGCGCCCTCATCCGGCCGAGTTGAAGTCAACCGGCCGTCAACGCGTCGGGCGGGCCGTCATGAAGATCATCCTCACCGGCATTGCCGGCTTCATCGGATCGCATCTCGCACGACGCCTGCTTGGCGACGGGCATAGCATTGTCGGCATCGACGACCTGAACGACTACTATGCGGTGAGCCTCAAGCGCGACCGGCTCGCGGATATCGCCCAGGCTGGACCCTTCGAATTCGTCGAGGCCGATATCGCCGATCTCGAGAAGATGCGGGCGCTCTTCACGACGCATTCCGACGCGACCCACATCGTTCATCTCGCGGCGCAGGCGGGCGTTCGCTACTCGCTCGATCGGCCGGAGCTCTATGTGCACGCCAATGTCATGGGCCAGGTCGCGATCTTCGAGGCGGCGCGAAAGCTCGATCGCTGCCGGCATCTTGTCTACGCGTCGACCTCCTCCGTCTATGGCGCGAACCGTGAGCTCCCCTTCTCGGTCGACCAACGCGTCGAAACGCCCGTGTCGCTCTACAGCGCGACGAAGCTCGCCGGCGAGCACATCGCCTACACCTATGGGCATTTGCACGGCTTGCCGTCGACTGGGTTTCGCTTCTTTACCGTCTACGGGCCGTGGGGCCGCCCGGACATGTCCTATTACAAATTCGCGACCGCGATCACGGCGGACGAGCCCATCCTCGTGCATGGCTTCGGCGAGATGTCCCGCGACTTCACCTATGTGGACGATGTCGTCTCCTGCCTTGTGGCTGCGATCGAGCGCCCGCCCGCAGCCGACCCAACTGGCGTTCGCCACAAGATCTACAACATCGGCAACAACCGCCCGACGCCGCTTCTCGATTTCATCGGCTTCGTGGAACATGCGCTCGGGCGCAAAGCGAAGCGGACGCTGGTTCCGGTGCAGCCCGGCGAGATGATCAGCACCTATGCCGATATCACCGAAACTCAGCGTGATTTCGGCTTTGCTCCATCGACCCCGGTCGAGCTCGGCATCGAGGAGTTCGCACGCTGGTTCAAGAGCTATCACCGGGTGAATTGATCAAGGGATGCTTTTCCCTTGAGCCGCTTCGTTTGTGAGGGCGGCACGAGGTTCCCGCTTTTCGCGGGAATGAGCGCAGACCTGAGTGCCTCCTCTTCCGCCGCAACTTCTGCTCGGAGTTGACCTCTCCGCGCCTCGCTCTGAGGTTGCGCACATTCAATCCTAAGCTTGACGAGGCGTCGCTCCCGCGCAAGATCAGCGAAGAGGCCGGAGCGTCCCTTCCATGAGCGTCTATGATCGCGACAACATCTTCGCCAAAATCCTTCGCGGCGAGGTGCCGAGCTTTAAGGTGCATGAGGACGATCATACGCTGGCGTTTCTAGACATCATGCCGCGCACGCTCGGGCACACTCTCGTGATCCCGAAGGCGCCTGCCCGCAACCTTCTCGATGCTCCTTCTGACGCCCTTTCCCGCACCATTCTCGCTGTGCAACGCGTTGCCAAGGCCGCGAAGATCGCTTTCGCTGCGGACGGCGTCACCTTGTTACAATTCTCGGAGCAGGCCAGTGGCCAGGTGGTGTTCCACCTGCATTTCCATGTCCTGCCGCGCTATGACGGCATCCCGCTCTTGCCCCCGCAGACCAATATGGAATCCAACGAGACGCTCGTTCCCAGGGCGGCGAAGCTGCGCGCAGCGATCGCCAATCTTGGCGTCTGATCGCCTCCGTTTCCTCGGATCGACCCTCTTGCTCACTGCAGCCGAACGCCCAGATTATGATCGGAGCCGGTGCGTGGCTTTGTCGTTGGCCGACCCTACGCACTTCCCGCCCGCCGCCGTGAGTGCAACATGATCTTTGTCATCCTGGTCCTCGCGATCTTGATCGTGATTTGGAGCGCGGGCCGCGGGTTGATCCAGATTCAGCCGGGCTCCTTGGCGCGTCTCGCGCGCAAGGGGGCGGTCGCCGCCTGCTTCCTGATTGCTTTTCTCTTCGCTCTACGCGGCCAGTTCGAGATTTCGCTCCTCGCGCTCGGCGCCGTTTGGCTGATCGAGGGATCGATCAGGTTTCCGAGGCTTCGCTTCGGGGCCGGCAAGTTGCGCGGCGTTGGCGGTTCGGGTGCTGGCGCGGTCTCGACCTTTCGCACGGCGATGATCGAGATGCGGGTCGATCACGCGACGGGCGGAATGCGCGGCAGCGTGCTTGCCGGCGCATTCGCCGGACGCGAGCTCGAGCTTCTGAACGAGACGCAGCTTGCCGCACTTGCCCTCGAATGCGCCAAATTCGATGCCGAAGGCGCGAGGCTCCTACAGGCTTATCTGGACCGCCGCTTCGCCGGACGGCGTGAAAACGCATATGCTCACGCGGACTCTGGCCCTGCTCGTCGTCGGTCGGGCGCGATGACCGCGGAAGAGGCCTATGAGGTTCTCGGCCTTTCGCCGGGCGCCCCCGACGATGCGGTCCGTCGAGCCTACCGCGACCTCATGAAGAAGCTCCATCCCGACCAGGGTGGGTCGACCTATCTCGCCGCCCGTGTCAATCAGGCCCGTGACGTTTTGCTGAACCGACATCGCTGAAACTCCACGCGCGATGGGCTTGAGGCCTCCGCTCCCGATCAGCTCCGCGTCGCAAAACATGCGAAGCCATTCTTCTTGAGCACTTTGCAGGCGGCTTGAGCTGCGTCTTCATCGAAACCGGCGAAACGAGCGCGGAACAACGTCGTGCCGTCCTTGGTCACTTTTTCGGTGAAGGATTCGGCTTTCGACAGCACGTGACTGTCGCTGCTCCTCGCTCTCTGGATAAGCTCGCTCGCCTTTTTCTCCTCCGGCACCGCGCCAAGCTGGATCATCCAGTCCTGCCCTGGCGAGGCCTTGGGGCGAGCGGCCGGTGCGCTCGATGCCTCGTCGGCGAGAGAAGCCATGGCCTTCTCTTGCGACCTGCCGCCATCGGCTTGCCTGGGCGCTTGTGGGTCTTTGTTCGTCGACCCGGGCTTGGACGGCTCGAGGCTCACGAGAATGGCTTTGGAGGGTTCGGTCTTCGCCGCAGCCGACGCAGCGGCCGCAGTCGGCGTTGTCCGGGTTGGGAGTCGGTCGGTGAAGAGCTTTGCGCCGGGCGTGGATGTCGTGGGCTCGGTCCGTTCGGCAGCGGTCTCCTCGTCGCGCTCGGCCGAAGCTTGGATGAGCTTGCCGGCGACGCTCCAGCGCGGCGCGGAAGGCGTCGTCGTCGAAGTATAGGCCTGAATCGCCGCAGGCAAATGGGCATCCTCACCGCCGATCGCGGCTGTGAGGGTGAGCGGCTTCATCGGCGGACGCGCGGGCGCCGAGGCTTCCGCGACCACTGCAGGTCTGGCATGCGGCGAAGCATCCGCGAGAACGGGCGCCATATGCTCCGCGGTGGAGGCTTCGCGCAGATGATCCTCGATCATGTTCGCCATGATGTGATCGCGACCGGCAGCCGAGGTGCCGCCCAGCACCACCGCGACGATTTGGCGCCCGTCGCGGCGCACATTCGTCATCAGGTTGAAGCCGGAGGAGCGGGTATATCCCGTCTTGATGCCGTCCAATCCCTCGATCCGCCCGAGGAGGTGATTGTGGTTTTGCATGGCCACGCCGTCGAAATAAAAGCTGCGGGTAGCGAAGACCGGGTAGTAACGGGGAAAGCGCTCCTGGATGGCACGCGCCAAAATGGCAAGATCATAGGCGGTGGTGATCTGGTCATCATCGGGCAAACCCGAAGCGTTCACGAAATGCGTGTCGTTCATGCCGAGCGCGTGCGCCTTGCGCGTCATCATTTCGGCGAACGCGTCCTCGGTGCCACCAATCTCTTCGGCAATGGCGACGGCCATGTCATTCGCCGATTTCGTGACCACCGCCTTGATCGCGTCGGAGACCGCGATCGTGTCGCCTGGATCAAGCCCAAGCTTCGTCGGAGCCATCGAGGCGGCATGAGGCGAGACACGAAGGCGCGTGTCCATGGCGATCGCGCCCCGCTCGAGCTGCTCGAACAAGAGATAGAGGGTCATGACCTTGGTAAGCGAAGCGGGGTGCCGCGGCTCCCTCGCGTCCGCCGCGAAGAGCACCTTGCCTGCCTTGGCGTCGACCACAATGGCCGAGAAGGGAGGATGATAGCCCCAGCCCCCGTCGGAGAAGCGATGCATATGATGATGATGGTGGTGGTGAGGCCGGGCTTCGGCGGGCACCGCCGAGAACAGTCCCAAAATGGCCACCGCCGCCAAGGAGGCCAACAAGTTAAAGGCAAACCGGCGGCGTGCTCCTACGCCAGACAAAACCATACTCGACACCCCACTCTGATTGGCTCCCCGCCGAAAACCGCAACGTGTCCCACGCGTCACATTCGAAGTTTTATGACGGATGAAGTTACGCAGGGGTTAAGGGGGCAAAAAGAATATTTGTGCGATGCACAAAATTGCCTTGACATTATTGTGCGTCGCAACTAGATGGTTGGTCATGGCGCGGGTGGCTAAGTTGGGCGCCACAATCTTGATCAATTCCCACCTGGGGTGGGCATGGAAAGGATCGAATAATGTTTGCGCAATATGAGGATTTCCAGAAGTTCGGTAAGCAGGGCATGGACGTCGCGCTCAAGAACTTCGGCACGATGTCGAAGGGCTTCCAGGCGATCGCCGTCGAGGTCGCCGATTTCTCGAAGAAGCAGTTCGAGGCGAGCTCGGCCGCGTTCGAGAAGCTCGTCGGCGTAAAGACGCTCGACAAGGCCGTCGAGGTTCAGGCCGATTTTGCGAAGCAGTCCTTCGAAGGCTTGGTTGCTCATTCGACCAAGGTCGGCCAGCTCGTGAGCAACTTCGCCAAGGAAGTCGCGAAGCCGGTCGAGACCACGATCACGCAGGCGACCTCGAAGGCCAGCCGCTGATCTGTCCTCTTCTGAAACGATATGACGAAGAGCCCGGCCTCGCGCCGGGCTTTTTCGTATGTGGGCTGCTTGCTGAGGTAGCGATCCCGAAACATCCATCCCATCTCTCGACAGAATGTCGAGAAGAAGGAGGGTACCGCCTATCCATCATGGCCGGGCGTCGGCCCGGCCATCCATGCCTTCCCTGCGCATCGCGGTGGAAAGGAAAGCGTGGCTGCGTGCACGAAGTGCGCGCATGACGAGGGGGCAGCGCCTCCTCTCCTTCAGAACCGCACGCAGGGCAAGGATGCGGGGTAGCGCGCGCCCCTTCAACCTGAATCTCGATCAGCCGTATTCCCGTCTCTTTCCCATGGCTCACTCTTTGCAAAGAGGCTTCTTGCAAGAGAGGCTTGTTGCAAGACAGGCTTCTTAGAAGAGAGGCTTGGGACTGGCGAAACGATTTACGCTGTCTTAAGTTCTCAAGAAGCGGCTCTGTCGGCAAAGCCGCCATCGCGCGCTATATTGAGTTTCATCCGCAGGGAGCGGGGCACGTCGACGATGCATTCAACCTTCGACCTGACGCTCGAAGCGACATGGCCCTTGCGGGCCGCGAACGGCGCCTCGAGAAGCAGCGGGGAAGGAAGCGGTGGCTCCGGCACGGCCGTCGTCACCAAGACAAAGCCGCGGGTCAAGCGGCCGAACATGTACCGCGTTCTTCTGCTCAATGACGACTACACGCCGATGGAATTCGTCGTGCACGTGCTCATTCGCTTCTTCAACAAGAACCAGGAAGACGCGACGCGAATCATGCTGCATGTGCATCAGAACGGCGTGGGCGAGTGCGGCGTCTACACCTATGAGATCGCCGAGACCAAGGTGACGCAGGTGATGGATTTCGCGCGCAAGCATCAGCATCCGCTTCAATGTGTCATGGAAAAGAAATAGCCGATCACGGAGCCGCAATTGCCCTCATTCTCCCGCAACCTTGAACAAGCCCTGCATCGCGCGCTCGCCCTCGCCAATGAGCGGCGTCATGAATACGCGACGCTCGAGCACCTCCTGCTCGCCCTCGTCGACGATCAGGACGCGGCTGCCGTGATGCGCGCCTGCAATGTCGACCTCGAACAGCTCAAGGCCAATCTCACCGACTACATCGACACCGAGTTGAAGAATCTTGCGGGTTCGGGTCGCGAGGAATCGAAGCCGACCGCCGGATTCCAGCGAGTCATCCAGCGGGCGATGATCCATGTGCAGTCCTCGGGCCGCGAGGAGGTGACCGGAGCCAATGTGCTTGTCGCCATATTCGCCGAGCGCGAGAGTCATGCTGCTTACTTCCTGCAGGAGCAGGACATGACCCGCTACGACGCGGTGAACTATATCAGCCATGGGATCGCCAAGCGCGCCGGCGCGAGCGATTCACGTCCGCCGAAAGGCGCCGATCAGGATCGCGAGGACCGCGGCGACACGGGTGGGGGCGAGGCGAAGGAAGGCCGTTCCAAGAAGAACGAGGCGCTTCAGGCTTATTGCGTCAACCTCAATAAGAAGGCCGCGGAAGGCAAGATCGATCCCTTGATCGGCCGCGAGCTCGAGGTGCAGCGCACCATCCAGGTCCTGTGCCGCAGGCAGAAGAACAATCCGCTCCTGGTCGGTGATCCCGGCGTCGGCAAGACGGCGATCGCTGAAGGCTTGGCGCGCAAGATCGTGCGCGGCGAGGTTCCCGAGGTGCTGCGCGACGCCACCGTCTTCTCTCTCGACATGGGAACGCTGCTCGCCGGGACGCGCTATCGCGGCGATTTCGAGGAACGGCTGAAGCAGGTGATCAAAGAGATCGAGGCCCATCCAAAGGCCATAATGTTCATCGACGAGATCCACACCGTCATCGGCGCGGGCGCGACCTCTGGCGGCGCGATGGATGCCTCGAACCTCTTGAAGCCGGCACTTGCCGCGGGAACGCTTCGCTGCATCGGCTCGACCACCTACAAGGAATACCGGCAGTATTTCGAAAAGGACCGCGCTCTTGTTCGCCGCTTCCAGAAGATCGACGTGAATGAGCCGTCAGTGCCGGACACGATCGAAATTTTGCGCGGGCTGAAGCCGTATTTCGAGGAGTTCCACAGGTTGCGCTACACGAACGATGCGGTGAAGGCCGCCGTCGAGCTCTCCGCCAAATACATCCATGACCGCAAGCTTCCCGACAAGGCGATCGATGTGATCGACGAGACGGGCGCTTCGCAAATGCTGGTCGCCGAGAACCGACGCAAGAAGACGATCGGTGTGAAGGAAATCGAGCGAACGATCGCGACCATGGCGCGCATTCCGCCGAAGACCGTTTCCAAAGATGATGCCGAGGTGCTTCGCAATCTCGCCGAAACGTTGGAACGCGTCGTTTACGGTCAGGACAGGGCGATTACCGCGCTTTCCTCCTCGATCAAGCTCGCGCGCGCCGGTCTGCGCGATCCCGAGAAGCCGATTGGCGCCTACCTTTTCGCTGGCCCGACCGGCGTCGGCAAGACGGAGGTCGCGCGCCAGCTCGCGGCAAGCCTCGGTGTCGAGCTCATCCGCTTCGATATGTCGGAATACATGGAGCGCCACACGGTATCGCGCCTGATCGGCGCTCCACCCGGCTATGTCGGCTTCGATCAGGGTGGGCTTCTCACGGACGGTGTCGATCAGCACCCCCATTGCGTGCTGCTGCTCGACGAGGTCGAGAAAGCCCATCCCGATCTCTTCAACATCCTCTTGCAGATCATGGATCACGGCAAGCTCACCGATCACAACGGCAAGCAGATCGATTTCCGCAATGTGATCCTGATCATGACGACCAACGCGGGTGCTGCCGATCTCGCGAAACAGGCCTTCGGCTTCACCCGCACGAAGCGCGAGGGGGATGACCAGGAAGCAATCAACCGGCTCTTCGCGCCTGAATTCCGCAACCGCCTCGATGCCATCATCTCCTTCGGTCATCTTCCCAAGGAGATCGTGGCGAAGGTCGTGGACAAATTCGTGCTTCAGCTCGAGGCGCAGCTCGCCGACCGCAACGTCACCATCGAGCTGTCGGAAGAGGCCCGTTCCTGGCTGGTCGAGCACGGCTACGACGAGACCATGGGAGCAAGGCCGATGGCCCGGCTTATCCAGTCGACGATCAAGACGCCGCTTGCCGACGAGGTCCTGTTCGGCAAGCTAAAGGGCGGCGGAGCGGTGCGTGTTGTCGTGCTGAAGGACGAAGAAGCGGCGAAGCAAGGCTGGGCCAAGGAGAAGCTCGGCTTCGAATTCCCGGAAGGTCCTGTGGCGCCGAAGCCGGAAAAGGAAATCGAGCAGGCGGCGAAGCGCGCAAGACGCAAGCCACGTTCAGGCGGCGGTGGGTCTGGAGGGTCTCGGAGCTCCCCGTCCCGACGGCGCGGCAAGCTCAAAGGGTTGTTCGAGGACCCGGACGGCGGCGACATCGACGAGCTGGTGAAGCCGATCGTGCGCACCGTCCCGAAAGTGCCGCTGATAAAAGAGTGAGTGGTGAGTGGTGAGGCAGGGTCAGCTTAATCGCTTCTCACTTCTCAGTATTCACCACTCCCCTATTCACAACGGAATGTTGTCGTGCTTCTTGCGGGGCCGCTCGACGCGCTTCGTGCGGAGCATGGCGAGGGCGCGCACGACGCGCCGGCGCGTCGAATGCGGCATGATCACCTCATCGATGTAGCCGCGCTCGGCGGCGACGAAGGGTGAGAGAAAGCGCTCCTCATATTCCTTGGTTCGCTTGGCGATCTTCTCCGGATCTCCGATGTCCGAGCGGAAGATGATCTCCACCGCGCCCTTGGCGCCCATCACCGCGATCTGCGCCGTCGGCCAAGCATAATTGATGTCCGCCCCGATGTGCTTCGACGCCATCACGTCATAAGCGCCGCCGAATGCCTTGCGCGTGATCACCGTCACGAGCGGCACGGTCGCTTGCGAATAGGCGAAGAGCAGCTTCGCGCCATGCTTGATGAGGCCGCCATATTCCTGGGCCGTGCCGGGGAGGAAGCCCGGAACATCGACAAAGGTCACGATCGGGATCTCGAAGGCATCGCAGAAGCGCACGAACCTTGCGGCCTTGCGCGAGGCGTCGGCATCGAGAACCCCCGCGAGCACCATGGGCTGATTGGCGACAAATCCCGTGCTGCGTCCCGCGATTCGGCCAAATCCCGTAATAATGTTCTTGGCGAAGCTTTCCTGGATCTCGAAGAAATTGCCTTCGTCGACGACCTTCCGGATCAGCTCCTTGATGTCATAAGGCTTATTGGGATTTTCGGGGACAAGCGTGTCGAGCGCGGGCTCCGTCCTCTCGAAAGGGTCGTTTGCGGGCCATTCGGGCGGCCCTTCCGAGTTGTTGGCGGGCAGAAAATCGAGGAGCCGCCGCACCTGCAGGATCGCCTCGACATCATTGTCGTACGCGCCGTCGGCGATCGACGATTTCGTCGTATGCACCTGAGCGCCGCCCAGCTCTTCGGCCGTGACCACCTCGTTGGTGACGGTCTTCACCACGTCAGGGCCGGTGACGAACATGTAGCTCGTATCCCTCACCATGAAGATGAAGTCCGTCATGGCCGGCGAGTAGACGTCGCCTCCGGCGCAAGGACCCATGATCACAGAAATCTGAGGAATGACGCCAGAGGCAATCACATTTCTCTTGAAGACTTCGGCATAACCTCCGAGAGACGCAACACCTTCCTGGATCCTCGCCCCGCCTGAATCGTAAAGCCCGATGATGGGGGCCCGCATCTTCAGGGCCATGTCCTGCACCTTCACGATCTTCCCGGCATGGGCTTCCGAGAGCGAGCCGCCGAAGACCGTGAAATCCTTCGCGAAAATGAAAACCTTTCGGCCGTTGACTGTGCCCCAGCCGGTCACCACCCCGTCACCCGGCACCCTGGTTTTCTCCATGCCGAAATCGGCGCAGCGATGCTCGACGAACATGTCGAACTCCTCGAAGCTCTCCGAATCCAGAAGGAGCTCGATGCGCTCGCGTGCTGTCAGCTTGCCGCGTTTGTGCTGGGCTACGATACGCTTCTCGCCTCCGCCAAGACGGGCCTCGGCTCGGCGGGCCTCGAGTTTGTCGAGAACGGGTTTCATCGATATTCGGCTCCGGACACGACTAGAGTATGATCGGCAAAAGTGGACCCACTTTTGCGATAAGATCATACGGAAAATTAAAAAGATAACCTGACGCTACTGATCTCATCTGAACGCAACGCGTCCTAGGCACTGCGCCTCGTGCTTAGAGCATGATCCTGAAAAGTGGGAATTCTCTTTCCGAAAAGATCACGCTCACAATGGTCGAGAGCACGATCGCGGAAAACCGGAAATTTTTTGCAAACGCGCATTGATGGCCTCCTTGGTCAGAGACGCGAGAGCCCCTCTGCCAGGTCCAGCTCAACCAGCGCGGACACGTCGAGGGGTGGAAACCTCCAACTCTTGACTTCGGAACGCCGATCCACCATCGAAGAGGTCATAAGGTCGCAAATTGCGGCCGATCAGATTGAATCTAGCGGGCCGGACGCCGCTTAGGACGGGCCCTCTTCTAGCGACAGGCAGAACAATGGCAAAGTCCATCACGGCCAAGATCAAGCTCGTCTCGACAGCCGATACCGGCTACTTCTACGTGACGAAAAAGAACACGCGCACCATGACCGAGAAAATGTCGATCCGGAAATATGATCCGGTGGCGCGCAAGCACGTCGAGTTCAAGGAAGCCAAGATCAAGTGAGGCGAACCGGCTAAGGCCGGGAGACGAGCTCCGCTTCAGGCAGCGTCGAGAACGACGCGATTACGCCCTGCATGCTTGGCGCGATAAAGCGCTTCGTCGGCCCTTTTGAAGAGGTCGTCGCGGCTCTCCGGGACGTTGCGCATCACTGCCACGCCTAGCGAGATCGTCACTGTCGCATTGCAGGCACCATGCGCGATGAGGAAGGGCGCGCCGTGCACGGCCTGGCGAATGCGTTCGGCGACCGCCTTGGCGCCTGAATGACCGGTGTCGGGAAGCACCGCGACAAGCTCCTCCCCTCCGTAACGCACGAGAAGATCACGCGTGCGCAGGCAATCGCGGGCACGCTTCGCAAGTTCGCGAAGGACCTCATCGCCGCAGTCATGCCCGTAAGTGTCATTGATCGCCTTGAAGAGATCGACATCCATCATCACGAGCGAGAGCGGACGTGACCTGCGAACCGCGTCCTTGAGCAGCGCGTCCACGTTGGCATCGAGGAAGCGGCGATTGTGCAAGCCCGTGAGGGGATCGATGAGGGCGAGCTCCATGGACTGCTGCACCGAGTTACGCAAGCTTGCGGCGTAGCGCTGGTCACGCACTTGTGTGCGGACCCGTGCGAGAAGCTCGTTGCGGTCGACGGGCCGGATCAGGAAATCGTTCGCTCCGATGTCGAGCCCGCGCATGAGACGCGCCTTGTCTCCTTTGTCGGCCACCATGAGTAGGCTCATATTTCGGGTGCGCTCGAGCGAGCGGAGCTGGGCGCAGATGCGCAGCCCGTCATGTGTGGCGAGCGTGAGACTGACGATCGCGAGATCGTAGCTTTGCTCGGCCGCGCGAAAGACCGCGTTCTCGGCCGCTTCCTCCACCTCGACCCGATGAAACGCTGACAAGGATTTGAACAAGCGTTCCGACACGCTCGCGCGATCCTCGACGATGAGGATGCGGCCGTTGAGCCCACTTTCCGCCGCGGCGAGCGCCAAAGGGTCTCCCATTCCCATATCCTTCGAGCGAAGCGCCCGAGCGCGCAATTCATCGCGCACGCTTTTGAGCCGGACGAGGCTTCGCACGCGCGCGATGAGCGCCACCTCGTCGATCGGCTTTGTCAGGAAGTCGTCGGCCCCCGCCTCGAGCCCCGCGACCCGATCGGCCGGTTGATCGAGCGCCGTCACCATCACGACCGGAATATGGGCGGTAAGCGGGTCCCCCTTGATGCGTCGGCAGACTTCGAACCCGTTCATTTGTGGCATCATCACGTCGAGGAGCACGATGTCGCATTCGTCAGCCTGCACCATGGCGAGGCCGTGCGCGCCGCTCAATGCAGTCTTGACGTCGAAATACTCGGCGGAGAGCTGGGTTTCGAGAAGCTTGAGATTCGCCGGCGTATCATCGATGACGAGAACGCGTGCGGTCATGGTGTTGCTTAAGCTCTTCCGACCGACGCGACACCTCGGTCACCCGGCATAGGCCTTCACGGTTTCCAGGAATTTGGCGACCGAGATCGGCTTTGACAGATAGGCCTCGCACCCTCCTTCGCGAATGCGCTCCTCATCGCCCTTCATGGCAAAAGCCGTCACGGCGACGATCGGGATCGAAGAGAGCTGGCTGTCGTCCTTGAGCCAACGCGTCACCTCGAGACCCGACACTTCCGGGAGCTGGATGTCCATCAAGATCAGGTCGGGGCGGTGTGCGCGCGCGAGCTCCACTGCTTCGACGCCGTTGCCCGTCTTCAACGTGATATAGCCGTGCGCCTCGAGGAGGTCGTTGAAGAGCTTCATGTTGAGCTCATTGTCCTCGACGATCAAAACCGTTTTACTCATGAGTGTCACCCCGTCCCCTGAAGGGTTTTCGTGCTTTTTCGATCAGGCCTCTCCCCGTCATCAACCGTCATATCAAACCCGCATTTCCGAAGCTCAAAGTGAACAGCAAAAACTTTAGCAAATCGAGTCGTTCCCCGTTCGGCGCGCCTCGCGAGCGAGCGAAGGCCTTGGCGCTCGACGCCTTGATGTACCTTGCCAATCATGAGGAGGAGATGGATCGTTTTCTCGCGGAGACCGGCTCCGATCCCGCCGATTTGCGCAAAATGACGAATGATTCGGGCTTCGTCGCGGCAATGCTTGATTATCTATGTTCTCATGAATCCTTGCTCGTGGCCTTCGCTGCCGCGCAGGCCGTCGATCCGGTCGCGATCGAAACCGCGCGCCAGTTTCTCGCTCACGACTCTTCGGGCGATTTCTAAGCGCGCCCCTGCCAATGCGCGGCGCGCTGCTTCGAGATTGCGCCGATCGCGCCCGATCTCGCATGGCCCGAGCAGCGGGACGTACCTCCTCGAGCTTGATCTTCTCGGCCCCGAATTTCCAAGATCGGGTCTAAATCTTTTCCGCGGAAAGGGCTAAGCTCGGCGGCAAAGCAGATTCGGCTCAAGCAGTGAAGCTTCAGTGCGATGACGATTGCGGCCTCCTCGATCTGCCGTGACTGCCGCATGATTTTCGGCGAGGCGAGAGCACGTTGCCCGCAATGCGGCAGTCCTCGCCTCTTCGCGCATCCTGAATGGAAAAAGCTCGCCATCGCGCATGTCGATTGCGACGCATTCTATGCCACCATCGAGAAGCGAGACGATCCCACGCTCGCCGCAAAGCCGGTGATCGTGGGCGGCGGCCGACGCGGCGTGGTGTCCACCGCGTGCTACATTGCGCGCATTCATGGCGTGCGCTCGGCGATGCCGATGTTCAAGGCGCTCGCCGCCTGCCCAAATGCCGTGGTCATCAACCCGGATATGGAAAAATATGTCGGCGTGAGCCGTGAGGTGCGCCGGCTGATGCTG
The DNA here is from genome assembly GCA_019246665.1 of Hyphomicrobiales bacterium. Taxonomy (GTDB): domain Bacteria; phylum Pseudomonadota; class Alphaproteobacteria; order Rhizobiales; family Beijerinckiaceae; genus GAS188. The sequence continues at coordinate 20,128 of JAFAQA010000379.1, forward strand.
GAGCTCACCCCGCTTGTCGAGCCGGTATCGATCGACGAGGCGTTCCTTGATCTTTCGGGCACACAAGCGCTTCACGGAACTGCACCGGCGATCACGCTGATGCGGTTTTCCGAACGCGTCGAACACGAGATCGGAGTTACCGTATCGATCGGGCTCTCCTTCAATAAGTTTCTCGCGAAGATCGCCTCCGATCTCGACAAGCCTCGCGGATTTTCGGCAATTGGCAAAGAAGAAGCGCTGGATTTTCTCGCGCCGAAGCCGGTCACCATTCTCCCAGGCGTCGGGAAGGCTGCGGCGGAGCGTTTCGCCAAGGAGGGGGTGAACACGGTTTTCGATCTGCGCTCGCTCGAGCCTCGGCGCATGCTCAAGCTCCTCGGAAATGACGGCGCGCGGCTGGTCCGGCTCGCCAATGCCAGGGATGATCGCCGCGTGACGCCGGAACACGAGACGAAGAGCGTTTCGGCCGAGACGACCTTCAATGCCGACACGCGCGATCCCGAGGTGCTCCTACCCATCCTGATGCACTTGTCGGAGAAGGTTTCCGCCCGGATGAAGGCCAAGGATCTTGGCGGGTCGACCATCACCTTGAAGCTGAAGACCAGCAATTTCCGGCTCATCACCCGAGCGCGCTCGATCGCCTCAGCGACAAATCTTGCCGGGCGCATCTACCAAACCGCACGCGCCTTGATCGAGCCCGAGCTGGCGGGAGGCCCCTATCGTCTCATCGGGGTCGGCGTTTCCGAGCTCGTGCCAGGGCAAGAGGCCGATCGGGGCGACCTCGCCGATCTATCGGTTGCGCGGGAAGCCGGCATGGAACGCGCCGTCGATGCGCTGCGCGCCCGCTTCGGCCCGGACGCGATCACGCGCGGCCTCGTCTTTGCGCGCGCCCATGCCGATAAGGCAGGACGGTCGTAGCCCGGAGCGAACGGCTTACGAAGTCAGCTAAATGCCGAGATGAAGCACCGACCCCCTGTTCTCACTTGTCGCAGCTTGGTGAATTCAGGAATTCGATGCTCTTCAACTCGCCCTTGAGCGAGAAATCCCCATAATTGAGGGTGAGCGCCCGGCTCACTCCGTTGTCGTAGAGGACGAAGCTCATCACATAAGCGGGCTCGCGCTCGCCGGCGCCGGGCTCGAAATAGCTCAAGGTGACGGGCCAGGAGACATGCCCCTTCAATTGCTCGACATTCGCCGCTGCCTCACCGTGTTGGGCGGCATCCGCGGAGACCGGCGCACCGATCACGGCGAGCGTGTCATAGACCTTGTTGCCCGTATCCGAGCCGTCGAAAATCTTGGCCGAGAAAAGCTTGCTGCCGCCGAGCGCCTCTTCGACGAGCCGCTTGATATGGGCATTCGGGAACAGGGTGTCGGAAGGCGCCGTCAAATTTGCAGGTTCTGGCTTTTGCACCGTGATCTCGACCCCGTCGGAGATTGCGCGCGCCTTGCCTTCTGTGTGAGCCGTCATATCGCCGCGAACCGCGTCATTGGTGAACCGCAGCAAGCTGCCGTCGCCGGCCTCGAACGATGTCGAGCGCACGTCGAAACTTCGATCCTGGCTGCTCTCCGACCCGCTCAGCTGCGTCACTTGCCGAAAGTTCGTCGCATATCCGTCGCACGCAGTCCCGGTGATCTCGAAGACGAGGCGCCCGCGCGCCTCGTCGACACTGTTCACCCCTCTGCTCGACAAAAGCGAGAGCTCATAAACAGCGCGATGCGGCACAAGAACAATCTTGGGAGTAGCCCAGGCCTTGCCGCAAAAGCCGATGCCAATGAGTGACGCGAAGACGATCTGGCGAAGGACGCGATCGGTTCTGGGCACGATTGGGCTCTCCTGCACTCGCCCCGAGGGCGCTGGACGATAGGGCTGCCTTTGAGCCATAGCACACAAGATGGCGAAGTTTTGGAATGCCTGCGGCGAGGCTTGCTTCGTGATTTGACCAGCGCGCGTTGGTGTTTCCTTGCGAAAGGTTTCTTTTGACCGCAAAACGCGCCAACTCACGCCGGTTGCAAGAGGCGCAAGGGTGGCTTACGAGACTGGACGAGGGTGCTTCTTGCCGCCCTTTGCCGACGGAGCTATAGACACGCATTGTCGGAGCGTGGCGCAGCCCGGTTAGCGCACTAGTCTGGGGGACTAGGGGTCGCGAGTTCAAATCTCGCCGCTCCGACCATTTTCCTCAAAACGGAACCAGGTGTTCGCGGTCGCTGTCGTGATGAAATGGCGACCCTGTCCCGCCCCGGGCTTCCTTTTCCCATGTTGTCGCAGCCCCCGAGCGCGGCGAGACGCGCGTCAGCGACACGTTGGTATTCCCTTCCCCTCATGCTTCGCGCCCGGCGATTAGTTTGCCAGCAAAAATGACGAGGAGGAGCAGAATGAGGTCCTGTAGAATCAAGCGAGTTGAAAGGCGCTGAAATGGTCGAGCAAGACGTGCACATTACTTCCCGAAACGGGGTGATACCGAGCTTCTGCGTGTGCCCCGATGGAGCAGGCGCATATCCCGGCATCATTCTCTACATGGACGCCCCCGGCATCCGCGAGGAGCTACGCAATCTGGCGCGACGTATCGCCAAGCACGGCTATTTCTGCCTCCTTCCCGATATGTACTACCGGCTCGGCAGCTTGCGCTTCGATATGGTGCGCCGCGCGGAAGGCATGCGTCCGACAATGTTCGCCGCGATGAATTCGCTCACCAATGCCCTGGTCACGGAAGATACCGCCGCTTGGCTCGGCTTCCTTGATGCGCAGGAGAAAGTGCAACCGGGTCCCATCGGATGCGTCGGTTATTGTATGAGCGGGCGCTACGTCACCACCGTGGCGGCGCGTTTCTCCAATCGGATTGCCGCCGCAGCCTCTCTTTACGGAGTGGGCATCGTCACCGATGGCGAAGATTCACCCCATCTCCTGATCGATCGCATCAAGGGCGAGATGTATTTTGCGTTTGCGGAAACCGACGAGCATGTGCCGGACCATGTCATCCCCACGCTTCGTCAGACGCTCGACAAAGCGGGCACGCGCTACGGGCTCGACATCTATCCCGGCAGCCGTCACGGCTTCCAATTTCCGGAGCGTGACGTCTACGAAACCCATGCCGCGGAAGCGAGCTGGGCTAAGATCATCAACTTGTGGGATCGCAATCTGAAATGAGCGCACGGCCTAAATCGCGAGTAGGATGAGGCTCAGCACGCCAAAACCGATGCAATAATAGGCGAAGGGATCGAGCGCCTTGAATTCATGCGATTTCATCCAGCGCATCAGGATGGCGGTCGCGACTAAGGCCGTCATGCCGGCGACCATGCCGCCGATCAAGGCGACCCCGGTGACATGGCCACCCGACTTCATGAGCTTGGGCACTTCGAGAACGCCCGCCCCGAAGATGATCGGGGTTGCGAGCAACAGCGAAAAGCGTGTTGCGGCCTCATGCCTCAAACCCAGAAGCAGCCCTCCCGCGATGGTCGCGCCGGAGCGTGAGATGCCGGGAATTAAGGCGAGGCATTGCCAGATGCCGATGATCACCGCGTCTCTCAGCGTGAGCGCAGACATCGGGTTTCGGCCCTCCTGCTTGAGCCGTTCGACGGCAAAGAGAAGCGCGCCGTTGACGATCAAAAAGAAGGCGGCGAGATAAGCCGAGCCGAACATGTCACGCACATGCCGTTCCAGCAGGAAACCCGCGATGACCGCCGGAATTGTTCCCACGATCACCAGCAACAAAAGCCGGAGCTGTTCGCTCCGTTTTTCCGGATCCCGATCAAAAAAGGCGCTCGCGATGGCGAGCCAATCGCGCCAAAAATAAATCATCAGCGCGATCGCGGTCCCGAGGTGAAGCACGACGAGCAGCGGCAGGAATGCTTCCGACCTAATGTCCATGTCGCGCAGCCGCATGAGCGGCGGGAGCACCACCGCGTGGCCGAGCGAGGAAATCGGAAAGAGCTCGGTGATCCCCTGAATGATGGCGACGATGATTGTCGAGATGAGTCCCATGAAACCCCGCTATCAGATGATCCGGCACCCCGAATCATCTGGAAAGGCGATGCAATCTGCTCGATTTGTACTCACGGCGCCAATGAAATCACCAGGGCGAGGAGGACGATGCTCATGTCGATCCTCATGGCTCGAGCGCATTTTGCCCGCGTTCCCCGCTCATTCCGGTGAACAGGTATCCAGGCTTACAATGCAGCTCAAGGAACCGGATCAGCGTCTTTGCAGGAGATGAGCGGAAAGGCTCGCGGCGCCTCGGCTCATTCGCGCGCCTCACCCCTCGGAGCCGCTACGTTCATATCAGGTCAGATTGAATGGTTATCCTGTTTGAAATTATTAATTGAGAACAATCTTATCAGGAAATCGGCTTTCCCTTTTCTCTCCAGGAACATGATCCGCAAAAGTGGCCCCACCTTTGCGATAAAGATCATGCGGAAAAACAAAAAGATAACTTGACGCTACCGATCTCATCTCAACGCAACGAGTTCTAGGCGTCGTCGTCGGTCGATGCCTGCCGACCTGTTCCGTCTTTGCCGAGCGACTCGAGAAGACGGGAGCACTCGCCGAGATCCTCGAGCGCAGCCTGAAGCAGCCGCCGATGCTCGGAAGACAATGCAGAGCGCGAGCGCCGTGGCGTCGAGGAAACGAGCACTTCTTGGTCTGAAAAGAGATCGCGCGTGAGCGGCGCCGTTTCGTCTGCACCAGGCTCAGCCTCGGGTTTCGGCTGAGCTTCGGAACGGGCCCCGGAGACTTCCTCAAAGGGTTCGGCGCGCGAGATTTGCGGGGCCTGATCAGCCCCGGCAAATTCACCGGATGGCGCAGTGTCGGCGATACCGGCCAGCTCCTCTCCCGAGGCGCCTCCTGCTCGCTGCACGACTCCCGCGCCTTGCGTGGCAAGGATGCGTTGCACACCCTTGATCGTGTAGCCCTCGCCGTAAAGGAGCCGGCGAATTCCCTTGAGCAGAAGCACGTCTCCCGGGCGGTAGTAGCGACGCCCTCCGGAGCGCTTCATCGGCTTGATTTGCGGAAAGCGCGTCTCCCAGAAGCGCAAGACGTGCTGAGGAATATCGAGCTCTTCGCCGACTTCGCTGATGGTGCGATAGGCGCCGATTGCCTTGTCCATCCCGATCACCAACCGCCCTCCCGCCCAGATGGAATCAGTGGTTCCGCGAAGCCCGTCCCTTATGAAGACATGGCAAAGCCGGTGCTGCGAGCCAGGAGTCAGTCGCTCCCGCCGTCGGGCTTCCGATTGATGCGTGCCCTTAAGATGTTCGACGGCTTGAAGACAAGAACGCGACGCGGCTCAATCGGCACTTCGACACCCGTTTTCGGATTGCGGCCGATCCGCCGTCCTTTCGATCGCACCAGGAATGAGCCGAAGGAGGAAAGTTTCACCTTCTCGCCCTTGGCAATCCGATCCGTCATCTCGTGCAAGACAAATTCCACAATCGAAGCGCACTCGGTCCGCGACAGGCCGAGTTTACGGTAGACGGCCTCGGTGAGGTCCGCCCTCGTGCAGGTCTCGCCCATAGCCACTCCTCATTCGTCACGCCAACCGCGCAACCAGCTGCTCATGGCCTGCCCCACGCCCCGACTTGCCTGCGCGCCGGCCGAGTTTCCCGACCGTCCCAAGGGAGCGATATTAGATATTAAGCCCCGCTCCACGCAACCCAATTCGATGCCCGAAAACGCAACCCGAGTTTTCGCTTGCCCAACCAGCAAGGATCACCACCGTATCAATGCCGACCCCCAAGTGAACCCCCCTCCCATCGCCTCCAGAAGAACGAGCTGGCCCTGCTTGATCCGACCGTCGCGAACCGCCGTATCGAGTGCGAGCGGTATCGAGGCCGCCGAGGTATTGCCATGCTTCTCCACAGTCACCACAACCTTGTCCCGAGAAATGCCGAGCTTGTCCGCACTCGCATCGATGATGCGGCGATTGGCCTGATGGGGCACGAACCAATCGATGTCGGAAGCATTGATCGAGGCTGCGGCAAACGCATCCTTGATCACATCCGTGATCATGCCGACGGCGTGCCGGAACACCTCCTTGCCTTCCATGCGAAGGTGGCCGACCGTTTTCGTCGAGGACGGTCCGCCATCGACGTAAAGCTTGCTCTTGTGGCGGCCATCCGAGCGCAGATGCGTGGTGATCACGCCCCGCTCCGCCTTGACGCCGAGAATTTCGCGCGCTTCGAGCACAACGGCACCGGCTCCATCCCCGAAGAGCACGCAAGTGCTCCGATCCGACCAGTCGAGAATGCGCGTGAAGGTCTCCGAGCCGATGACGATCGCACGCTTATGCGAGCCGGATGTGAGAAATTTGTCGGCGGTGGCGAGTGCGAAAACGAAACCGGAGCACACCGCCTGAAGATCGAAGGCGACGCCCTGGGTGATGCCGAGTGCCGACTGGATCTCGGTCGCGGTCGCCGGAAAAGTGTGGTCGGGCGTTGATGTCGCAAGAATGATCAGGTCAATGTCTTGCGGCTGGAGCTTCGCCTCCGCGAGCGCCGCTTTCGCGGCGGCAAGGCCCAGCGATGCCGTCGTCTCCTTATCGTCTGCGACGTGGCGTTCCTTTATGCCTGTTCGCTGGACGATCCAATCATCGGAAGTATCGACCATCCTCGACAGCTCGTCATTGCTCACGACGCGACGCGGCAGGGACGCCCCGGTGCTTAGGATCACCGATCTCGTTGTCTTCACGCGGTCTTGTCCTCGGCGAGAGTTTTAGCGACGCGCGGAGCAGCGGGCTCGGCGGCCGCGCGCGCAGCGGCAAGTTGCGGCGAGCTCAAGCTCGCCTGAATGACGTCGACGAGATTGTAGCGCGCAATGTCGTAGGCGAGCTCGATGGCGCTCGCGAAGCCGAGCTCATTGGTGCGTCCGTGACTCTTGATCACCACCCCATTGAGGCCGAGGAAGACGCTGCCATTGACCTTTCGCGGATCCATCTTGTCGCGAAGAGCACCGATTGCGTGACGCGCAAAAAGATAACCAATGCGCGCCATCAAGGTACGGCTCATGGCAGCGCGCATATACGAAGCGACCTGTCTCGCCGTGCCCTCGGCCGTCTTCAGCGCCACATTTCCCGTGAAGCCTTCCGTGACCACCACATCGACCGAGCCAAGCCCGACATCGTCCCCTTCGACAAAGCCGACATATTCGAGATCCGCGAGGTTGGCCTCACGCAACATGCGGCCTGCCTTGCGAATAGGCTCCAGCCCCTTGATCTCCTCCACTCCGACGTTGAGAAGGCCGACGAGCGGCTTGTCCACGTCGAAGACGACGCGCGCCATGGCGGCGCCCATCACGGCAAGGTCCGTCAGATGCTTGGCGTCCGCGCCGATAGTCGCGCCGACATCGAGCACGATGCTCTCGCCACGTGCGTTGGGCCAAATGACCGCGAGAGCCGGCCTATCGACACCCGCCATCGGGCGCAGGCAAAAAGTCGACATCGCCATCAGCGCACCAGTGTTGCCGGCCGATACCGCGACGTCGGCTTCCTTTTTCTTCACCGCCTCGATGGCGAGCCACATCGAGGATTTCCAACGGCCCGCGCGCAAGGCTTGGCTCGGCTTGTCATCCATTTTCACGGCGACATCGGTGTGGTGAAAGGTCGAGAAATCCCTGACGCTCGGAAAGCGGTCGAGAAGCGGCATCACATCGCTCTCGCGCCCATAGAGCATGTAGCGAATGTCAGGGCGCCGCTCGCGCGCGATGGATGCGCCAGGCACGAGCGGTTCAGGACCGTTGTCGCCTCCCATCATGTCGATCGCGATACGAACGGTCTGAGGCATGGCTTCTCGTGGTTCGGCCCTTGCTTTCGATCGGCGCCGCCTTCGCGTCGCGGCGCGACAATAGCGCTTTGCGTCGGCGGCGCAATGGCGCAGGACAGGGACAATCCGGGCTTATCCCTTGGCCGGGCCCCTTCCCCGATGACGAGCGAGCACCGCGAAGGGTGAGGCCTCGCGGTCCACCTCGGTTTTCTCGCGAACAAATTCAACACCGGGCTTGCGTGGATGAGGATCAAGGCCGAGCGCAAGAAATTCCTGCGTCATGGCGCCGAGATCGATCTTCCCGTCGCGAAGCGGCTCCGGCGGGTCTTCGTCGTCGGGAGAAATATCGATTCGGCCGGTTGCCGGGCGGGAGCCATCTTCCGCGGCGAAAGTGAGTTCGACAGGCTCTCGCACATCGGCTTCGAACGGGTCGAGGCTTACGACGCAAGTCTGACGCACGCGGGCCGTGACCTCGCCCTTCACGCGCGCCCCCCGCGCCATGAGGCTCAGGCGATAGCTGCCGCGGAGGGCTTCAACGCCAAGCAGGCCAAATCGTCGAGCAATCTCGCCGCGTTCTTCAGCGTTCGCCTCGACCTCGATTTCGAGCCCCGTGCGCGGAATATCGGCAATTGCGATCTCCCGCCTCAGAGGCGAAAATTCCCGCTTCATCCCCTATCACCGGTTCATCACGTCGAGACCAAGATACTCAGATAGGGCGCTAGCTCGAAGGCATAAACGGCAAAGAGAGTCGCAAGAGCTCGCTGGCCTTGCGGGTCATCGATCACCCGACGCCGATTCCAAGGAATGCACAATCGCTGCATCGAGCCCTTCACCCAGAATGTCGTCGAGATCGAGCATTCCGAGCGTCCCCTCGATTCTCGCGGCCCAAATCGCAAGCCCTTCCGCGTCTCCTCCCCCGTCAGCAAAAACGTTTCGTCGCAAGGCATCGGCGATAAGCATCGGGTCGGCGCTGGAGAAGACCTTGTCATAGGCGTTTGCACGCCCGTAAAACGCCCTCGCCAAAACCTTCATGCGCCGAGGAACCGCTACATCCCCGATCCCGATCTCCCGCAATCCCTGATCGAGCCGGCGAAAAACAAGGTCGGCGAGGTCTTGGGCCACATCGGCGGCGGGCTCCGGAAGCATGCCGAGACGTCGGAGCATCAGGGCGAAATGTAAGGCCAGCAGCTCGAAACGCCCTTCGAAAGTATCGGCGACACCATAGCGCGTGAAAAGAACGGGACGCCGCGCCAGCGCCGCGATCGAATCGTGAAGGCGTTCGATCGGCACCAATCGCTTGCGTCTCACAAATGGCCACATTCTGACTACAAGCCTCGCAAGAAAGCTCGGCCTTTGAACGCCAAAGCCCTGTTCTGAACGAAGCCTTGCGTTCGAATGAAGGCCGCGTTACCGCAACCCGCGCAAGACCGCCCGAATGGGAGATGGGAGATCCTCAGGTGAAAGCAACCTTTTCTGCACCGCAAGTGGTGCCCGCGGGAAAGGCCGTTTCGGGCCCTCGCCTGTTCTTCGCCGTGCTTGCGATGGCGCCGCTCGTCGCCTGCGACCAGCTTCCGGCCCTGCCTTCCCTCAACTCCTTCACTCCGGGCCCAATCTTCACGGGCGGGCAGACGCTGACCCATGGCTATGTCTTCGACGACAAGATGATCGACGAGATCAAGCCGGGCACGGATGTCCAGACCGTCCTGCAGAAACTCGGGCAGCCGAGCACCGTGTCCACGGTCGGCAACCAAACCTTCTATTACGCCTCGCAGACAACCTATCAGCGCTTCCAGTTTCAAAAGCCGAGCGTCGTCGACCAACGTGTCTTCGCGGTCTATTTCGACAAGAAGTTCAAGGTCGAACGTCTGGCGAATTGGGGGCTGCAGGACGGAAAGGTATTCGACTTCATCAGCCGAACCACGCCATCGAGCGGCACGGAGCAAAGCCTCTTGCGGCAAATCTTCAACGGCACGACGAGGTTCAACCCCTTCGGGGGGTGATAAGACGAGGGCAACCCCTTCGTTCAGGCTGAAGTGCCACCGCTCCGGTGAACAAAACCCCGCGATCTCTCGCGCGGTTTTTGCTTTCAACTTAGGCTCGAGATGAGGGTCAGCCCGCGTGGGCCAGAATGGCGAGGAGAAGCAGGGCAACGATGTTGGTGATCTTGATCGCCGGATTGACCGCGGGACCCGCCGTATCCTTATAGGGATCACCGACCGTATCACCCGTCACTGAGGCCTTATGGGCTTCAGAACCCTTCACATGTGTCACGCCATCCTTGTCGACGAAGCCGTCCTCGAAGGACTTCTTGGCATTGTCCCAAGCGCCGCCTCCAGACGTCATCGACACGGCGACGAAAAGGCCGTTGACGATCACGCCGAGTAGCGAGGCGCCAAGCGCCGCGAAAGCCGACGCTTTCGAGCCCGAGATGAAGTAGACGCCGAAATAGGCGACGAAGGGTGCAAGCACAGGCAAAAGCGAGGGGACAATCATCTCGCGAATCGCCGCCCTGGTAAGCATATCGACAGCGCGGCCGTAATCAGGCCGGTCCTTGCCTTCCATGATGCCCGGCTTTTCGCGGAATTGCCGGCGCACCTCGATGACCACAGAACCGGCGGCCCGTCCCACGGCTGTCATGGCGATTCCCCCGAAAAGGTAGGGAATGAGGCCGCCGAAGATGAGCCCCGCCACGACGTAAGGGTTCGACAGGTCGAACGAGACGGAACCCATATCCTTGAAGAACGGGAACTTGTCGGGATTGGCCGCGAAGAAGCTCAGATCATTCGAATATGCGGCGAAGAGCACGAGGGCGCCGAGTCCCGCCGAGCCGATCGCGTAACCCTTGGTCACGGCCTTGGTGGTGTTGCCCACCGCATCGAGCGCGTCGGTCGAATGGCGGACCTCCTTGGGAAGACCGGCCATTTCCGCAATGCCGCCAGCATTATCGGTGACCGGACCGAAGGCGTCGAGCGCCACGATGATGCCGGCAAGACCGAGCATGGTGGTCACCGCGATCGCGGTGCCATAGAGGCCCGCAAGCTGATAGGTTGCGATGATGCCGAAGACGATGACGAGCGCGGGCAGCGCGGTCGCTTCGAGCGATACAGCCAGACCTTGAATCACATTCGTGCCGTGGCCGGTGACCGAGGCCTGGGCGATCGAGACCACCGGGCGCTTGCCCGTTCCCGTGTAGTATTCAGTGATCCAGACAATGAGGCCGGTGACGATGAGCCCGACGATACCACAAACAAAGAGGCTCGTGCCCGTGATCACATGGCCGCCGGCCTGACCCATCTCGCCCCAGCCGATGAGGAGATGGGTCACGAATGCAAGGCCGGCGATCGACAGCAAGCCCGCGGCGATCAGGCCCTTATAGAGAGCGCCCATGATCGAACCGGAGGGGCCGAGCTTGACGAAAAAGGCCCCCACGACGGAGGTGATGATGCAAGCCGCACAAATGGCGAGGGGATAAACCATTGCCGGCCCGAGCCGCGCCGGGTCGGAGCCGAAGAAGATGGCCCCGAGCACCATCGTGGCGACCACCGTCACCGCATAGGTCTCGAACAGATCGGCTGCCATGCCGGCGCAATCGCCGACATTGTCGCCCACATTGTCGGCGATAGTCGCCGGATTGCGCGGATCGTCCTCGGGAATGCCCGCTTCGACCTTGCCGACGAGATCGGCGCCGACATCCGCGCCTTTCGTGAAAATGCCGCCACCCAGACGTGCGAAGATGGAGATGAGCGAAGCGCCGAAGCCGAGCGCGACGAGCGAATCGACGACCACGCGATCATTCGGCGCATAGCCGCCGAACTTCGTCAGGATCGAGTAGTATCCAGCGACGCCCAGGAGCGCGAGGCCGGCGACCAACATGCCGGTCACCGCTCCGGATCGGAAGGAAATATCGAGCCCTTCTGCGAGCGATTTCGTGGCCGCTTGAGCTGTGCGCACATTGGCGCGAACCGAGACGTTCATGCCGATGAAGCCCGCGGCTCCCGACAAGATGGCGCCGATCAGGAACCCGATCGCGACTTTGAAGCCGAGTAGCACTGCGATCACGATGAAGATCACGATGCCGACTGCGCTGATCGTGGTGTATTGCCGCTTGAGATAGGCCTGCGCGCCTTCCGCGATCGCTCCCGCGATCTCTTGCATGCGCGCGCTGCCCGCATCCAAGGCCATGACCGATCTCACGGTCACGATGCCGTATATGACGGCGATAAGGCCGGCCAGCATGATCAACGCCAAAGTCATAAGGTCTTCTCCAGAAGGTGACCAAGTTGCCTCGTCCCGGCCCCGGTAGGGCGCGTGAATAGACGACGCGGAGGGATTTGCCCCAAAAAGTGCCGCTCTTCTGCCAAACTTGGCGCTCCGGCGCAACCGTGATGCAGAGCGCGCTGCGCCCGTGCTCAGGCCAAGGCGAGGCGGTGAGCGCGCCGTGCGGCCAAAATCAGGGCAACACCCAGAAGCGCGGCCGGGAAGGCAGCGGCCGCGATGCCCGCCCAGCCGAAGACGTCGAGCAAAACGCCGGAAAAATACGCTGCAAAAGCCGTCCCACCGAACACGACAAAATCGTTCGTCGCCTGGACCTTGGCGCGCTCTTCCGGGCGCGTGACGCTGGTCACGGCAGCCGTCGCCGAAAGGAAAGCGAAGTTCCAACCCACGCCGAGGAGGAGCAGCGCGGCCTCGAAATGAAGCGCGCTGATTCCCGCTTCGGCCACCATCCCGCAAACGAGAAAGATGGCGCAACCAACAAGGCCGACACGGAGAATGCCGAAGCGCGAGATCAGATGTCCGGTGATGAAACTCGGCGCATACATGCCGACGATGTGCCATTGAATCGCATCGGTTGCGCTCGTGACCGGAAGGCCGCAGCCGACCATGGCCAGCGGCGTCGAGGTCATGATGAGATTCATCACCCCTTGCGATACCATCCCGAGCAGCATGGCGGCGGCGAGACGACCGTCCGCTAAGATTTCGCCGATTGGCCTTCCTTTCCTCTTCGGCCGCTCTTGCGGAGGCGGCACGCGCAATGCCAAGAGGACGAAGAAGGCGATCGCCGCGACCGCCGCTTGCGCGATATAGGTCGCGGCGAAGAGATAAGGCACCCAAAGGTCCTGCGTGAAATTCACGAGCCTTGTGCCGACGAAGGCCGAGGCAACGCCGCCGCCGAGCGCCAACGCAATGGCGCGCGGACGGTAAGCGGGCGTTGCCGTGTCGGCGGCCGCGAAGCGGTACTGCACGACAAAGGCCTGGTAGGCGCCGGCCGAGAAGGTGGCGAGGCAGAAAAGCGCGAAGCTTCCATGGACGATGGCGGTCGCGCCGAGGAGACCCGCGAGAACGCCAAAAAGCGCCCCGCCGGCAAAGCCGTTTCGCCGACCGAAGCGCCGCATCGAAAAAGCAGCAGGAAAGGCCGAGGCGGCCGTCCCCAGGACGAAAGTCAGCACTGGTATCGTCGCGAGCTTCATCTCCCCGGTCAGGGCGCGCCCGACGAGTCCGCTCGTTGCGATCACGACGCTGGCATTGGCACCAGCGAGCGCCGCCGCCGCCGCCAGGACCCAGACGTTGTATCTTGCAAGACGGTCGCCCGCGTCCTTCACCAGGGCCATATCGTTTCGATCCTCAGCGTTCTTCTCGATCAGCGGCACCGATGTTCACGGCGGCCGAGCTCAGGCGTTGCTGTTCTTGGTTCTTCGCGCAGCCTCACCGGATGGCCAAATCACGAGAGCGTCAACGGTGAGGCCGGTCATGGCTGCCATCCCGCTGCCGGAGATGTGTTTCGTCGCTGTTCGAATAAGCGCTTGGACAAGGGAGAGGCGGTGTCGCTATCCTGGCACGATCGATCCTGCCGCGTTCCCGCTGGAGAGCCCCGATGCCGAAAAATCTCGTCTCGACGGAATGGCTGCAGGAGAATCTCAACGCGCCGAACATAGCGGTGGTCGACTCCTCCTGGTATTTGCCGACGCAGAACCGCGATGGAAAAGCCGAATACCTCGCCCGGCACATTCCGGGAGCGGTCCATTTCGATATCGAGGAGATCAGCGACCGCAACTCCTCCCTGCCTCATATGATGCCGTCGCCCGAGCAATTTGCGCGCCAGATGAGCGAGCTCGGCATCGGCGATACGATGAGTATCGTGGTCTATGACGGTGCCGGGTTGTTTTCCGCGCCGCGGGTGTGGTGGATGCTTCGCGTCTTTGGGGCGCGCGACGTGCATATTCTCGATGGCGGCTTCCCGAAATGGCTAAGGGAAGGTCGCCCAACTGAGGCCGGTCCCGGCAAGCGACCGCCGGCGCATTTCACGGCTCGCTTTGGGGCCAAGGCGGTTGCCGACAGGCGTCGCGTGCGCGAGGCCCTGGAGACGGGAGCTGCGCAGGTCGTCGACGCGCGTTCTGCGGAACGGTTCACGGGAGAAGCGCCCGAGATCCGCCCCGGAATTCCGAGCGGGCACATGCCGGGCGCTTTGAACGCCCCTTCATCCACCTTGCTTGATCAAGGCCGGCTCAAATCGCCGGAGGCGCTGGAGAAGGTCCTCGAGCAGGCGGGGCTCGACAGCGAGCGGCCGGTGATCACGAGCTGCGGCTCAGGGGTCTCGGCCGCGATCATTTCGCTCGCGCTCGACGAGCTCGGCCGCCCGGCAGAAGCGCTCTACGATGGCTCTTGGACCGAATGGGCTTCGACGAAGGACATGCCGGTCGCGACCGGCCCTGCAAAGCGCAAGGGGGCCAAGAATTAGGCGGTGCTATTTCGCCGGCGGCAAGTGAGGGGTTGCGGGGCCCGTGAGCGCCTTCGAGCGCGCCAGGATCAGGCGCCAAGCCTTGACGAAAGGCAGAAGATAAAGGGCGCGCACCGAATGGTATTCGGCCTCCTCGATCCCGTTCATTCCGATCTGGAATTTCTCGCGGCGATCGACTGCGTAGAGCGTCCCGAATAGCCAATCCCAAATGGCGAAAACGAAGCCCAAATTCTTGTCCCAATGGCGCTGCGCCACGGAGTGGTGCAGCTGGTGATGAGCGGGCGAGACAAAAAGCTTTCCCCAGATTCCCTTGTAGGGAAGCCAGATATGCGAATGGCGCAAGTGGAAGCCGAAGAAATAGAAGATCGCCACAAGAAAATTGAGCTGCAGAACACCGAATATCTGCGCCTGCGATCCGAAGAGGAATCGGCAGAAAGCGAGTACGATGCCGCCGCAGATGGCCGAGCAGACGATATTGAGCGCGTCATCGAGAGGATGCACCCGTCCTGCTGTCAGCGGGGTGAGCACCTCGGCCGAATGATGTACTTTGTGGAACTCCCAAAGGATCGGGATTTTGTGGAGAAGCCAATGTGCGAACCACAAGCCGAAATCCATGGCGAGCGCAAACACCACGGTGGTGATGAAGATCGCGACGTAGGAAGGCACAGCCAGCTCGGGTGAGCGCGCGACGGCGTTGATAACGAAGCTGACCACCTCGACCGAAGACGAGCTCACCGCGATCAGCCCCGCGAATGCCACCGCGAATAGGAGCTTGTTCACGAGGAAGAAGCGATAATCCGCAAGGGCCGATCGGTGGGCGTAGATCTCCTTCGGGAAGAGGTAGCGAAAAAGGCCTTCGGCCGCGAGCCGCGGATCATGCTTGGCTTCGAAATAGAAGACGACACAGCCGATCGCCAGAGAGACCGCCACATAGAGGGCGAACCAGCGATTTGTCGGGTCTTGGAACATGCCAACGAAAGCAAAAGCTGGATTTGACCCATTTACGAATTCGGGCATGAAAGTTGCTCTTCCTCGAATCGATTCGCGCTGCGGAAGCATCGAGGAGGCCATCGCCCCGCTGCCCGGTCGACAGCCCTGGATCGAGACGCTCGACACCCTCCCCTCTCAGGCTGAGAATGCCTGAAGATGTTTTCCTAACGCTGATAACAGCCGCTCAAATGCGCGCGAATTCGTGCTTTTGCGCCTTCAGCGCCCCTTGGCGGTTTGTGCGATGAGGTTGGCGAGAGCGTCATTTCCGGATGCAGAGGCGTGCGAAGCCTTTTCACCCGTTTGCAGCTTCACCGCGGCCGATTTCATCGGCACCGGAGACACTGGCGCTGCTCCGCCGATGATGTCCGCGAGGGGGTCCCGCTCGGCATGACGCAGCGGCGCCGATCTTACCCCAGGCGGCGAACCCGCATCTCCGTGGCCGAGCACGGCCGGACGCGATGGTGGCAGCGCCGTATCCGGCTCTTGCGCCGTCATCACTGAATTCGCGGGAGCGGCAGCACCCGGCGTAGCGGCAGGCGCGGCCGCCGGCGGTTCAGCCAGCCTTCGGGAGCCGGCGATGTTATGCTGCGGGGCTATTGCGGCCTGATGAAACAGGGGAGCGGGGTGATGGTCCGCCTGCATCCACAGCGCGTTGATTGAAACCACAATGCCGAGCCCGCCGAAAAGGAGCAGCAAGGCGACCGTGCCGGGACGGGCAAGAGCAAAACCCCCTGCGCGTCGCAAGGCTATGGAAATGAGTGAATCGCGGGGCGCGCTTGAGCGCATCCCTGAATTGTTCCTCGTCGATCTTGTTGCGGAAAGCATGGGTCGGATCCTTCAACGGATGGTCTCTTCAAGAATGTGCCGTGGCTCATGCGACAGCCTGGGCCACGGAAGGGCGTGGCCGCGCATCGATGCGCGGAATCGACAAGAAAGACGGCACCTCCTCGGGCCGTTCGGCAGGCAATCGCACACTGACGCAGGTGCCGGCACCGGGCGTGCTCTCGATTTGCAGTGAGCCGCCATGCAGCCCAACCAGGCCACGCACCACGGAAAGCCCAAGGCCCGTTCCCTCGTAAGGGCGGTCATAAGAGGATTTCGCCTGGAAGAAGGGATCACCGAGCCGCGCCAGATCGCTTGCCGCTATTCCTATGCCCGTATCGTCGACGGCAAGCTCGATGAGGGACCCGACGCGACGAAGCTGCACTTTCACGCGGCCACCCTTGGGCGTGAATTTGATCGCGTTCGAAACGAGGTTGATGACGATTTGCCGGCAGGCCCGCTGATCTCCCTCGAAGGTGACCCCTTCCATCGGTGCGATGGTGGTGAGGCGCACGCCGCTTTCGGCGCTCTTCACCTCGACGATGGCACAAGCGGATCTGATGAGTTCCGCGAGGTCGAAGCTCTCGACCTTGAGCTCGAAACGCCCGCTCTCGATCCGCGACGCGTCCAGAAAGGAATTGACCATGTCGAGAAGATGCGCGCCCGAAGCATGGATGATGTTGGCGTAGTCGCGAATTCGCGCCGGATCCTTCGGCGTGAGATCGGGATTGGCCAGCATCTCGGAAAAGCCAATGACCGCATTCAGCGGGGTGCGCAGCTCGTGGCTCACTGTGGCAAGGAAGCGGCTCTTCGAGCGGTCAGCTTCTTCGGCACCGATGCGCGCGCATTCAAGCTCTTCCTCGCGCGCCTTCTGCTCGGTCACGTCCCGCATCACAGCCACCACCTCGATGCGATCCTCCGCGGGAAATTCGGACAGCACCGGATAGGCGCGCAGATCCACCCAGATGAAACGCACTTGTGCAATTTCACGTCGGGAACGGGGCGACGGCCCGCCCACTGCTTTCTCGTCGCGCAGACGCACCACGGCACCGGAGGCTTGCCGCCGTGCGCTCGCATCCGCGAGGGTTCGCAGGAAAGCCGGCCGATCGGCGAGATGGACGCGCAGGACCAGGCCTTGTCCCATGAGCTCGCTCGGCTCCACGCCGAGGACGCCCCGCGCAGCGCTCGACGCAAAAATACAGGCGCCGCTCTCGTCATGGCGGGTGAATAGCTCTCCCAAATTCTCGAGAACGAGACGGTTGCTCTCGCGCAAGCGGGCAAGCGCTCGCTCCGTTTTCTCGGTCTCATCATTCTTCTTGAGAATCCTTGAGGCCGAGAAGATCAACGCGCTCACGAGGAGCACGGGGGCCACGATGAAAGAGGAGGGAGCGGGCGCCGGCGTCCAGCCGCAAAGGGCGAAGATTGCAAGCGCACCCGCGCCGATGATCGCGGCAAGGCTGACGAGGGTCGACTCACGTCGTGAGGGATGCTCGAGCGATTCCAGTGGAGCGAGGACGAGCCATGCTGTTGCCGGCGAGAAGACCCCTCCGGAAAAAAGCGCGGCAGCCGTGATGGCGCTGACAAGCGACAGTGCACAGACGGTGCGAGCGAAATCGAGCCGTCCAAGGCGGCCCGCAAGAAGCGACACGCCCATGGGCCCGATCAATCCAAGAAAAAGCATCAGCTCCAAACGGTCGAGCCCGTTCTCGAGCACGAAGAAGGTGGGAAAAAGAGCCGCGGCGAAAGCTCCCGTGAGCAGGCGCGAGCCGATGAATTCGGTATCGGGCGACACGCGGCGTCGGCCGATCACGGCCGAAGGATGCGCAAGGCGATCCGCGAGGGCGCGAAGCAAGCGCTGCAAGGAAGCTCGATACAACACGGCGGAACGCGACGCCCATTCTTCTTTCACTCAGCGCACGCTCGCAAAGAGGGCTTAAGCGATGCCTAAATGGGGCTCAAATTTTCAGGAACACAGGGTCC
>JAFAQA010000420.1 GCA_019246665.1 Hyphomicrobiales bacterium
TAAAAGAGGGTGGTGGCGCGCCGGCCCGCAATTCCGTCTACGCCGACCGCGAGACCGTCACGGCCTCGAAATTCGGTCCGCAATGGTTCGATTGCATTCTCGAATCGGCCAAGATCGGGCGGCCAGGGCTTCCTGTGATCATACCGGTGCAGGAGTTCCGCGATGTGTTCGGCGTGGCGCTCACCAATACGCTCACCGGCGCGGACCCCGCGGCGGAGCTCAAGAAAGCGACCGAAGCCTTCACGCCCATCTTGGCCGCGAGCGAGAAGACGTGAGGCGAAGGCGGCGCGGAACACCGAGCCTGATCCTCGGAAAAAATCCGAGTAGGTCATGACCAGGCAGGGACACCTATGAGCAAGGGCCCACGCCCAATGGCGCGTCATGCCCGCGCTTGGCGCGGGCACCCACGCCTTTTCTTTCCATGGACAAGCGCAAGTAAGGCGTGGATGGCCGGGCCAAGCCCGGCCATGACGAGACGGGGAGTGAAAGACGTCGGCGCTTCGCCGCCCACGCGCCCGACAACCCGTTACGACTTCTCGCGCAAATATTGGCTTTTCGCGGTGCCGGCCGTCGTCGCGATCCTTGCCGTCATCGTCTTTCCCTGGCTCTTCACCCTCTACATGTCGACGCAGGATTGGAAGATCGGCGGCGGCTCGGCCTTCATCGGCTGGTCGAATTACGCCATCCTCTTCCAGGACGAACGCTTCCTCGAGGCGGTGGGGCGGACCTTCTGGTTCACCGCGCTCGCCGTGGTGCTGCCGGTCATGTTGGGCGTCGCGGCCGCGGTCATGTTTCACCGCGAGTTTCCCTTTCGCGGCATCCTGCGAAGCATCTTCACCATGCCGATGATGGCGACGCCGGTCGCGGTGGCGCTCGTCTGGACGATGATGTTCCACCCGCAGCTCGGCGTGCTCAACTACCTCCTTTCGCTTGTGGGAATCCCGCCGCAGGCCTGGGTCTACGATCCATCGACCGTGATTCCGACGCTGGTGATGATCGAGGTCTGGCAATGGACGCCGCTCGTCATGCTCATCGTGCTCGGCGGCCTCGCGAGCCTTCCCAGGGAGCCTTACGAATCCGCGATCATCGACGGCGCCAATGCCTGGCATCTCTTCCGCCACATCACGCTGCCACTTGTGTGGCCTTATGTGATGATCGCCGTGATGCTGCGCACCATCGATGCCTTGAAGGTTTTCGACAACATCTTTGTCATCACGCAAGGCGGCCCGGGCACCGCGTCCGAGACGATGAACATCTTCCTCTATCTCCAGGCCTTCCAGTTCTACAAGCTCGGTTATGCCTCGGCGCTCGTCGTGGTGTTCTTCATCATCATCGTGGTCTTGTCGCTCTTGCTGCTCTATGCGCGCCAGCGCTCAAAATGGAACGCGTGAAGCGATCATGATGCGCGCACCCAAGCTGAGACGCATCGCCGGCAACGCCGGATTTGCGCTGTCGCTTTTCGTGCTCGTCTCGCCGGCCATCCTCGTATTTTTATGGATGCTCTCCTTGTCCTTGAAGAACGACGCCGACAACACGGCCTTCCCGCCGATCTTCATCCCGGACCCGCCGACGCTCGACAACTTCCGGGACGTCTTCGCCAAGAACAACTTCCTGCTCTACTTCTGGAACTCGATCCTGGTGACCGGCGGGGCGGTGCTTGTCGGCCTTCTTGTGGGCGTGCCGGCGGGCTACGGCATCGCGCGCGCCAAATCCGCGAAATTCGCGTTTCTCATCCTGATCGCGCGCATCACGCCCGCGCTCTCCTATCTCATTCCGCTCTTCCTCGTCTTCCAGCTCATCGGTCTCAACGGCACCATCACGGCGCTTCTCGTGACGCATCTCGTCATCACCGTGCCGATCATCGTCTGGGTGATGATCGGCTATTTCGAGAATGTGCCGATGGAGCTCGAGGACGCGGCGCTCGTTGACGGCGCCTCGCCCTGGCAGGGCTTTCGCCACATCGCGTTGCCCTTGGCGAGGCCGGGCATCATCGTGGGCGCGATCCTTTCCTTCATCTTCTCCTGGAACAACTTCATCTTCTCGGTCGTGCTCGGCGGCAAGACGACGCGCACCTTGCCTTCGGCGATCTATAATGTGCTCACCTTCGAGCAGATCTCCTGGGGGCCGCTCGCCGCCGCCGCACTGCTCGTCACGCTCCCGGTGCTGCTGCTCACCGTGGTGGCGCAGCGCCAGATCGTCGCCGGGCTTTCGGCAGGCGGGCTGAAGGATGGGTGAAGCCTCGTCATGCTCGCACTCGGTGCGAGCATCCATGCCTTCCTGCTACCAAGCGTGCACGGCTAAGGCGTGGATCACCGGACCAAGCCCGGTCATGACAGCGAGGCGTCATGCGCGCACTCGGTGCGAGCATGCATGCCTTCCTTCTATCAAGCGTGCACGGCCAAGGCGCGGATGACCGGACCAAGCCCGGTCATGACGGCGAGGCGTCATGGCCGCACTTGGTGCGAGCATCCATGCCTTCCTTCTGCCAAGCGTGCGCCAAGGCGTGGATGACCGGGCCAAGCCCGGTCATGACGGCGAGGCGTCATGCTCGCACTCGGTGCGCGTATCCACGCCTTCCTTCTACCAAGCATGCGCGGCCAAGGCGTGGATGACCGGGCCAAGCCGGCCATGATGCTTGCCACGCCCGCTGGAACAAGAGACGATGCCGAAACTGAGCCGTCTGGAGCTTTACGATGCCCGCGCCCGAGCCGATTCTTTTCAGGAACCTCAATCTTCTCGATCCGCGCTGGAACGAGCCGCGCGGCGGTTATGAAGTCCTTGTCGAGGGCGGCCTCGTCAAGGAAGTCTCCGACAAGCCGATCAAATCCAATTCCGCGCGGAAGATCGATTGCGGCAAGCGCGTCCTGATGCCTGGGCTCATCGATTGCCACGTGCACGTTTATTTGAGCGAGGTGAATTTGCGGATGCTCGAAAGCATCCCGGTCTCGCTGCTGGCGGCGCGCTCCGCTCCCTTGATGCTCGCCATGCTCAATCGCGGCTTCACCTCGGTGAGGGATACGGGCGGGGCCGATTGGGGCATCAAGGAAGCGGTGGAGAAGGGCCACTTGCCCGGCCCGCGCCTTTTCATCGTCGGGCGCGCCATCGGGCCGACCGGTGGCCATTCGGACGGGCGTCGCCGCACCGATTACTTCAAGGGCTGCCGCTGCTGCGATGGGCTCACCTTCACCATGGCCATCGCCGACGGCGTCGATAATGTGCGTGCCGCCGTGCGCGAGGAATTGCGCCAGGGAGCGGACGCCATCAAGCTCATGGTCTCCGGCGGCGTCGCCTCACCTTATGATCCGCTCGATTCGAAACAATTCTCCATTGGCGAGATCGCCGCAGCCGTCGAGGAGGCGCATGCCTTCAATCGCTACGTGCTCGCCCATGCCTATACGCCGGAAGCCATCACGCGCGCCGTGAGCCAGGGCGTGCGCACGATCGAGCACGGCAACCTCATCGATCAGCCGGCCGCGCGTCTGCTCGCCAAGAGCAAGGGTTACCTCATCGCCAACCTCGTCGCCTATGTGGTGATGAAGGAGCGCGCCGCGCAGTTCGGCATGGGCGCCGATATGCTCGCCAAGAACGACAGGGTGCTCGAAGCGGGGATGCGTTCGCTCGAGATCTGCAAAAAGGCCGGGGTCAAGGTGGGTTATGGCAGCGACCTTCTGGGCCAGCTTCAAAGTGAGCAAAGCCGCGAGTTCCTCTTGCGCTCGGAGATCATGACACCGATCGAGATCGTGCGTTCGGCGACCACGGTCGCGGCGGAGATCATCCGCATGGAAGGCAAGCTCGGCGTCGTTCAGGCGGGCGCTTACGCTGATCTCATCCTCGTCGACGGGGATCCGTTGAAGAACCTCAACCTCTTCCAGAAACAAGGCGAGCATCTCTCCATCATCATGAAAGAGGGACGCTTCCCTAAGAATCGCCTCGCATGATCCCGAAAAATGGTCCCATTTTTCGGATGAGATCATGCGAAAAAAGGCCGCTTATGATCCCGAAAAGGGTCCCATTTTTCGGATGAGATTATGCGAAAAAAAGACCGTGAGGGGCTTGCCGGAAGGGCGCACCTGATGGGGCATCGCTCCTGGCGAAGGCTCGCGCTCGACGCCGCGGCGCTCGCCTCGCTCGGCTTCATCCTAGTGCCGCTCGTCTTCGTGACCTGGCTCGCCTTCTTCAAGCAGGAGATCCCGTCCTTCCCGCCGGAAGGCTACACGCTGCACTGGTTCTCCTCGATGCTGACGCAGAATGCCATCATCGACGGCTTCGTGACGAGCGTGGAGATCGGCCTCGTGGCGACGCTCATCGGCCTTGCGCTCGGCGTGCCGGCGGCGCTTGGCCTCGTGCGCTACGTCTCCTGGTGGAGCGGGGCGGCCAGCACCCTCCTCCTCATG
>JAFAQA010000469.1 GCA_019246665.1 Hyphomicrobiales bacterium
CTGAGGCCGCTCATCCATCCCACGTCCCCGTCCTCCTTCCGGAGGTGATGGAGGCGCTGGAGGCCGGCGAGGGCGGAACATATATCGATGCCACATTCGGCGCCGGTGGCTATAGCCACGCCCTGCTTTTGGCCAGCTCCTCGACCCGCGTTCTCGCACTCGACCGCGACCCGGAGGCCATCCACGAGGGGCAAGCGCTCGTCGAGCAGGCGGCGGGACGCCTCACGCTCGTGCAAGCGCGTTTCGGCGAAATCGCACGAGTGGCGCGCCAGCTTGGCTTCGATAACGTCGATGGCATTGTGTTCGACATCGGCGTCTCCTCGATGCAAATCGATCGGCCTGAGCGGGGCTTCTCCTTTCGCCATGACGGCCCGCTCGATATGCGCATGAGCGGCGAGGGCCCTTCTGCCGCCGATCTCATCGCCACATCGAGCATCGAGGAGCTTGCCGATCTCTTGCGGCTTTTTGGCGAAGAGCGGCATGCGGGGCGCATTGCGCGCGCTATCGTCAAGTCAAGAGCGGAGGCGCCGATCACCACGACGCGCGAGCTTCGTCGCATCGTGGCGTCGGGCGCGCCTTCGGCTCGCGATGGCATCGATCCGGCGACCCGCACCTTCCAGGCCTTGCGCATCGCGGTGAATGATGAGCTCGAAGAGCTCGTCGGCGGGCTCGTCGGCGCAACCTCGCTGCTGAAGCCGGGGGGACGGCTTGCGGTCGTCACGTTCCATTCGCTCGAGGACCGCATCGTCAAGCGCTTCTTGCAAGGAAATACCGGGCGCGAGCAGCCCATATCGCGCCATCTGCCGACGGAGCGCTTCTCGCAGCGCGCCTTCGCGCCAATCTTCGGACCGATCACGCCCGGCGAAACAGAGCTTGCTTACAATCCGCGCGCCCGTTCGGCCAAGCTCCGCTGGGGCAGCCGCACCCCTTCGCCCATGCCTCAAGGCTTCGCCGAGGACTTGCTCCGGCCAGAGCCCGTGCGACGAAGGAGGCGCGAATGATCCGGCTTCTCAACGTCGCCGCCATCTGCTGCTTGATCGGCTCGGCGCTGTACGCCTACCGCATCAAATACGACACCCTCTACGACACCGAAGAGGCCGCAAAGCTCGGGCGGCAGGTCGACGCCGAGAAGCAGGCGATCGCCACCTTGCGGGGGGAATGGCAAGCCATGTCGGCGCCGGGCCGCCTGCAGATCCTCGCCGACAAATATCTCGACCTCGTGCCGCTCAATGTGCGCCACACCGCCGTTTCGCCCGCGGATTTGCCGCGCAAGCAAGCCGAAGGCGACGAGATCGGCCGCAAGCTCGACGCGCTCGGCCTCGGCGAGCCGACCATGACACCGTCGCGAGGCGGCTCGGCCGGAAGCACGCCGACAGGGAGCCGCAAGCCATGAACGAGACGCAAGAGCCGCCTGTCGACGAGGCGAGAGGCGTGCGCGGGCTCGCGCGCCGTCTCCTGAGCATGCATCTCGACAAGAGCGCGGCGCGCATCCTGCTCGTCGGGCTCGCTTTCGGCGTCGTCTATGTCGTGATCGCCTTGCGCCTCGTCGCCATCGGCTTTTCGGGAGAGGAGAAGGGTGGTGTGCACCGCTCCTCGGAAGTCGTCGCCTCCAATCCACGCCCCGACATCCTCGACCGCAATGGCGAGATCCTCGCGACCGATCTGCAGGCCGTCTCCGTCTTCGCCGAGCCGAACAAGCTCGTCGACAAGGACGAAGCGGTCGAACTCATCACCTCGGTGCTGCCCGATCTCGACGCCCGGGCGCTGCGCGACAAATTCTCGAAGCGAAAGGGCTTTGTCTGGGTGAAGCGCGACATCACCCAGGCGCAGCGCGACGAGATCTATCATCTCGGGTTGCCGGGTGTCGGCTTCCTCGACGAGAAGCGGCGAATCTATCCGAACGGGGTTGCGGCCGCCCATATTCTCGGCGCGGTCAACACGGACAATATCGGCATCGCCGGCATCGAGAAATATATCGACGCGCATGGGCTCGACGCTTTGCGCGAAGCCGGTTTGCCGATGACTGCCGAAAGCCTCAAGCCCGTGCAATTGTCGCTCGACCTGCACGCGCAGCACGCACTGCGCGACGAGCTGCAAAAAGGCCTGGAACGCTACAAGGCGAAAGCCGCCGGGGCCGCGATCATGGATGTGCGCACCGGCGAGGTGATCGCCATGGTGTCACTGCCCGATTTCGATCCGAACAAGCCGGCCGACGCGCTCGATCCCAACAACATCAACCGCATGACGGTCGGCGTCTTCGAGATGGGCTCGACCTATAAGGCGCTCACCACGGCGATGGCGCTCGACGCCGGCAAGATCACGTTGAACTCGACCTTCGACACGCGCTCGAACCTTCGCTACGGCAAGTTCACCATCCACGATTATCACGCGATGAACCGCGTGCTCACCGTGCCGGAGATCTTCATACACTCCTCCAACATCGGCACGGCGAAGGAGGCCCTGACCGTCGGCGTCGAGGGCCACAGGGCCTTCTTGAAGAAAGCCGGCCAGCTCGATCGCATGCGCACCGAGCTCGAAAGCGCCGAGCCGCTTTATCCGAAGCATTGGGGCGAGCTGAACACGGTCACCATCGCCTTCGGCCAGGGGATCGCCGTCGCGCCCTTGCAAGCCGCGATGGCGGTTTGCGCGCTCGTCAATGGCGGCCATCTCGAAACGCCGACTTTCCTGCGCCGTAGCGAGGCCGAAGCGCTCGCGCAATCGAGCGAGCTCGTGAAGCCGCAGACCAGCGAGGCCATGCGCTACATCCTGCGACTCAACGCCGAAAAAGGATCAGGCCGAATGGCCGATGTGCCGGGCTATTTCGTGGGTGCCAAGACCGGGACGGCGCAGAAGGTGATCCACGGGCGCTACTCGAACACCAAGAACTTCACCACCTTCACGGCGATCGTCCCCGCGGACAAGCCGAAATACCTCTTCCTCGTCGTCTATGATGAGCCCCAAGGCACGTCCGAGACGCATGGCTTTGCCACCGCCGCCTGGAATGCCGGCGCCGTGACCGGGCGCGTCATCGACCGCATTGCCCCGATTCTCGGAATTCCGCCACGATTCGACCAGCCTCAGCTGCCATTTCCACGCCTGGCACAAGCGGGAGCCGGGACGAAGCCGTGATCGAATGGGTGAAGGTCGAGAAAGAGTGGCGAGCCCTGCCCCGCCACCGCGGCCGCTCGCAAGAGCGGCGAGAGGCAGGTGGCCCATGACGCTCGCTGAGCTTTTGGGCAGCCATCCTCTTCCGGCGGGAGCGGCGAAACTCGAGGTCACCGGGCTTGCCTTCGACAGCCGCGCCGTGAAGCCGGGCGATCTGTTCTTCGCGGTTGCGGGAACTCATGCCGACGGCCTCGCTTATGCCGCGCGCGCCAGCCAGGCGGGTGCGGTCGCGATCATCACCGAAAGGGCTCCTGGCGAGCCGCTCGGCGCGCCGTCGATCATGGTGGCGGACGCAAGGGCGGCGCTGGCGGCCGCCGCCGCACGTTTTTATCCCCACGCGCCCGACACGCTCGTTGCCGTCACGGGCACGGCCGGCAAGACCTCCGTCGTCGATTTCACGCGCCAGATCTTCGCGGGGCTTGGGCACAAGGCCGCGAGCCTCGGCACGCTCGGCGTGATCAAGCCCGGGCATGCCGCTTATGGCGCGCTGACGACGCCCGATCCCGTCCAACTGCATCGCACCCTCGACGCGCTCGCCCGTGAAGGCATCACGCATCTTGCACTGGAAGCCTCTTCACATGGCATCGAGCAGAAACGGCTCGAAGCGGTGCGCCTTTCAGCGGCCGCCTTCACCAATCTCGGTCGCGACCATCTTGATTACCACACCGATATGGAAGCTTATTTTCAGGCAAAGCTTCGCCTTTTCCGCGAGCTTCTGCCGCACGGACGGCCGGTGGTGATCAATGCTGACGGGGCCTGGTCTGATCGCTTGCTCGTCGAGCTCGAGACGATGAAGCTCGCACCGATCACCGTCGGGCGCTCGGGCAAGCACATTCGTCTTCTCGAGGTGCGGCGGCATGGCTTCCGGCAGCGCCTTTCGCTCGAGATCGCCGGTTCACGGCTGGAAATCGAGCTTTCGCTTCCCGGCGAATTCCAGGTCGAGAACGCCCTCACCGCGGCAGGGATTGCACTCGCGACGCAGGAAAAGGCCGATGCGGTGATCGCGACGCTTCCCGCCTTGAAAGGTGTGCCCGGAAGGCTCGAGCTTGCCGGCGAGGCGAGAGGCGGGCTCGTCTTCGTCGACTATTCGCACAAGCCCGAGGCGCTCGCGAACGCCATCGCGGCGCTTCGGCCTTTCACCACTGGCCGGCTCACCGTGGTCTTCGGGTGCGGGGGCGATCGCGACCCCGGCAAGCGCCCGCTGATGGGCAAGATCGCAGCCGAAACCGCCGATCGCGTGATCGTGACCGACGACAACCCGCGTTCCGAGGAGCCCGCTTCCATCCGCCGCGCCATCCTGGTCGGCGCGCCCGACGCCGTCGAGATCGGCGATCGCGCATCGGCGATCGGCACGGCCGTGCACGCCATGGGCGCGGGCGATGTGGTGCTCATTGCCGGAAAGGGTCATGAGACAGGACAGATCATCGGTGATCGCACCTTGCCCTTCTCGGACCATGAGGCGGTGGCCGCCGCGATCAAGGAGCTTGCGGCGTGAACTCGCCTTTGTGGAGGCTCGCCGAAGCCGCGGCCGCGATGGGCGCCACGCCGCGCGGCGTGAGCGAGGCGCAAATCAACGGCATCTCGATCGACACGCGCAAGCTCGCCCCTGGCGATCTCTTCTTCGCCATCAAGGGCGAAAATCGCGACGGGCATGACTTCGTCGATCAGGCGATCGAAAAGGGCGCGATCGCGGTGGTCTCGATCGCGAAGAGCTTTACGATGCCGCAGACGCATCGCCTGCTCGTGGTCGAGGAACCGTTCGAAGCCTTGCGCCGCCTTGGCCGCGCCGGGCGGGCCCGCACAAAGGCTCGGCTCATCGCGGTCACAGGGTCCGTCGGCAAGACCGGCACCAAGGAGGCGCTCCGCCAGGTGCTCGGCGCACAAGGGAAGACGCACGCGCCCGTCGCTTCCTACAACAATCATTGGGGCGTGCCGCTCACCTTGGCGCGCCTGCCGCAAGACGCGGTTTTCGCCGTGAGCGAGATCGGCATGAACTCGCCCGGCGAAATCCGGCCGCTCACCGCGATGGCGCGCCCGCTCGCGGCGATCATCACCACGGTCGAGCCGGTGCACCTCGAATTTTTTCCCTCGGTTGCCGCGATCGCCGACGCCAAGGCGGAGGTCTTCTCTGGCCTTGTGCCTGGCGGCACGGCGATCATCAATATCGACAATGCACAAGCCGAAAGGCTCAAGGCGCACGCGATGGCAAGCCCGGCCGGACGCGTCGTGACTTTCGGCACCTCGGAAAAAGCCGAGATTCGGCTCGCCTCCCTCAAGGAGGACGAGAGCGGCTCGGATGTCGTGATTGACATCTTCGGCCGGCGCCTCTCTTGCCGCATCGGCATGCCGGGCCGGCATATCGCCATGAACATGCTCGCCGTCCTCGCCGGCGTGCAGGCGCTCGGCGCCGACATCGATGCTGCCCTCGGCGCGCTGCGCACGCTCGTGCCGCCCGAGGGACGCGGTGCCCGCATCGCGCTGCATCCACCTGGAGGCGAGGCGGTCCTCATCGATGAGAGCTACAACGCCAATCCGGCGTCGATGCGTGCGATGCTCGCCAACCTCGCGCTTCTGTCGCCCGGGCCAGGCGGACGGCGCGTCGCCGTGCTTGGCGACATGCTGGAACTTGGCCCGGAATCTCCGCGCTTCCATGCCGAGCTCCTGGAACCGATTGCGCGTGCACAGGTCGATCTCGTGCACGCCTCAGGTCCCATGATGCGCCATCTCTATGAGGCTCTTCCCTCGAGCCGCAGAGGCCACTATGCAGCCACCTCCGCCGAATTGGAGCCGGCGGTGGTGGAAGCCTTGCAGGCCGGCGATATCGTCGCCGTGAAAGGATCGCTCGGCAGCCGCATGGGACGCATCGTGCAGGCTTTGCGCACGCGTCACGGGTCTCCTGAGGAATGGTCGAGGCCCCCATGCTGAAGCTGCTCGCGGATCTCTCGCCGTATTTCACTCTCCTCAACGTCTTCCGCTACATCACCTTCCGCACGGCGGGCGCGACCGCGACGGCGCTGCTGTTCGTATTCATGTTCGGCCCTTCGATCATCGACACCTTGCGCCTGAAGCAAGGCAAGGGGCAGCCGATCCGCGATGACGGCCCGAAATCGCATCTCATCAGCAAGAAGGGCACTCCCACGATGGGCGGCCTGATGATCCTTTCCGGCCTTTTCGTCGCCACCTTGCTTTGGGCGGACCTGCGCAATCCGCTCGTCTGGATCGTGCTCGGCGTGACCTCCGGCTATGCGGCGGTCGGCTTTTACGATGACTTCCTCAAAGTCACACGACAAACGCATAAGGGCTTTCCCGGCCGGCTGCGTCTCGCCATCGAGACAGGGATCGCGCTGATTGCCACGACCTTGGCCATGCGTGTGACACCAGGCCCGCTCTCCTCGTCCTTCGGGGTGCCCTTTCTCAAGGATGTGCTGATTCCGCTCGGCACCGCCTTCCCGCTGATCGCGAGCTTTGTCGTGGTTGGCGCCGGCAATGCGGTGAACCTCACCGACGGCCTCGACGGGCTCGCCATCGTGCCGGTGATGATCGCGGCCGCAACCTTCGGCCTCATCGCCTATCTTACGGGCAATGTGATCTTCGCGAACTATCTGCAGATCAATCACGTGCCCGGCGCCGGCGAGCTGATGGTGATTTGCGGCGCTCTCTTCGGCGCGGGGCTCGGCTTCCTCTGGTTCAACGCGCCTCCAGCTCAGATCTTCATGGGCGATACCGGTTCGCTCGCGCTCGGGGGACTTCTCGGCGCCATCGCGATCGTCACGAAGCATGAGATCGTGCTCGCCATCGTGGGCGGGCTTTTCGTGCTCGAGGCGCTCTCGGTGATCGTGCAGGTCGCGTCTTTCAAAATGACGGGCAAGCGCATCTTCAGGATGGCGCCGATCCATCACCATTTCGAGCAGCTCGGCTGGACCGAGCCGCAAGTCGTCATCCGTTTCTGGATTGTCTCGGTGGTGCTCGCGCTCGTCGGGCTGGCGAGCCTGAAACTGAGGTGAATGATGACGCCAGTCACCTCGATGCGCGGTAAGCGGCTTGCGCTCTTTGGTCTTGGCGGGTCGGGGCTTGCGACCGCGCGCGCTCTCACCGAGGGCGGCGCGACGCCGGTCTGCTGGGACGACGCTTGCGAAAAGATCGAGGAGGCACGCCGGGAAGGTTTCACGGTCGAGAATTTGCGCTGCTCGCAATGGCAGGGCTTCGCCGCGCTCGTGCTCGCGCCGGGCGTTCCGCTCACCCATCCGAAACCCCATTGGACTGTCGAGCTCGCCAAGGGGGCGGGGGTCGAGGTGATCGGCGATGTCGAGCTCTTCTGCCGCGAGCGCACCAAGATCGCGCCGGCTTCACCATTCATTGCCATCACTGGCACCAATGGCAAATCGACGACCACGGCGCTCATCGCTCACATCCTGCGCCGAGCCGGTCGTGACGTGCAGATGGGCGGCAATATCGGCACGCCGATCCTGGCGCTCGCCCCACCGGCGCCGGAGCGCGTGCATGTGATCGAATGCTCGTCCTTTCAGATCGACCTTTCACCCTCTCTCGCCCCAACGCTCGGACTTCTCCTCAACATAACGCCTGACCATCTCGATCGGCACGGCGACATGGAGAACTATGCCGCGATCAAGGAGCGGCTCGTCGCGCGCGCCGAATATGCGCTCATCAATTTTGCCGACGAGCCGAGCCGCGCTATTTTCCGAAAGCTGAGCGGCATCTTCGCCCCTGATCATATCGCCGCCATGAACGCGTTCGGCGGGCTCAACAATGGCTGCGCCTTGCGCTCGGAGCTCGGCTTCATGCGCGGCGGCGATTGGCGCCCGGTTTACGACCTTGGCGGCATCCCCACCTTGCGCGGCAAGCACAATGCGGACAATGCGCTCGCCGCAATTCTTGCGGCGAGCAGGTTTCTTCCGGCAAAACGGCGCAACGACGCGGCCGCGAAGCAACCTCTGTCGAAACAGGCTACCTCGAAGGAGCCTTGGCCGAATTTTGGCGAGAGACGCTTCATGGAAGCGGCGCTGCGCAGCTTTCCCGGCTTGCCGCATCGGCTGGAAGAGGTCGGCCGCGCCGGCCGCACTCTCTTCATCAATGATTCCAAGGCGACGAACGCCGATTCAACCGAGAAGGCACTCTCCTCCTTTCCCGGCGGCATTTTCTGGATCCTCGGCGGGAAAGCCAAGGAAGGCGGCATCGAAAGCCTGCGCCCTCTCTTCCGGCGAATCGAGAAGGCTTATCTGATTGGCGAGGCAACACGCGAGTTCGCGGCGACGCTCGCGAGGAGCAACGTCCCCAGGCTGCGCTGCGGCACGCTTGAAGTCGCCGTGGCACGGGCCGCGCGGGACGCCGCAGCATCCGCAGTCAAAGCTCCGATCGTGCTGCTCTCGCCCGCCTGCGCCTCCTACGATCAGTTCAAGAACTTCGAAGCTCGCGGCAATCGTTTTCGGGAACTGGCACGGGGCATTGTCGAAGACACGCGCGCCGCCACGTCCCGGGCCGCGAAGGCGCGCTCGCGCCGACAGGCCTCGGCCGGCGGTGCAACCCGGCTTTCCGATGCGAAGTTTTCCGTCCCGCGCCACAGCGGCGGGAAGAGCGTCCGCAGCCGTACCCCTAGCCGCAAGGAGAGCTGAGCCATGGCCTCACGCATCGAGAAAGGCGCGCTCACCAATTGGTGGTGGACCATCGATCTTTGGCTCATCGCCGGCTTCGGCGTGTTGTTCGTCGCCGGCATCGTGATCGACATGGCCGCAAGCCCCCCGGTCGCCGCTCGCCTTGGCCTGCCGACCTTCCATTTCGTCAACCGCCAGATCGGCTATCTGATCGTGACCATCGCGGTCGCCTTCCTCGTCTCGCTCGCTTCACCGCGAGCCGTGCGTCGCACCGCGCTCCTGCTCTACATCGTCTCCATGGCGCTTGTTTGCGCCACGCTCGTTTACGGCGCGGAGGTCAAGGGTGCGAGACGCTGGATCAGCCTCGCGGGCATCGGCATCCAGCCTTCCGAATTCGCAAAGCCCGCATTCGTCATTCTCACGGCCTGGCTGTTTTCGGAGGCGGCGCAGCGCAAGGGAATGCCGGCGGCGATCCTCGGCCTTGCGCTTCTTCCCGCGACGCTCATCCCTCTCATCCTGCAGCCTGATATCGGGCAGACGATGCTGATCTCCGTCGTCTGGGCGACCGTGTTCTTCATTGCGGGTCTGCATATCTTCTGGGTGGCAGGCCTTGGCGGGCTCGGCGCGGCGGGCGTGACGCTCGCCTATTTCTTCGTGCCGCATGTGACGGCCCGCATCGATCGCTTCCTCAATAAGAGTGCCGGCGACACTTTCCAGGTCGACACCGCGATGGACTCGTTTCTTTCGGGCGGCTGGCTCGGGCGTGGTCCGGGCGAAGGGGTGGTGAAACGCATTCTTCCGGATGCGCACGCCGATTTTCCTTTCGCGGTCGCGGGTGAGGAATTTGGCATCATCGCTTGCATCGCGCTCGTGCTGCTTTTCATGCTCATCGTCATGCGTGCACTTCATGCCGCGCAGCGTAGCGAGGACCCGTTCTGTCGCCTCGCTTGCGCCGGGCTGATCGCGCTCTTCGGCGTGCAATCGGTGATCAACATGGCGGTGAACGTGCAGCTCATTCCCGCAAAGGGCATGACGCTTCCCTTCGTCTCCTATGGCGGATCGTCCTTGATCTCGCTCGGCGTGGCGCTCGGCTTCCTCATCGCCGTCACGCGCCGACGGCCGCGCGCCGAGATGTCCGATCTGTGGAAGCCCCCAATGCCACTCGCGGCAAGCCCAATCTGACGAATGGCGCCAGTAATTCTCATCGCGGCGGGCGGCACCGGCGGTCACCTCTTTCCGGCGGAGGCGCTTTCGGAGGCGCTCCAACGTCGCGGTTACGAGGTGGAGCTCGTGACCGACCGGCGCGGGGAAAACTTCGCCAAGGCCTTTCCGGCGCGCCACGTCAACGCCTTGCCGGCCGCCACCCCTTACGGCAAGGGCAGGCTCGGGAAGGCCGGTGCGGCGCTCACGCTCGGCCGTGGCACGCTCAAGGCGCTTGCGCTCGTGTGGCGGCTCAAGCCCGCCGCGATCGCGGGGTTCGGAGGCTATCCGACGGTCGCTCCGCTTCTCGCCGGCAGCATGCTCAAAGTGCCGACCATCTTGCACGAGCAGAATGCGGTGCTCGGCCGCGCCAATCGCTTCCTCGCCAAGCGGGTCGACGTGATCGCCACGGGTTTTGCGGGGGTCGCCGGCGCCGATCAAGCGCTTCTCGCAAAGTCGCGCCATGTCGGCAACCCGGTGCGGCCCACCGTGATCGAGGCTGCGGAAAAGCTCTTCGAGCCGCCCCGCGAAGGCGGCGTGCTGCGGCTTCTGGTCTTTGGCGGCAGCCAGGGCGCGCGTATCATGTCTGATGTCGTGCCGGCTGCGATCGCGCGCCTCACGGCTCCCGAGCGGGCAAGGCTCCACATCGTGCAGCAGGTCCGGCAGGAAGATTTCGCGCGCGTCCGCGCGGCCTATGCGGAAGCCGGCGTCGAGGCTGAGGTCGCGCCCTTCTTCCGCGACTTGCCTTTCCACATGGCGCGGAGCCAACTCGTCATCGCCCGCGCCGGCGCCTCGACCCTGGCCGAAATCTCCGTGATCGGCCGCCCTTCGATTCTCATCCCATTGCCGGGCTCGCTTGATCAAGATCAGGCCGGGAACGCGAAATCGCTCGCCGATATCGGGGCCGCCACCATGCTCGGCCAGGCGCAGTTCGAGCCCGACGCGCTCGCCGACATGCTCTCGCAGATCCTGGCCACGCCTTCGCGGCTCGCCGAGATGGCAGCGCTCGCGCGCCAGGCGAGCATTCCCGATGCGGCGGAGCGCCTTGCCGATCTCGTCACCGAGACAGCCGGGCTGGCGGCAATGCCGGCGCTGGACGAGGTCGACTGATGAGCGAGGCTTCGCCAACCGTGGGAAGGTCGAGCAATCCTGCCCATGCCGTGATAGGTATGAGCCCATGAGGTTACCGAACGAGCTCGGCCCCATTCATTTTATCGGCATTGGCGGCATCGGCATGTCGGGCATCGCCGAGGTGCTCGTCAATCTTGGCTACAAGGTTCAAGGCTCGGACGCCGCCGACAGCTCGAATGTGAAGCGCTTGCGCGACAAGGGCATTCCGGTGGCGGTCGGTCATGAGGCTAAAAACCTCGCCGATGCCGCGGTGGTCGTCGTCTCGACGGCGATCAAGCGCGACAATGCCGAGCTCGTCGCTGCGCGCGAAAAGCGCCTCCCGGTGGT
Organism: Hyphomicrobiales bacterium; assembly: GCA_019246665.1. GTDB lineage: Bacteria > Pseudomonadota > Alphaproteobacteria > Rhizobiales > Beijerinckiaceae > GAS188. The sequence goes on from JAFAQA010000469.1 coordinate 11,433, forward strand.
GCGACGTGCCGAGATGCTTGCCGAGCTCATGCGCTTCAAGACATGCGTCGCCATCGCGGGCACCCATGGCAAGACGACGACGACCTCGCTCGTCGCGGCCCTGCTCGACGCCGGCGGTCTCGATCCGACCGTCATCAATGGCGGGATCATCAATTCCTACGGCACCAATGCGCGCATGGGGGCCGGTGAGTTCATGGTGGTCGAAGCCGATGAATCGGACGGCACTTTCCTCAAGCTGCCTGCCGATGTTGCGATCGTCACCAACATCGATCCCGAGCATCTCGACCACTTTGAAACCTATGATGCCATCAAGCAGGCGTTCCGCTCCTTTGTCGACAATGTGCCTTTTTACGGCTTCGCGGTGATGTGTCTCGACCATCCGGCGGTGCAGGAGCTCGTGGGGCACATCACCGATCGCCGCGTCATCACCTATGGCGAGAATCCGCAGGCGGATGTCCGGCTGTGCGACGTCGCCTTCAAGGATGGCAAGACTCATTTTCGCGTCGTCATCCGCGATCGCAAGTCAGCCAAGAAGCAGCGCATCGATGATCTCGTCATGCCGATGCCCGGCCATCACAATGCGCTCAATGCCTGTGCGGCGCTCGCCGTCGCCCACGAGCTCAAGATCGCGCCGGAGCGTTTGCGCACGGCCTTGGAACGCTTCGGCGGCGTCAAGCGGCGCTTCACACGCACGGGCGAATGGAACGGCATCACGGTGATCGACGATTACGGCCACCACCCGGTCGAGATTGCCGCGGTGCTGCGCGCCGCGCGCGCGGCCGCGAAGGGCCAGGTGATCGCCGTCATGCAACCCCATCGCTTCACGCGCCTCGATAAGCTGATGGGCGATTTCGCCGCCTCGATGAACGATGCGGACGCGGTTCTCGTCGCGCCCGTCTATGCCGCGGGCGAGGAGGCGATCGAGGGGGTCAATCACCACGCCCTTGTCTCACAGATGAGGGCGCGCGGGCACCGGCGCGCGCTCACGATCGAAGCGCCAGAGGAGATCGCGCCGTTCGTGCTCCAAATGGCCAAACCCGGCGATTACGTCGTCTGCCTCGGTGCGGGCAGCATCACGCAATGGGCTTACGCCTTGCCGGATGAGCTCGCCGCCCTTTCAAAGAAGACGTGAGCTTTACGGAAGATTGCGCGCGTGGTGCCATGCTTCGCCGAGGACCGTCTCGTCGCGCTGCACGGCTTTTATCCAGAGACCCGAAAGATGCCGGACAATGTGCGACGCTTGCTCGAGCTCGTGTGGTCTTGGCCGGCATCCCTGCCTTTCATGGCGAGGCTCGCCTGCCATCCAAGGCTGCGGTTTCAGAACCTCGCTTGGACTGGACGACGATCTCGAAGGCGATCTCGCCCAAGCCTTCGAGCTCGGCCGCAACCTTGACTGCGCCTTCGACGAAAGGGCAGCCGCTCAAAGTTCCGGTGGTGACGATCTGGCCGGCTCTCAAGCCGCCGAGCAGGTCGCAAGGGTGATTGACGTAGTCGATCACAGGAAGGAGCGGATCGCCCTTCGCATGACCGCCCACGCCTTCATGCGCCAACTTCCCATCGAGCGTGAGCTTGCATCGAAGCCGCGAAACTTCGAGCCCACGCGCGTCGCGCAACTCCGCGCCGCGCACGAACGCCCCATTGCTGCTGTTGTCGGCGAGCAGCGCCAGAAACGGCGGCTTCGGCGGCTCGGGAAATCGGCTCTCGACGATCTCGACGCCGATAAGCAGCGCCTCGCAAGCATCGAGAATGTCGGCGCGCGCATAGGGCCGCCCGCGAAGCGGCGGCAAATCCTTGGCGAGCCGCAGCGCGATCTCGACCTCGATGCCGCTCTTTCCGCTCGGCCCGACAGGGACCGTGTCACCGCTTCGATGCACGACGTTGGCGTAGATCGGGGCCGCGACCGGAATGCCGTTGGGCGCATAGCCCACTTTCCACCCGGCAATCGAGGCGCCGATTGCTTGCGCGACCTCTTTTTGGATGGCCATCGCATCGGCGAGACTCGCGGGTGCAAGCTGCGGCGCGAAATGCGCGAGCCCGCCTCGCCGGCGCGCCTCGATAAGGGCGGCGGCAATTTGCGTGTCTCGAGAATTCATCGGTTGAGCGTTCCTTGTCGGGAGGCGAGCCGTCGGGCGGCCGGCGCAGGCGCATACCCCGAAACCTCGTTGCCGGCATCTCGCGGAAGGCGAAGATTCATCAGGATCGAGGAGGCGCTCAGGAAAGCGACGAGCACGAACGCCACCTTGAAATCGCCAACGTGAATGACGTGATCCTGGCGCCAAGTCTGCATGCCTTGCAGCACCAGTGCCGCGAAGGCGATGCCGACGGATCCGGAGAGCTGCTGCGCGACGCTGGAGAAACTCGAGGCTCGACTCATCGCCGCGTGCGGCACGTCGGCATAAGCGATGGCGTTGAGGCTCGTGAATTGAAGCGAGCGAAAAAAGCCGCCGATGAGGAGCACGGCGAAGATCAAAAGGTGCGGCGTCGCCGGCGTGAAAAGCGCCGAGGCGGCAAGAAACAGGGCGCTGATGATGGTGTTAGACACGAGCACATTGCGGAAACCCAGGCGGCGCAGGATCGGGCCGGCCGTGAATTTCATGCAGAGCGCGCCGGCGGCCGAGGCGAATGTGAGCGAGCCCGATTCGAAGGGAGTGAGCCCAAACCCGACCTGCAGCATCATGGGCAGGACAAAAGGGATCGCGCCCACGCCGGCGCGAAAGAAGAATCCGCCTACCAGGCTCGTCCGATAGGTGCGGAGCGAAAGCAAGCGCAGGTCAAGAATGGGTGCATCATGATGCGCCGCGTGGCGCACGTATAGGACCATCAGCACCGCGCCCATCAGCATGAGACCGGCATCCGGCAGAGCCGGCATCACCTGCCCGCCCGCGGCCGTCAGCCCGAACACGAGCGTCGACAACCCTATTCCTGAGAGCACAAAGCCGACCAGGTCGAGCGGCGGGCGGTCGTCCTCGCGCAAGTCCGGAATGAAGCGCGTGGCGAGCGCGATGCCCAGAAACCCGATCGGCACATTGATCCAGAAAATCCAGCGCCAATGGAAATAGGTGGTGATGAAGCCCCCGAGCATCGGTCCGAACACCGGACCGATCAGCGCCGGCAGGGTCAGATAGGTCAGCGCGCGCACGAGGTCGCTCTTCGGCACGGTGCGCAGGATGATGAGGCGCCCCACCGGAACCATCATGGCGCCGCCTGCCCCTTGGAGCGCACGGGCCGCCACGAACCCGAAAAGCGTGTTGGTGAAGCCGCAGGCGATCGAGCCGAGCGTGAAGACGCCGATCGCTGCGCGGAAGACGGTGCGCGATCCGAAGCGATCGGCACACCAGCCGCTGATCGGGATCAGCACGGCCAGGGTCAACAGATAGGAGGTGAAGGCGAGCTTGAGGTTGATCGGATTGACGTCAAGGTCGACGGCGATCGCCGGCAGAGAGGTTGCGATCACCGTGCTGTCGATATTCTCCATCAGGAGAGCGCTGGCGATGACGAGCGGGAGGAAGAGCGGGCCGGAAGGCATGAAGGTCCTTGTGGCCCGCCATAGCCTGCAATTCAAGGGTGTGGCGCAATGCGCCGGAGCCGCAACCAGGCTCGCGTCTCGAGAGCCTTGCCGAATTTAATACAGGAAAGAAAAGGGCGGCCGCGTGGCCGCCCCTTCATTATCATCGATGCATTCTCAGGTATGGGCTCAGGCGGCTTCGTCCTGGGCCTCTTCAGCCTCGGCTTCAGCAAGCTTTGGCCCGCGCCGCGGACCCTTCTGCAGGAAGGATTCCATCAGCTTCAATGTCTCGTCATGGCCGGTCCGGTGAACCGCTGCGATCTCGCGTGCCAAACGGTCGCTCGCCGCCTCGTAGAGCTGGCGTTCGCTATAGGACTGCTCCGGCTGCGCATCGCTGCGGTAAAGGTCGCGCACGACCTCCGTGATCGACAAAAGATCGCCCGAGTTGATCTTCGCCTCATATTCCTGCGCGCGACGCGACCACATGGTCCGCTTGATCCGGGGACGACCCTTGAGCATCTCGAGCGCCTTGTCGACGGCGGTGCTCTCGGAGAGCTTGCGCATGCCCACGCTCGCCGCCTTGGCGGTCGGCACGCGAAGCGTCATCTTCTCCTGGTCGAAGGTCACAACGAACAATTCGAGCTTGAAGCCTGCGATCTCTTGCTCCTCGATGGTCATGATTTGCCCGACGCCATGCGCCGGATAGACCACGTGCTCCCCGGTCTTGAAGCCGTGCCTTTGAACTGCCTTCTTAGCAGACATAACGATCCGTTCCTTCCCATATATGGCCAGCTGGCCATCAGCGACGCTGAAGCGAACACGCAAGAAGCGCCGTCCACCAAGCCGTCGCCCGAAGACTCGCAAGTAGCTCGAAATAACGGTCTTAAGCCTCGACAGACCAAATCTGGCGCGAGAGAGTATTGTCGCGCCTTTGATCCTTTCACTTCAAATAAAGTCGCGGCGAGCCAAGATCGTTACTTGGAGATGAACATATAACATATTCCCGGCAAAATTGCAAAAACCATTGGTAAAAAACCAGCTTGTCGCACGGGCATTTAGCTAAAGGGAGGGCACAAATGGGCTTATTTCCGCCACGAGCAATGCTGGAAGAGCCCTCGTATGCGCATGGCTGACAGGTGAGTTATGCATAGAAAGGGGAATTAGGCCCAAACTTCTGGAAAAAGCGCGGCAAATTGGTGTTTGGGCCGTGCCCCGCCACGGATGGCGTCAAGAATTCGTGAGCATGGCAAAGAGCGCCGCCAGCCCGCCGATTCAACTGCGGATCGGCCTTGGATCAGGAATTCTTCGTCTCTAGCACCTTGCGGCCCCGATACATTCCCGTCTTCAGGTCGATGTGATGCGGGCGGCGCAGTTCGCCCGAATCCTTGTCCTCGACATAGGTGGGACGAGTAAGCGCATCCGCGGAACGGCGCTGGCCGCGCTTCATGCGCGAAGTCTTTCTTTTCGGAACGGCCATTGGTGACTCCAATTTGCAACAGCGCTTGCTCGGCCGCCGCGCGATGTCAGCCGCAGATCGGGCGCAAGAAAATCTCGAAGCGCGGGCGATACACCAATTCGTTCGAGGAAGAAAGAGCCAGCCAAGACGTGCACGCTTGCGGCCTCATTTTCCTCCCACGCAACCGAGCCAATCCGCATCCGGTGAGGCGAGACGAGCGATCGTCCCGGCACGCCGAAGAAATCCCCGGCTCGGACGACGCGGGTTTCGCAGCTTCGGATTGGGAAGCGCGGCGGCGAGAAGTGCCGCCTCGCGCAGATTCAGCTCCTTCGCGGCCTTGCCGAAATCCACGCGTGACGCGGCTTCCACGCCGAACACGCCATCGCCCCATTCGGCGATATTGAGATAAACCTCGAGGATGCGCCGCTTCGACCAAAGCCGGTCGAGGACGAGCGCCAAGGGGATTTCGATCCCCTTGCGGATGAATGAGCGGGAGTTCCACAAAAAGAGATTCTTCACCGTCTGCATGGTGATGGTCGAGGCACCTCGGCTCGGGCCGCCCTCCTCGTCTTCGTCGATAGCGGCGTGCATTTCCACCCAGTCAACGCCGTGATGCGTGCAAAACCGAGCATCCTCCGAGGTCACCACGGCGGCCACGAGGTTCGGCGAAATGTCATTGAGCGCTACCCAGCGGCGATCGACCGGCTGCCCCGTGACCCAGCGCCCGAGCATGAGCATCGAGGGGGGATGCGTTTGCGAATAGACGACCATGAGAGTGAGGAAGAACAGCGCGAACGCCAGAGGCAAGATATAGACGAGGCTCACCAAGCCGCGCAGGAAGGTCGCGCGTCGGCGCGGCTGCTTTTTAGGGGCGCTCATCGCATCAGTTCTTACTGGCATGCCTTGCCGCCTGGCAAAGCTGGCGAGAAGGCGCTCTCCCTGGATGGCAGCTGGATCGTCCAGCAAGATCGGCTGAGCTTTGCGAATGGCGCGTGGTCCGCCCCCGACAAATGGCCGCCTGACCACACTTCCACAATATTGTGAATAGATTTTAGAACCATCGGTCGGAATCGATCCACTGCGCGCATGCAATCTCCAATGACCCTCGCCGAGATCTTGGCGCGCAACGCCGCCTTTTCACCCGAAAAGATCGCGATTAGCTGCGAGGGCAGAGTTCTCGGTTATCGTGAGCTTTCTGCGCGCATCGAGCGTCTCGCGGGCGCGCTCGCCTCTCGCTTCAGCGTCGCTCGCGGCGATCGTTTGGCGTATCTCGGCTTGAACTCTCCCGAGCTTCTCGTGCTGCTTTTTGCTTGCGCACGGCTCGGCGCCATGCTCGTGCCGTTGAATTGGCGCCTCGCCGAGCCCGAGCTCGCCTTCATTATCGCAAATGCCGAGCCGAAGCTCCTCGCGTTTGAGGCGATGTTCTCACCCCGGCTCGCGGCATTGATGACCGCGGCGCCGGGAATGGAGGTGATCAGCCTTGCTCGCGAGGGCGCTGGCGGTCACTCGCTCGAGACGCTCATCGCGCAATCACCCGACTTCGCCGCCCCCTCGACCGGCCGCTTCGAAGATCCCCTGCTCCTCGTCTACACCTCCGGCACCACTGGCCATCCCAAAGGAGCGCTTCTCACCCAGGCGGCGCTCTATTGGAACGCGATCGCCTCCGTCCACATGCATGGGCTTTCGGCGAGCGACCATGTGCTCACCGTTTTGCCGATGTTCCATGTCGGCGGCCTCAATATCCAGACGACGCCCGCCTTGCTGGCCGGAGCGAGCGTCACCTTGCATCGCCGCTTCATTCCGGCCGCGACCCTTGCGTCGATCTCGGAGCTGAGGCCAAGCCTCACCGTGCTCGTGCCTGCGACTCTCGACGCGCTGCTTGCCGACGACGCCTTCGCGACAACCGATTTCTCATCTCTTCGCGCCGTGACGACGGGATCGACGATCGTGCCCGAGGCGCTGGTCGAGGTGTTCGCGCGCGGCGGCGTGCGGCTCATCCAGGTCTACGGGGCGACGGAAACCGGGCCGACCTCCGTCTATGAGCGCTTCGATCGCCCGCGCGACCGCCCGGATACGACCGGGCTTGCCGGCATCACGGTGAAAATGCGCATCCTGGACGAGGCCGGAAAGGACGTTCGCCCGGGCATGCCGGGCGAGGTCGCGCTCAAGGGGCCCGGACTCTTCTGCGGTTATTGGCGTGACGAAGAGGCGACCGAGGCAGCGTTCCGCGACGGCTGGTTCCTCACGGGCGATATCGGCGTCGTCGATGCGCAAGGCTATCTCTATCTGCGCGATCGCAAGAAGAACGTGATCATCTCGGGCGGCGAGAACATCTACCCCGCCGAGCTCGAGCGCGAGATCGGTGCGTTCCCGGGTGTCGCGGAATGTGCTGTCGTCGGCATGTCCGATCCGCGCTGGCAGGAAGTGCCGGTCGCTTTCGTGGTCCCGCGCGCGCAAACATTGCTCGATGTGGAGGCGCTCGGCGTGCATCTCGCCGCCAACCTCGCGCGCTTCAAGCTGCCGCGCCGCATTCTCTTGCGCCAAGCCCTGCCGAGGAACGCCATGGGCAAGATACAGCATTTTGTCCTCAAAGCCGAGCTTGCGGCCGCATCCGGCCAGGGACCGGGTTCGTGAGGATCAGGTATTCTCGCTTCGTGAGCCACCTCCTCGGGCATTCGACTTGCCTTCGGCCCAAGGGGGATGAAGAATTGTTCGCATTCCCCCTAGAATGCGTTCTGTGGATGAGACCAGGAGCGTCAGGTCATTTTTTTGTTTTTTCGAGCGACCTTGTCGCAAAGTAGGACCACTTTTGCGGATCATGCTCTAACCTGGGAGATATGCCCTTTGGAAGATCCGAAGCGTTTCATGCCCGAGCGGGCCTTGCGATGAACCGATGGCACGGCTGACACTTTCCGCGCTGCGCAAATCCTATGGCGCGCACGCCGTCGTCCACGGTGTCGATCTCGACGTCGCGGACCACGAGTTCATCGTGCTCGTCGGGCCTTCCGGCTGCGGCAAGAGCACGATCCTTCGCATGATCGCAGGACTCGAAGAGATCACCTCGGGGATGATCGCCATCGACGGACGGGTGGTCAACGAGGTCGATCCGAAGGATCGCGACATCGCCATGGTGTTCCAGGATTATGCGCTCTATCCTCATATGACGGTGGCGCAGAACATGGCCTTTTCGCTGCGCTATCGAGGATTCGCAAAGCCTGAGATCAGGCAGCGCGTCGAGGCAGCCGCCCGCATGCTCGACATCGAGACGCTCGTGGAGCGCATGCCGCGCCAGCTTTCCGGCGGACAACGCCAACGCGTCGCCATGGGACGTGCCATCGTGCGTGACCCGAAGGTGTTCCTGTTCGATGAGCCCTTGTCCAATCTCGACGCGAAGCTGCGGGTGGCGATGCGCACCGAGATCAAGGCGCTGCGCCAGCGTGTGCCGGTCACCACGGTCTATGTCACGCATGATCAGGTTGAAGCGATGACGCTCGCGGATCGCATAGTTGTCCTCGACAAGGGGAGCGTGCAGCAAATCGGCACGCCGGA
>JAFAQA010000499.1 GCA_019246665.1 Hyphomicrobiales bacterium
GATGGCGAGCTTTTTGGCGCTTCGTCCGCTTTGGACCATGAATGGCGCGCTCGAGATCGAGATGATCGAGGAGACGAACTCACGCCTCGCTTACAACGTCACGCGCTGCCGTTACGCAGAGATGTATCGCGCAATGGGGCTTGGCGAGATCGGCCATCTTCTTTCGTGCCAACGCGACGGCACGTTTTGCGAAGGCTATGACGAGCGTTTGAAGCTCACCCGCACACAGACCCTGATGCAGGGCGCAAGCCATTGCGATTTCCGTTACGTTTATAAAGGCAGGGATGGAACGGGCGGCAAGTGACGGCGCCCGAAGCGATGTTTCCTCCCCCCATTTTGACACGTCATGGCGACTGTGTTACCGTGAAAATATGAAAAATATCACAGTTTCACTGGACGATGCGATTTATCGGCGTGCTCGCATAATCGCGGCGGAGCAAGATACATCCGTGTCCGCGCTCGTGAAGCGCTTCCTGATGGAGCTCGCCTCTGAAGAGAGCGGTCCCGAGCAGCTGAAGCGAAAGGAGCGTTTGCTTCGCGAGCGCATCACCGAGTTTCGGGCCTCCAACCGGCTGTCCCGCGACGACATTCATGGCCGGAGTTGATGAAGGCTCGTTACTTTCTCGATACAAATATTCTTCTCTACTCCATCAGCAGTGATCCCGCGGAGGCCGCCAAGCGCGACCGTGCCCGCCTGCTCATCGACGGGGATGACGGGGCATTGTCGATCCAAGTGCTTCAAGAATTCTATGTTCAAGCGACGCGGTCCACCCGGCCTGACCCGCTGCCGCATGAAATCGCAGTGGGCCTCATGGGCACTTGGAGGCGCTTTGCGGTGCAGGAGATCACGCTCTCCATCCTTGATGCTGCTTTGGACATCAAGACATCCCATGGTTTCTCGTATTGGGATAGCGCCATCATCGCCGCGGCGGGGGCGCTGGGGTGCCGCGAACTCTACTCGGAAGATATGAGTCACGGCCGGGAGATTGAAGGCATTGTCATCGTCAATCCCTTCCGCTCAAACATCCCACATTGAGTCTTCCAGAGGCGTCCGAATCATCGAACCTTTGACCCGGAGGGCGCGCGACACGCGCTCGAGATCGAGAAAGCGCGTTTCGCCGACTTGCGAGACAGCGGCATCGCAGAGCGCTTCATACGCGGCGAGCCGCCGGCGCGCGGAGCTTGTGAGGTTACGTCCATCAAAAATTGGAGTCGAAGCCACACCCCTTCAGCGTGCAGCGGGGCGTTCCACAGCTCGCGAGGCTCAACGTCGCGAGGAGCAAAAGCGCGGTTGCGGCGAGTGTGCGCCATGTCGTGGAGCGAGAAGCCCGACAGGGTGTCGGATGCGCCGTATCCGGTTCGCGTAGCACGGGGTTGTTCTTCGCCACCGATCAGCCTCGGCCGCTTTGGCACAGTTGGTCAGCAAACTTTAACTTGCTCTATAATTGGGCGCACTCGTGACCACAAGCTGAGCATGGCTCAGCGTGGATTTGGAAGCGCCACGATGGCGACGTCCGTGCATTAGGGACGCAAGGGAAGCGCTCGCCTTCATACGGCTTCGACGGTCTGCCGTATGCTTTCCGGCGCATCCTTTGAAAGTGTCGGCGTGGGGATAATCCTTTCCGACAAGGTGTGAGCCTGCATGAAGGCTCCGCGCAATAACCGTTCGACGATGGACGCCATCAAGAAAGCTGAGCTCGTGAAGAAGCCCGGCCCCCAGAGCAGCATGTTGGCGACATAAATATTTCTCGAGCCAAGCGAGCGGAATGTGGTCATATCCACCGCGGCACCGTCGAGCTCTGTGTCGTCGCGGCGATGGGGTTTCATCAAACCGCGCTCGACGAGGGTTTTGACGAGCGCAGGCTGCCTCTGGCTTCGCACTCCGCGGTCCACCGAGCCGGTCGTGTTGATCAGGTTTTCGGCTCGGTCATTGCCGAACGCGTGCGCAATCTCGTAGTGGCTGCCATCCGGCGAAAGCGACACCGCCCGCACTTGCGGTAGGACCGAGAGGCGCCGTGCCCGATGCAGTGCCAAGAGCCGCTCCGCAGTCTCTATCGGGCAGGGCGCGGCGTACGACAGGACGGCCGTTTCAAATTCCTGTCGGTAGCGCCGTTCTTGCTCGGCGCCGAGCAGCCTTTCCGCGAAGGCGTCCCAGATCGTCATCTGTGCGGCGGCGAAAAAATTGACGAGGAAATTCGCCGCACCGCCGGCTTTGGCGGCTGCGATATCCGCCGCGAGCACCTGCCCGGCGCGGTCGTTGGCGGCCTCGCGCGCGTCGCAATGAGCATAAGGCTCAAGGAGCTCCTTCCCATCGATATGGGCGCCTTGCGCCTCCGCCTCCTCGCGAATGAGGCGCGCCAGAACCTCGAGGCTAAGCCCACCCTTCGCGGCGATCTCGCGCAAGGCGCTCATCGTGAACCGGCACGGATCGAACGGCGACGGCAAGCGACTCTGCATCTTCTTCAGTCGCCCGCTTCGAGAGCAGAGGAACACCTGTCGGCGATTGCGGCCAGCGACAAAGCGGAGCTCCCCGTCGGCGCCACGCTCGAACCGGCAGCCGGTCTCGGCGGAGAACAGCCGGTTCACCACGTCATACGCGCTCAAGGACGCGCCGAGCACATGAACTCTCGCGTCGAGAGGCAAATCGTCAAAAGCGTTGGTGCCGACGTGATTGCGGATATAGCGCGCGCCGCCGCTCGGGCGAGCGGCTTGATAGGGATCGAAATCAGGGCAACGGCCGGTCGACAGGATCGCCATGTCCGCGCATATGCGCCCCTCACTCCAGCCGATGAGCACGGTGCCGGCCTCGTCCTCCGACATGTCAATCACTTCGAACGGGATGAGATTGACCTTGATGCCCTTAATCGCCGCGGCCATGCGGGTCGCCGCGAATGCCTCCTCGAGGAACTCGCCGAAGAGCGCACGCGGTTGATGGCCTCGCTCGTCGAGAGCGGCGCCTGGCCCGTTACGCGCGCGGAGCCATTCGAGGAAGGCGCGCCGATTGGATGGCACCAGGCACATGGTATCGGTGGTGTTGTTGATCAGATAGCTGCGGCATTCATTCGGTTGGTAGGGATATCCCGGCCCGAAGCGCCCGGACTTCTCGAAGATGCTGATTTCGCGCACCGGGTATCGGTCGACGAGCTGAAAAAATGCGCTCGTACCTGTAAAGCCGCACCCAATGAGCGCCACGTGACGAATCGCGCTCACGACGCTTCTCCAAGATGGCGCCCCTGCGTTGATGGCGAGATCAGGATTTCGCTTGTCTCTTTGACGGTCTCGAGTGCGAAGATAGTCTCGGTTCCTCGGACGGCTCTCAGCGTTTTGACGCGCTCCTGCAGGAAATGCTGAAGCGCGGCCATATCGGGGACGCGGAGCTTGAGCAGGTAGGAATGCGCTCCGCTCACGTGATGCATCTCCTGCACCTGCGGGCAATCGAGCAATTTGGCCTTGGCCTCCGCTTCGCCTTCGTATGACATGTCGATCCACATGAAGGCACAGAGGCCGGCACCCAGGCGCTGGGGATCGAGAACGGCGCGCCACGCGGTGATTGTTTTATCCGCCATGAGCTTGCGTACCCGCTCGTGGGCGGTCGACACCGAAACCCCGACAGCGGCCCCGATATGGGCGTTCGAAACTTGGCCGTTTCGTTGAACGAGTTCGCAAATTCTTCGGTCTATTTCGTCCATTTCCGGATAATAGCCGCCTCTCCGCGAATAAAAAAGGAATTTCTACGGTCCGTCCGTTGATGCGCCGCGCAGCCATGCGGCAGCGGCAGTTGAAACGCGGACAAGAAACAGGCATATGCACTCAGTTTTGAGTGGATATGCACCTATGACTACCCAACCTCCGTCGCCTTTCAGCTATTGCAGCGCCGCGGCGCTGCGCATGGCGGCGCGTCGCGTCTCACAATTCTACGATGGCTTCCTCGCGCCAGAAGGCCTCAAAATCTCGCAATATTCGGTGCTTGCGGTCGCGGCGCGGCGTCGCGAAAAGCCGCCCACCGTGAATGAGCTTGCCGACGAGCTCGGCATGGACCGCTCCACACTCGGCCACAATTTGCGTCCGCTCGAGCGAGACGGGCTCATCGCGCTCGAGAGCGATGCCGCCGACAAGCGCGTGAGGCGGGTCGTCGTCACCGAGCTCGGCCGCGCCAAGAAGCGCGCCTGCCGCGAACTTTGGATCCGCGCTCAATCCCGTTTCGAGGAAGCATTCGGCTCCTCGCGTACCGCCGAGCTCGGGAGCATGCTCACCGTCATCGCCCATGAGCTCGACCTTCGCTCGATGCCGCTTTCCGTTTCGCACGAAAGGCCCGACCATGTTCGCTCATAGGGTTTCCGCGGCGCTTGCCAAACGTGGCATCCATTACGGCTGGGTGGTCGCGGGCGTGACCTTCATCATGCTTCTCACCACCGCCGGCGCGATGGGCCTGCCCGGCGCGCTCATCTTGCCGCTCAACGCCGAGTTCGGCTGGGGCACCGCGGCGATCTCCTCGGCGCTTGCGCTTCGCATCATGCTTTACGGCTTGATGGGGCCGTTCGCAGCCGCGCTCATGAACCGCTACGGCTTGCGCAATGTCGCGATCGCCTCGGCGCTCCTCATTTCGCTTGCGCTCGGCGGTGCCTCCATGATGCGCGAGTTCTGGCAGCTGATGGTGCTCTGGGGCGTTGTCGTGGGTCTGGCGACGGGGCTCACGGCGCTCGTTTTCGCCGCCACCGTCGCCAATCGCTGGTTCGTGAAGCGGCGGGGCCTTCTCGTCGGCCTGCTCTCGGCCAGCAGTGCCACGGGCCAGCTCGCCTTCTTGCCGCTCAGCGCTTGGCTCGCGACGCATATGGGTTGGCGGATGGCACTCTTGCCCGCCGGCCTCGGCGTCCTGTTCGCCGCTTTGCTTGCCATCTTGTTTCTCGCCGATCGGCCCTCCGATCTTGAGCTCGCGGCCTATGGCGAAGACGCGCCCGCGACACCGGCGCGCGCGAGCGCAGGTAGTGCGGTGCATGCCGCTTTCGCGATGCTCTTCGAAGCCTCGCGCCAACCGGCATTCTGGGCGTTGTTTGCGACTTTCTTCATCTGCGGATTGTCGACGAACGGGCTCATT
>JAFAQA010000003.1 GCA_019246665.1 Hyphomicrobiales bacterium
CACCGAACGAATGCGCGTCGGCAGCGGCGGAGTGATGCTTCCACATTACAGCCCGTTGAAGGTCGCCGAGAGCTTCAGCATGCTCGCCGGCATGAATCCCGGACGGATCGACCTCGGCATCGGGAGGGCACCCGGCAGCGATCAGCGGACGGCTTACGCCTTGCAACGCGATCGACGCACACTCGTCCCCGACGATTTTCCGCAGCAGCTCGCCGAGCTCTTGGGCTATTTCGAGGGCACGCTTCCGGCCGATCATCCTTTCGCGGTGCTCGCCACCATGCTTCCCGGCGGAGTTGAGGTGCCGGAGGTTTGGCTTCTCGGCTCATCGCTGCAAAGCGCCATTTGGGCGGCCCATCAAGGGCTGCCTTATATGTTCGCGGATTTCATTAACCCTGGTGGCGCGTCGATCATGGCGCATTATCGCTCTCAATTCGTGCCATCAGCCCGCTGTCCAGAGCCTCGTCCGGCGATCGCTGTCTCGGCGATCTGCGCTGCATCCGATGACGAGGCGTGGCGTTTCTCTGCGAGCTGGCGAATGGCTTCGCTCGCGATGCGGTCGGGCTCACCGATCCCGGTGCCGCCGGTCGAGGAGGCGCTCGCCTTGCTCAAGGAGCATGCGGGTTCCGAGGATGCTGCACCGCCCGGTCGGCGCCTCGTCTTTGGCTCGCCAAAAAGGGTTCGCGAGGGTATCGAAGCGGTGGCGAGTGAATATGGCGCACGCGAAGTCATGATCGTGACGATCGTGCACGAGCATCGTGTGAGACGCAGATCTTATGAGCTGATCGCGGAGGTCTTCGACCTCGTCGAGGCGCTGGCGACACCAGCGGCGAATCGCTAGCGCCGGTCCAGCCACGATTGGTAAGATTCGTGGCCGTCACCCTCCACCGTACAGATTGCGCACTTGGCGCGTGATGGACACGCCCTCGTCGCGAAACCGCCTGATCAAGGCGCGCGCATTATCGGTGCAGCGCGCATATGTGGAGGCAAGCCCGCGATAGCCACGATTATATGCGCCGGCGAACTCCTCTCGCCGGGGTGAGACATTGGCCTCTGCATCGAGCAGCGCCTGCATTTGCGCGCGGAAGGGATCCTTCTGCGTCGTGTCGCAGATCGAGGTGAGATAAGACAAGGCACCTAGGATTTCCGAGAGACGCAAAAGCTGACCGTCATAAGGTTGTGGGGGCGCTTGCGGAGGTGGTGGCGGCTGGGAAGGGGCTGGCGCGGCCAAGGGGCCGGCGGCAAGAAACACCGACGAAATCGCGAAGTTTGCAAGCACGAGCGCGAGGACAAGGCGACTTTGCCTCCGGGCGAAACGGAACGTTTTCGAGGGTGGGTGGTACGCTCGCGCCCTCATCGACGTGACTTGCCCGCACTGGACTTCGCCTCGAGCACCTCGAAGGCGCGTGCCGCGATGCGCGCGAGGCCCGAGGTCGTGGGCAGCTCGCCGATTTCGCTCGGACTTGCCCAGATCACCCGGCCTGCTTCGGAGCTCGGCGTGCCTTGGCCGCTCACCCAGCTCGCCACGAAAGAGGCGATGACGAAATGGCGAGCCACCTTGTCGTCCTCGTCGCGATCGATGACCTCGACATGGTCGTTGAAGCCAACAATCGAGGCGATCACGCCGACCTCCTCCTCAAGCTCGCGCAATGCGGCTTGCTCGAGCGTCTCGCCTGCTTCCACGAGGCCGCCGGGAAGCGAGAACAGGCCTTCGGCCGGTGGCTTGGTGCGGGTCGCAAGCAGGACGCGCCCGTCCCGGATGACGGCAAGCGAAGTCGCCAGCAAAGGATATTTCGGATATGCGCGGCTTTGCACGTCAAGCGCTCCGTCGCCGTAGCCTAAGGCATGAAGCCATGCAAAAGCGCACGGAGTTCGGGGCGGACATCAGACATGTTGGCCGCCATTGATGTGCAGCTCGGCGCCATTCACATACGAGCTTGCATCGGAGCACAGGAAATAAATCGCCTTTGCCACCTCGTCAGGCTGGCCAAGCCGCTGCAACGGGATTTGCCCGATGAGCTTTTCCGTGCCGGGTGACAGGATCGAGGTTTCGATCTCTCCGGGCGAGATGGCGTTGACGCGCACACCGAGAGGCCCGAAATCGGTCGCCATCTCGCGGGTGAGCGCGGCGAGCGCGGCTTTCGAAGTTGCGTAAGCCGATCCGGCGAAAGGATGCACCCGCGAACCTGCGATCGAGGACACGTTGACGATGGAACCTTTTGCAGCCCTGAGCTCGCTCATCAGGCCGCGCGCGAGAAGCATCGGCGCGAAGAAATTCACCTGGAAGACGGCTTGCCAATCCTCCAGGCTGGTGTCGAGCATTCCCATGCGGGTACCGCCCGGCTTCTTTGGGGAGATCGCTGCGTTGTTGACGAGGGCATCGAGCTTGCCCATGGGCAGACGCGTCCGGATCTCGCCGATCATGGCCCAAGTGTTGCTGGCATCCCCAAGGTCGATCTGCACGTGATCCTCGGGCCCCATCTCCCAGGGACAGTCCTCGCCCGGAAAAGGATGACGAGAGCAGGTGATCACCCGCCATCCCGCGGCCGAGAAGCGCTTGACCGTCGCATGGCCGATGCCGCGTGAAGCGCCGGTAAGCAAGAGAACCCTGCGGTCATTCTCGCGTGTTGCCATCTGGTGCCGCGCTTTCGTGCCTTCCTTGCAGCCGAAGCTTACACGAAATAATGCGTCACGGATAAAGCCGTTGTCGCTTCCACGGCTTGCCTTCACCCGCACGCGTGAAGTGCACGCGATCATGCAGGCGAAAAGCGCCGTCCTGCCAGAACTCGATTGCGACCGGCACGATGCGATAACCCGACCAATGCGCCGGCCGTGGCACCTTGCCGTCCGGATACCGGGCAGCAAGTTCCTTCACCCGCGCTTCGAGGGTCGCGCGATCGGGGAGCGGCCTTGATTGGTCGGAGGCGCAAGCGCCAAGCCGCGACTGCAAATGACGGGAATTGAAATAGGCATCCGCCTCCGCTTCGCTCACGCGGGTGACGGGGCCGCGCACACGAACCTGGCGGCGCAAGCTTTTCCAGTGAAAGACGGCCGCGGCCTTTGGTTGGGTCTTCAATTCACGGCCTTTGGTGCTTTCGAAATTGGTGTAGAAAACGAAGCCACGCTCATCATGGCCCTTGAGCAGGATCATGCGCACATCGGGAAGGCCGTTCTCGTCGACGGTCGCGAGCGCCATGGCGGTCGGATCGTTGGGTTCGGTGTCCTCGGCTTCCTTCAGCCAATCCGCGAACAACGCGAAAGGATCATCGCGCAAGGTGAAGTCTTTGCTCGTCATCGGGATCTCTCTCGAGAATGTTCACCAACAGCGTATCTTAACTGAGCCTATGACAAGCGTCGCGACTGCCGGCTCGAAATGCTCCTCAATCGCGCAGCGCCGTCTCGAGAGCGGTCGCGATCGCGAACAGCTTCCGATCCTCGCCGCCGCGCGCCACAATCTGCAGGCCGGCCGGCAAGCCCCCGGTCGGCATGGGAAGCGAGATCGCGCACAGGTCGAAGAAGTTCACGAAAGCTGTGTTCCGCAAGCCCCGTGCATTGTGCGCGAAGAATGCCTCATCATTGGCATTCGCTTCGGCGATCTTCGGTGCGACATCGGGCGTCGTCGGCAGGATCAAGGCGTCGACCGTTTGCATTTCCTCATCGAGCGCTGCGATCAGGCGCAACCGCTCTCGGGCAAGGTGCACATACTCGCTCGCGGACATGGAGCGGGCCGCTGCGATGCGTTGCCAAACGCGCGGATCGAAATCGTTCTTGCGCGTGTCGAAATATGCAGCGTGGATCGATAAGGCCTCGGCGGGCGAGAAGCCGCCTTTCGCATTTGCTGCCTGCAGCTCCGCAAGACGCGAGGTGCGAAACTCGCTCAAGCGCGCACCCGCAGCACCGAGGCGCTTTTGTGCGGCATCGAAGGCCCTGCTCACGGGTTCATCGAGCTCGGCGAGCAGCGGGCCCATGAGAATGCCGAGGCGCAGCCCAGCCGGCCCAAGAGGTATGGGAGCCGAGGCCTCGTGGCCGGCCATCACTTCATGTGCCCTTGCGCAATCGGCGACGGATGGCGCCAAGGGCCCAATGCTGTCGAGGGTATAGGAGAGCGGAAATGCGCCCTCCTTCGGCACAAGCCGCGCGGTCGGCTTGTAACCGACGACGCCGCAGAAGCTTGCGGGTATGCGGCATGAGCCACCCGTGTCCGTGCCAATGGCGATGTCGCACATCGCGTCGGCGGCAGCGACGGCGGCCCCCGACGACGAGCCGCCGGGCACTCGCGAGCGATCGGCGGGATTGCCCGGCGTGCCGTGATGCGGATTGATCCCCATTGCCGAAAAGGCGAACTCAGTCATGTTGGTCTTGGCGATGATGACCGCGCCGGCGGCACGAAGCCGGCGTACGATCGGGGCGTCTTGCGTCGCGGGCGGAGAGGCTACGTGTATCTTGGAGCCGGCGCGCGTCGGCTCGCCCTTCACATCGAACAAATCCTTGATCGTGACGATGCGCCCGTCGAGGGCACCGAGCTCACGCCCGAACCGCTTGCGTTCGTCAGCGGCGTTCGCCGCGGCCCGCGCTTCCTCCCCATAGATGGTCAGGCAAGCGCGCGCGCCTTCGCCCTTTGGATCGGCGATGCGCGAGAGAGCAGCCTCGAGTCGCTCGCGGTGAAAGGACTTCGTCATGCGACCTCGCTTGTTGACGTATTGTTGCTGAACGGCGTGTCTCGCAGCGCGGCTTCGACCTCGGCGCGCCTCGGAATGGGCGCGACCGCGCCGAAGCCGCGCGTGGATAGCGCAGCCGCGACCGCGGCGTAGTGGCCGGCGACGAAGGGATCGCGTTTTGCGAGATACTCCGCGAGGAAGGCGCCGTCGAAACAATCGCCGGCGCCAGTCGCGTCGATGCGGTCGACGGCGATCGAAGGAACGCGCCGGCGCTCGCGCGGCGTCGCCACGAGGGCGCCTTCGCGGCCAAGCGTCAAGGCCACGATGCCGGCGCCAAGCCTCAAGTAGAAATCAGCGATCGCATCAGGATCGCAAAGGCCGGTCAGCTCCTGCGCATCGTCGAGCCCCGGGCGCGCAATATCGCACAAAGCCATGGCTGCATGAATGATCGCGCGGGCTCTTGCGAGCGGCCAAAGCTTGAGCCGCAAATTGCTGTCGTAGGAAACGAGCGTGCCTGCGTCTCGCGCCGCTTCGATCGCGGCGAAGATGGCATCGCAGGCCGATGTCGAAATCGCCTGGCTGATTGCGGAGACATGGAGCGCCTTGGCGCGCCGCAACAACTCGAATGGGATGTCGCGCGACGTAAGCCGGCTCGCTGCCGATCCGCTGCGCATATAGGAGAAGGCGTGCCCGCCTTCTCCATGCGTGACGAAATAAACCCCCGTGGCGGCATCGGGATCGGTACGGACCGCACTCGCATCGACGCTTTCGCGCGCCCAAAGCGCGCGAAAGGCGCGGCCTGCCTCATCATCGCCGAGCGCGGTCACGTAGCCGACCGAAGCCCCCTGCCGCGCAGCGGCGATGGCCGCATTCGAGGTGTCACCGCCGAAGCCGAAGAGATACCCCCCATCCCCTCGTGTGGCGTTGAACTCCGCAAGCGGCTCGCCGATGCAGAGAATATCGAGAGACAACGGCGGCTCCCGGCGCCAGCTCTACGGCGCAAGCCTTGCGCGCAGAAGCGACCACATCGCGGGAAGGATCGCGGCTGCGAGCCCGGCCTTGAGCACGTCGCCGAGGAGGAAGGGCGCGACGCCCTTCGACCACGCCTCGGCAATGCCGATGCCACTGCCGCCTGCGCCGAGATTGGCGACGAAGGCGAGCCAGAGGAAGCCGCAAGCAAGGATGATCGCATTGGCGAACAGAGCGCAAGGCAGCATCGTCGCAAAGCTCCGGTCGAGCTTCATCTCGGCGATGCGCCCCATGAATGCGGCTGCCGGAATGTAGCTCAAGAGAAATCCGCCGGTCGGACCGAGAAGATAAGAAGGGCCGGCCGGAAGAGGAGGCGTGTTGGCGAAAACGGGCAGCCCGCAAATGCCGCAGGCGAGGTAAGCGAGCATCGTGATCACGGAGAGCCGTGTCCCGTAGGCGGCGCCGATGCAGAGAACCGCAAGCGGCTGCAAAGTCATCGGGACGGGAAGAAGCGGCACGCTCACTTTCGATGAGAGCGCAAGCAGCAAGGCGCCGGCGAGACAGATCGTCACCTCTCGCGCTCGGGTCGACTTCGAGTTGACCGGCTGCGCCGTCGCATCGCCCGTTGCAGGACGGGGCCAAAACGCGCTCACCAACCTTTCCTGTATGCCTGTGTCGTTCATCCCGTGCTCCTTGAAAAGCTGATCCGCACGGACGTTTTGGCGCGGCGCGTCCGTGAACTCATTCGGCGATTACGCATCCTCTCGGATTTTGCCCGCCCTGATTTTGACCTATATGACCCAGACCGACGCGCCTCAAGGGCGGCTTGAGAGAAATCGATGCCGAATCAGAACGTCTCAGATGCGGTGCGCGGCTTCCTTTCTGGGTGCTCGGATCTTTGTCGCCCCTGGTCGCATGGCGATCGCGGGCCCGAGGCGTTCGCCCATGAGTCGCCCATGAGCCCCAAATGAGCGCACCCTCGGAAAAGGCCGCGGAGAATACGCCGGAGGTCGCGCCTGCGCCGCAACTCACCGAGCTTTCCCCGCGTCTGCGTCGCGTGATTGCCGATAATGGCGGCCCTTTCACTTTCACGGGCACGTGCAGCTACATCGTCGGGCGCGGCGAGGTCGCGATCGTCGATCCGGGCCCAGCGGGCAAGAAGGCCCATGTCGCAGCGTTGCTCGATGCGGTTCGGGGTGAGAAGGTGAGTCATATCGTCGTGACACACACCCATCGCGATCATTCACCCGCCGCGCGCACGTTGAAGGAAATGACGGGCGCGCCGATCGTCGGTTGCGGTCCTCACCGGCCGGCGCGGCCGGACGCAGCGGATAGCAAGGACCGGCTCGATTCGGGTGGCGATCGCGAGCACGTGCCCGATCTTCTCATGCGTGAAGGCGATGCCATCTCGGGGCCGAACTGGACGCTTACGGCCATTGCGACGCCGGGCCACACCGCCAATCATCTGGCGTTCACGCTGAAGGAAGAAAACGCGCTCCTGTCCGGCGATCACGTGATGGCCTGGTCGACCACGATCATAGCGCCGCCTGACGGCTCGATGGCCGATTATATGGCCTCGTTGCAGCATCTCCTCACCTTCGACCATGGTGTCTATTGGCCGGGCCATGGAGGCCCGGTACGCGAACCCGCGCGCTATGTGCGCGGCCTTGCCGCACACCGCCGCCGCCGCGAGAGGATGATCCTCGAGGCGGTTAGAGATGGCGCGCAGGACATCGACGCGATCGTCGAAGCCGCCTATCCGGCTATTGCGCCAGCGCTTGCGGGAGCCGCGAGCCTGTCGACGCTCGCTCATCTCGAATGGTTGCTCGAGCGCGGCGAGATCATCTCGCAGAGCGGTAGGGCGACATTCGATGCGCGCTACCGACCCGTGTGACCAGGCTTCCCCTGGGTCAAGGCTCCCACTCTGTCGAGATAGGCCGCGATGTCGCCGTCATCGCCGTGGAGAAGCGGCCAGGGCTGACGTGCGATGAGACGCACATCGACCCTGATGCCGTCTTCCGTCGCCAGCAATCGCACGATCGCATCGCTCGGCCAGTGAATGAGCAAGCTCGGGAGGATCGCGGCGAAGCGGGCCTCCTTATTGAACGGCGGTCGCGCGTAGTCGACCGTCGTCACGTGCCATCCACTCATGCCGGCGGCCCGCAACGCATACCCCAGCGCATCATTCATCTGTTCGTCGAGCAACAGGGCGGATATGGCCCGAGGCGCGCCAGCGTCGGTCGTGGTCGCCTCGACCGGCGGACCCCATCCTTTCGCGAGCTGCTTTAAAGGTTGAAGCGGCTGAGGCGGATTGTCGGGATCGGTCGTGAGGTCAAGCGCGGGAGGCGTGACGAGATCGCGCAGATAAACGCCGGCAGGGTAGGCCAGGAGGGCAATACCGAGCAGCAGGCCGATAACGGCACTGCGCATGCCGCGCGCACCATGGCGCCAGCCTGCCGTGAAGGCGATGGTCGCGAACAGCATCGCCACGACCGCAAGCGCGGCGCAGGCGAGAACGGCGGCCAAAGCCTCGAAAGGCTGCAGCCGTCCGCGCCAGGCCAGCAAAAGCGAAAGCGCGAGCGACAACCAAGCGAAGAGGCCGACTTGGCGGCTCGCTAGCGCTGCACGCGAGACGGGCTCCTCGATCAGCAGCCGGCGCATGGTTCATCGGCTCCGGGAGAACGACAAAGTGATGGGATCAACAGCAGCCCACGCAAAAAATCGAGGCTCTCCTTAAGTCGCAGACGAAATGGGCATCAACAGGTTGGCGAGGTATCAGCATGTGTTTGTTCGCGCAGGCGGCACCCCAGGGTGCCGATCGACGTCACGATCCCACGCGCTCGGTCTTTTCGTTGGCAATGGGCAGAACGTAGTGCTGGAAGCGGTCGCGCAGCGCGGTTTTGAGGATTTTGCCCGTCGCAGTATGCGGGATTTCATCGACAAGCACCATGTCGTCGGGCATCCACCATTTTGCGATTTTGCCTTGTAGGAAGGCGAACATGCTATCCTTGGTGGGCTTGTGATCCTTCTTCGGCACGATGATGAGGAGCGGCCGTTCATCCCATTTCGGGTGATGTATGCCGATGACCGCCGCCTCGGCGACGTCGGGGTGCCCGACCGCGACATTTTCGATGTCGATCGAAGAGATCCATTCACCTCCCGACTTGATCACGTCCTTCGAGCGGTCGACGATCTGCATGTAACCGAGCTCGTCGATATTTGCTACGTCGCCCGTGTCGAAGAAACCCTCCTCGTCGAGAATCTGTCCGCCCGCTCCCTTGAAATAGGAGGACGACACGGCCGGCCCGCGGACCTTGAGGCGGCCGAATGCCTTGCCGTCCCAGGCCAATGGCCGGCCGGCGTCATCGGTGATCTTCATCTCGACGCCGAATGGAGGATGGCCTTGCTTCATCTTCAAATCGAGCTTCGCCTCGCTCTCGAGCCCCTTGGTCTCGGGCTTGAGCGAGCAGAAGGTGCCGAGCGGGCTCATCTCGGTCATTCCCCAGGCGTGGATGACATCGACACCGAAACGATCGGCGAAGGTCTTGGTCATCGCACGAGGGCAGGCGGAGCCACCGATGATCACCCGCTCCAGGAGCGGCAGCTCGAGATTGTTGGCCTCGAGATATTGCAACAGCATCAGCCAGACCGTCGGCACTGCGGCGGAGAAGGTGACCTTTTCCTTCTCGAGAAGCTCGTAGATGCTCGCCCCATCGAGCTTCGGGCCCGGAAGCACAAGGGTGGCGCCCGTCATGGGCGCGGAAAATGCGAGCGACCAGGAATTCGCGTGGAACATGGGCACGACCATCAGAGCGACGTCGCGCGAGGAGATGCGGAAATTATCCGACATGCAGGCAATGAGCGAATGCAGCACATTCGAGCGGTGGCTGTAGACCACACCCTTCGGCTCGCCAGTGGTGCCCGAGGTGTAGCACATGCCGCAGGCATCTCTCTCGTCGACTTCGACCCAGGAGAATTGACCGTCAACCTCGGCGATCCACTCCTCATACGCGACCGCGTTCTTGAGGGCAGTCTGTGGCATATGAGCCTTGTCGGTGAGGATGACATAACGTTCGATCGTGTTCAGCTTCGAGGCGATCTTCTCGATGAGAGGCACGAAAGTGGTGTCGAGGAAAAGCAATCGATCTTCCGCGTGGTTGATGATGAAGGCGATCTGGTCCTCGAAGAGGCGCGGGTTCACCGTGTGGTAGACCGCGCCAGCCCCCATGATTCCGTACCAGCATTCGAGGTGGCGGGCGGTGTTCCAAGCGAGTGTCGCCACGCGAACTCCCGGCCGAATGCCATCGGCAACGAGGCGTTGCGCGACCTTGAGCGCCCGCTCGCGCAGCTCGGCATAATTGGTCTCGACGATGGGGCCCTCGACCGAACGCGACACGATGCGCCGTTTCGGATGCTGTTGTGCCGCATAGTCGATGATCTTATGGGCAAGAAGCGGCCAATCCTGCATCAACCCCAGCATCGACGTTCCTCCGATCGGCGGGGTTCTTCCCGCGCTTGTTCGCCCGGCCAAATACTAGCAAATTGACCGTAAGGCGAAAGTGCGCGCAAGTTCAATTTCTTGCCGGAAATCGCCGCGCCTGGCGCGGATTTGATAGGCGTCGAGCGGCGAAGTTGTAAGCTCGGCAAGATCGGCAGGAGTGAAGCGATGAGTCCGGAGAGGATCGGCAGGATCGACGGGCGCTTTCCCTGCCGGCACCGCGCGCCTCACGCGCTCTGATGAGACCGGCCCGAACGGGGAGGTTTCCGGCCCCGAGGCCCGGGAGCGGCACGGGGCAGGGCGCCTCGAAAGTGCAAGCCGATGCCTTTCGCGTGTGGCTGCGATTCCTGCGACTCGATCAGCGGCTTCGTCTCATGATGGCGCGGTCGTTGCGCGAGATCGGCCTCTCGATCCCGCAATTCGACGTGCTGTCCGCATTGGATCAGGGCGCCGGCATCACTCAGGGCGAACTCGCCCAAAAGCTCTTCGTCACCAAGGGCAATGTCTCGGGCCTTATCGATCGCCTGGTGACAGCGGGCCTTGTCGAGCGAAGGCGCGGGACGAAGGATCGGCGCTCCCATTCTCTCTTCTTGACGCCGGATGGCAAGCAGCTCGCAGCATCGGGCTTTGCAGTGCAAAAAGCCTTCGTCCAGAACAGCTTAGGGAACCTTTCGGCGCATGAGCTCGTTTTGCTTCATCACCTTCTTGGGCAGTGGCGCGACGCTGCACGTGAGTTCGAGGAAGCCAAAGGCGGCCCCGGGAGAGGGCCTTCAGAAAACAAGAAAAATTGAGCATTTAAGGCGTCCTTCACCACTGCCGAGCGAGGCTCAAATCTCGGCCATCTAGGCGTCGACATTGGGCCATGATCGCCGAGCACATACGGCTCTGCGAGCCCATGTGCTCCTCTCCCTTCGTGAACGAGAGTTTCGCCATGCGTGCATCTACCAAACCCCGTCCTTTGTCGCCCTCGCGGCGAAAGCCCGAAGCGGCGATACCGAAATTTCGCGAGCTTCGTCTGTCTGCGGTCCTGGCGGCTTGCGCCTGGCCGAAAAAGCAGGTTGCCGAGCCGCGCAAGAAACCAGGGACCCTCATTCCGGCGAGGCGGTTCGAGGAAGGCTGACGTCTCGCGAATGGAGCCCAAAGCTTCGGTCCGCCGCATTTCCCGGCGGCAAGCTATTCTCGCGCCCCTCGTCGGCGGGATCGCCGCTCTGGGCCTGGATGGCTACGCCTTCGCTTATACGCCGGCGGTGCGACTCGATGTGACACGCTATCGCATTGCGCCTCGGCAATGGGCGTCTGGCCCGGCGCTCCGGATTGCCGTGCTCACCGATCTGCATTTCGGGGAACCTTTCGTCTCGCTCGCGCGGCTTGACGAGATCGTCGCCATGACCAATTCGCTTTCCCCCGATTTGATCTGCCTGCTCGGGGATTTTGAGCCCGGCCATCGCTTCGTTTCGCGCGCCGTGCCGCGGGCCGATTGGGCGCGATCGCTCGCCGCGCTCAAAGCGCCGCTCGGTGTGCACACCGTGCTCGGCAATCATGATTGGTGGTCGGATGATGAGGCGCAGCTCAGATGCACCACGGTTCCGCTCGCCGGTCGCGCGCTAATGAATGCGGGTCTTCCGGTGCTCGACAACGACGCCGTGCCTCTCGTGAAAGAGGGCCGGCGGTTCTGGGTGGTCGGCCTTGCTGATCAGCTCGCCTATCATGCCAGTGGGCGCAGACCCATCGGCCGACACAATCTCGCCGGCGCGCTCGCGCAGGTTTCAGACGCTGCTCCTATCTTGTTGCTCGCCCATGAGCCCGATATTTTCGCCAAGGTCCCGGACCGCATCGCGTTGACCCTTTCAGGACATACGCATGGCGGTCAGGTGCGGCTCCTCGGCTATTCGCCGCTCGTGCCCTCCGATTACGGAAATCGTTATGCCTATGGCCACGTGGTCGAGACCGGCCGTCACCTTGTGGTCTCCGGTGGCCTCGGCCCGGGCAAGCTGCCGGTGCGTCTCGGCGTGCCGCCGGAGATCGTCCTCATCGACCTCGCGCCGCCGGTCAAGCGCAAGGCATGACCCTCAAATGAGCACCCAGCTTTGTGAAGATCACGCGAAAATAAGACGAGCCGAGACCGCTGGTTTGAGTTAAGACGCGTTGCGTTTAGATGAGGCCAGTAGTGTCAGGTCATCTTTTTTTTTCCGCATGATCTTATCGCAAAGGTGGGGCCACTTTTGCGGATCATGCTCTAGTTCAACGCAATACAGGGCCGGCGGAGCCCCGCCTTCAGCTTGCGGCCATGGTCCTTCCATTCGCGCCCGCGATTCTCACTCCGTTTGCCTCGATGAGACGCGATAAATGAGATTTGCGGGCGATCAGGAAGTCGAGAAGAATCTGAGGATATTCCGGGCTCACCGCGCCGATGACGGAGGCTCTGTTGGCGAGATTGGCGCGCCAGCGCGCGAGTTTCGGCTTATCCGCAAGGATGCCGAAGTCACCGATGAGATCGAACACGTCGAAATAACGGAATACGGGCCCGAAGACCGTATCCACCAGCGAGAATGCCGCGCCGTCGTACCAGGGGCCGCCGGCAAGCCGCTTCTCGATCCAGGCGAAGCGGTCGCCGAGGAGCTGGCGCTTAGCTTCGAATGCCGCCTCGGCGGGAGCGGCATAGAGGCCCCAAATATCACTGAGGATCGTCGAGCCGAACTCGATGGCGGCGCGGTGCTCGGCACGCCGCAGCGGATCTTTCGGGTGCAACGGGTTGAGTTGCGTCTCCTCGAGGTATTCGAGGATCACGGCAGATTCGAAAATTGCGGAGGTTCCGACCTTGAGCACCGGCGTCTTGCCGAGCGGCGAGAGAGCCTTGAACCAATCGGGTTTGTTCGAGAGGTCGATATCCAGGCGTTCAAAGGGAGCCTGCTTTTCGGTAAGCGAGATCACCGCGCGCTGCACGTAAGGGCAGAGCTTGTGGCTGACGAGGAGAAGGGCTTCGGTCATGTCGATTCAATACCTTTCTGCGTCCTGAGCCCGTGCGGCCGGATAAGCTTCGCAAGGCTGCCCGGCTGCCTCGGAGGCCGCACGTTGACTCATGGCCAGGATAGATGCAATTGCATCTATATACATGCAAATGCATCGATTGCGCAAGCTTGATGCCCTTGCATGTATTGCTAATGTTGGCGCATGCCTGAAGGCGCTCCGTCGGAAACCGTCGTCCGAGCCTGGGCGCGCCTGGTGAAGGCGCAGCACAAGGTGCTCGGCGCCGTCGA
>JAFAQA010000030.1 GCA_019246665.1 Hyphomicrobiales bacterium
GCAATTCGATCTCGTCTATGACGCGACCTGCGGCGACGAGCGCGTGCGCGACTTCCTGCTTCAGGCCAACGCCGAGGCGGCGCGTGCCATCGCGGCGCGCTTCGCCGAAGCGGAACGGCGCGGCTTTTGGGTGTCGCGGCGCAATTCTTCAGCACGCGTTCTCGCCGAGATGATGGCGGACCGCGCCGACGAGCCGCTTGCGGCGGCGCAGGCGAAACTTTCGCCAAAATCGCCGCCGAAACGCGTTACGCTCCGAAGCCCCGCCAAGAAAGACGCCCGCGCATGAGCGCGCCCGCCGAATTGCGTCGAGGATGGTGCCCAAGCCTGGCGCGCCCGATGCCGAGCGGCGATGGGCTCCTCGTGCGCTTGAGCCTTCCGGCCGATAGTGTCCCGCCTGCTCTTTTGCGCGCGATCGCATCTTGTGCCAGGCGGTTCGGCAACGGTCTGATCGACCTGACGAGTCGCGGCAATCTGCAATTGCGCGGCTTGAGCGAGGTGACGATGCCCGGCCTCGTCGAAGCGTTTTCTTCCTTCGAGGGCGTCGCCTCCCCGCATGAGCCGGCGATGATATGCGACATCATCATGTCTCCGCTCTCCGGCCTCGATCCCAGGGCGGTTTGCGATGTGCGGCCGATGGTTCGCGCGTTGCGGGAACGGCTCGCGCACGAGGCCTCGCTTTACGCCTTGCCGGCGAAATTCTGCATCACGGTCGAGGACGGCGGCGATTTCGGGCTCGATCATGTCGCGGCGGATATCCGCTTCAAGGCAAGGCTCCTGGCGGACGGATCCTCGTTCATGGTCGCGCTCGGCGGGCGCGAAGGCGAGGCGAGACCGATCGGCATGTGCGCGCCATCTTCCCTGCCGGAGATCGCGGTCGCGCTGGCCCTGGCCTTTCTCGAATTGCGCGGCGTAAGCGAGGATGCGCCGCGGCGAATGGCCGATCTTCTGAAGCGTATCGGGACGGAGACGCTCTTACGGAGCGCGGGCCTCGCGTCGCGGCTCTCGCACCACCCCGACATAGTGGAAGGCGCAGCGTCGCCCGCCTTACGCGAGCCAGGCCGACCCTTCATCATGTGTTACGGCCGTGAGGACGACCCGGCATGCTTCGGGATGGCGGTGCCTTTCGGCCAGCTCACCGCCGATCAGCTCGATCATGTCGCAAACGAGACCGAAGCCTTCGGCGGGGAAGTTCGCCTCACGCCATGGCGCGCCATTTTCATCGCCAACAGATCGGCGATGAAAGCCATGGAGACGTCTTCCCGGCTGGAGGATTCGGGTCTCATCACCAGAATGCCCGATCCGCGGCTCAATATCGCGGCGTGTGCCGGGAAACCCGCTTGCGTCAGGGGCACCGTCTCACCGCGTAAAGACGCGCTTCGGCTTGGTCGCGTTGCGCAAGGGCTCGCTCTCAGCAGCCCCGGACGGCGCATCGGAATCCACATTTCGGGCTGCGCCAAAGGTTGCGCAAGGAGCACCTCCACGAAAGCCACCTTGGTAGGCCGCGACGGTCGCTACGACCTCGTGATCGATGGGACCGCGGCTGATCCGCCGATCCGCGAGGGCCTCACCTTGGAAGAGGCGAAGATCGCGCTGGAAGAACTCGAAGAAGAGATCGAGGCCGAACGCATGCGCGACCCGCATTGGGAAAAACACCTGTGAACGAACGCTTCCCCTATGTCCGCGACGGTGCGGAAATCTATCGGCGTTCTTTCGCGATCATTCGCGCCGAAGCCGATCTTCGGCGCTTCTCGGCCGATGAAGAGAAGGTCGCGGTTCGCCTGATCCACGCTTGCGGCCTCGTGGAGAGCGCCAAGGATTTCGCCTTTTCGCCGGGAGCGATCGCGGCGGCGCGCGCGGCGCTCGCTTCGGGTGCGCCGATCCTCTGCGATTCGAAGATGGTGGCAAACGGAGTGACGCGGGCGCGCTTGCCGAACTCCAACGCCGTGATCTGCACGCTCGACGATCCGGCGGTGCCGGGCCTCGCGGCGCGTCTCGAAACGACGCGGACCGCGGCCGCGATGGAGCTTTGGCGCGACCGTCTCGCCGGATCGCTGGTCGCCATCGGCAACGCGCCGACCGCGCTTTTTCGGCTCCTCGAGATGCTGGACGAAGGCGCGCCTTCGCCCGCTGCCGTGATCGGCATGCCGGTCGGCTTCGTCGGTGCGGCCGAATCGAAGGAGGCGCTCATCGCCGATGGCCGCCTGCCTTACCTCGCGGTGCGTGGCAGGCGCGGCGGCAGCGCGCTTGCAGCCGCGGCGATCAACGCGCTCGCGAGCGAAAGCGAATGAGCGCTTCGGCACCCGGGACCGAGAAAGGCTTCGGCCGGCTTCACGGGGTGGGCCTCGGCCCCGGTGATCCCGAGCTCCTCACGCTCAAAGCGGTTCGCTTGATTGGTGAGGCGCAGGTCGTTGCGTATTTCGCCAAAGAGGGCCGGCCCTCGAATGCACGGCACATCGCCTCTCGCTGGATCAGGCCGGGCGCCGTCGAGCTCGCGCTTAACTTTCCGGTCACGACCGAGATCCCCTTCGATCAGCCCGCCTACGCTTGCGAGCTTCGCCCCTTCTACGAAAAGGCAGCGAGCGAAATCGCGGCGCGTCTTTCGGCCGGGCGTGACGTTGCCCTCATTTGCGAAGGCGACCCGCTCTTCTACGGCTCCTTCATGCATATCCAAGCACGCCTGAAGGACCGCTTCGCCATCTCGATCTGCGCCGGCATCACGGGTATGTCCGGATGCTGGACGGCCGCGCAAGCGCCGATGAGCTGGGGCGATGATGTGCTCACGGTGATCCCCGGCACCTTGCCGCGCGCCGAGCTCGCGCGGCGCCTCGCCGGCACCGACGCGGCCGTGGTGATGAAGCTCGGCCGCAACCTGCCGAAAATTCGTGCGGCGCTCACCGATGCCGGCCTTGCCGAACGCGCGATCTATGTCGAGCGCGGCACGACGACCGAGGAACGCGTCCTGCGGCTTGCCGATAAGAGCGATGATGATGCGCCCTATTTCGCGCTCATCCTGGTGCCGGGCGAAGGACGGCGGCCATGAGCGCCGCGAAGGGGCGCCTCGTCATTATCGGTCTCGGCCCCGGCGCTGCCGAATGGGTAACGCCGGAAGCAACCCAGGCGCTCGCCGAGGCGAGTGATCTCGTCGGCTATGCGCCTTATCTCGAGCGCGTGCCCGAGAGGTCGCGGCAGGTCCGGCATGCCAGCGACAATCGCGAGGAGCTGGCGCGCGCGCGCCAGGCGCTTTCGCTCGCTACCGCCGGTCGGTGCGTCGCCGTCGTCTCCGGCGGAGATCCCGGTGTCTTCGCCATGGCGGCCGCGGTGTTCGAAGCGCTGGAGGCGGGAGAGCCTTGCTGGCGCGGCCTCGACGTGAAGGTGATCCCCGGCATCACCGCAATGCAGGCGGCCGCGGCGCGGCTCGGCGCGCCGCTTGGCCATGACTTCTGCGCTATCTCCCTCTCGGACAATCTCAAATCCTGGGGCGTCATCGAGAAGCGCCTCACGGCCGCGGCGGACGGCGATTTCGTGCTCGCGCTTTACAACCCGGCCTCGAAGGCGCGCCCCCAGCGCATTCACGACGCCTTTGCGTGTCTGCGCGCCCGCAAACCTCCAAAGACGCCCGTGATCTTCGCGCGCGCCGTCGGCCGGCCCGACGAAGAGGTCACCATCACGAGCCTAGCCGAGGCCAATCCAGCGATCGCCGACATGTCGACGCTCGTCATCATTGGGTCGAGCGCGACGCGCGTTGTTTCCTGGCCCGGAACGGCGCGACCCTTCGTCTACACACCGCGCGGGGAGGCAGCGCGAAGATGATGGCCGATCCAATCGAGCGCTTGCGCCGGCTCATGCAGCACAGGCGTGCCGGCAGGTTTCGGCCGGCGAATCATCACGACCGGCAGGGCGAGGCGACGCGCCGCCGCGACCTTGGCATAGGTCGCCTCGCCCCCGCTGTTCTTGCTCACCAGGACGTCGATCATCTTTTCTCGCATCAGTTGCTCTTCATCCTCGGCAGTGAAGGGTGGTCGCGCGAGGATCAGCTCGTGATGGGGCAACGCATCGAGCCCTTCGGGCCCTTCGATGGCGCGAATGAGGTAGTGGTGAAAAGGCGCGGCCGCGAAAGCGGGAAGCGAGAGGCGGCCGATCGTGAGGAACACTCGGCGTGCCGCTTCGCCGAGCGCGGACGCGGCCTCGTTTGCATCCGCGACCTCGAGCCAACGATCACCTTCGACCGGCTCCCAGGCCGCTCGCGTAAGCACAACGAGAGGAAGGGCGAGCCTTGCGCAGGCTTCCTCGGCGTTTCGCGACATTTGCGCCGCGAACGGATGTGTGGCGTCGATCACCGCCTCGATCTGTCGGCGCTCGAGATAGTCGATGAGCCCGTCGACACCGCCAAAGCCACCGCTGCGCATCGCGATAGGGGCCACGGCCGGACGCGCTGTGCGCCCAGCGAGCGAGAGCACCGCCTCCACATCGCTCCGCTCGGCCAAAAGCCGCGCGAGCGCGGAAGCTTCGCTCGAGCCGCCAAGGACGAGTATGCGAATCGCCATCCGCTGCTCCGATCGAAGCTGCCCGCGTCCGGCCTGCGAAGGGCAGTGCGGCCGGCCGGCAGCGCACATGCTCTTAGCGCTTTTTTCTTTCGAGCGCCCAATCCTAAGGAGCCCAGGCGATGACCCCCTGGCTCTCGATCATCGGCATCGGGGAGGACGGGGCCGAGGCATTGTCGCCCGCCGCCAAGCGCCTGATTGCCGGAGCCGAGCTCGTCCTGGGCGGAAAGCGGCATCTTGCGCTCGCCGGCAAATTTCCGGGGGAAGCCCTTCCCTGGCCCTCCCCCCTCACTGACGCCTTTCCCGCAATCCTGGAACGCCGCGGCCGCCCCGTGGCGGTGCTCGCCTCTGGTGACCCCTATTTTCACGGCGTCGGCGCGACGCTCGCTCGCGAAATCGACCCCGATGAAATGATCTGCCTTCCGGCGCCTTCGGCCTTCAGCCTCGCGGCCGCGCGTCTCGGTTGGGCGCAGCAGGATTGCGCTCTCCTCTCGCTTCATGGGCATGCGCTCGAGCGCATCATCCCGCATTTGCAACCTGGCGCGCGCCTCCTTGCCCTCTCCTGGGACGAGACGACGCCGCAAAAGCTCGCGGCGCTTCTCACCTCGCGACGCATGGGAGGTTCGCGCCTCATCGTCTGCGAGGCGATGGGCGGGAAACGCGAGCGCCTCACGCGCATGCGGGCCGACGCTTTCGCGCTCGCGCCGATCGACGCCTTGAACACCGTCGCCATCGAGGTCGTGGCGGACCCGGGCGCCGACATCGTGCCCTTGGCCTCGGGCCTTGCCGACGAGATGTTCGAGCATGACGGGCAGATCACCAAACGCGACATCCGCGCCGCGACCTTGGCGGCCCTCGCGCCGCGTCGCGCCGAGACGCTCTGGGACATAGGCGCGGGGTCCGGTTCGATCGGCATCGAATGGATGCTTCGCCACCCGCAAAATCGCGCGACCGCCATCGAGGCGAAACGCGACAGAGCAGCGCGAATCGCACGCAATGCCGCAAGGCTCGGCGTGCCCGATCTCACTATCGTCGAAGGCACGGCACCAGACGCGCTCGCCGGCTTGCCGCGCCCGGACGCGGTGTTCGTCGGCGGCGGAGCGAGTCAAGCCGGCGTCCTCGACGCTGCCTGGAAGGCCTTGTCGCGATGTGGGCGCCTCGTCGTCAACGCAGTGACGCTGGAGACCCAGGCCGAGCTCATCCGTCGTTACGAGCAGCAGGGCGGCGAGCTCGTCACGCTGCAGATTGCGGTGGCCGAGCCGCTCGGGGGCCTGCATGGCTTTCGTCCGGCTTTGCCGGTGATGCGCTGGACGGCGGTGAAGTGATGAGACCGCGCTTCACCGTCGGCATCGGCTGCCGCAAGGGTTGCACCGGGGAGGCTATCGCGTCTCTGGTGCGCCGCGCGCTTGTGCTCGCTGTGGAGGCCGATGGAACGCCGGACGCGAGGCAAGCATCGCGAGACGCCGTGATGTTCACGAGCGAGCTCAAGAGTGCGGAAGCGGGCCTCGTCGAAGCCGCGGCAAGGCTTGGCATGC
>JAFAQA010000059.1 GCA_019246665.1 Hyphomicrobiales bacterium
TGTGCATTGTGCCAAGGCCTTCATGCGCTCGAAGCTGTGGGAAAGGGCAGCGGATGGCGAACGCCCCAATTTGCCGAGCATGGGCGAGATCATGGCGCTTCTCAGTGCCAACAGCGCCAACAGCATCGATGCGGCGACTTATGATCGTGAAGCCCCCGAGCGGTTGAGGTCGACCTTGTATTGAGGGTCACCTCCCCAGGGCAGGCGAAGGCGCAGGTTTTGAGAAGTAAAAAAGATTGCGATTTCCAGCGCTTGCCCGCCCCAACCTGCACTTAAGGTTGATCTTGCGGCCTGATCGGCAATGACCTGCGCCAATGATCGAGCCGCGATTGTGATCGCCAGAGCATGATTCGGGTGAATGGAGGCCATTTTCCCGAAAAGATCATGCTCCCTCGACGAGTCAGCATCCTGGCATTTCCATCTCAGGCCAGCATGCTCTAAAGCGGCGGCGATGATCGGCGGAGGCAGGTCAGACGGCAGACTGCGCGACGATCCTGGAATTTTTCCTCATGCTCACCTTCAGATCGGCGCTCTACAACGTTGCCTTCTACCTCAACCTTTTCATGTGGCTCCTCATCGCCTTTCCGACGCTTTTCCTGCCAAGACGCTTCTTCGTCAGAGTGGCGCGGCTCTGGGGCGCCTCGTGCGTCTGGCTGCTGAAGCTGATCGCCGGAACGAATGTGCACTGGTCGGGTCTCGACAAGCTGCCGCCGGGTGGCTGCCTCGTCGCCTCCAAGCATCAATCGACTTGGGAGACCTTCGCGCTCTTCACGGTTCTCAAAGACCCGGCCTTCGTCCTGAAACGGGAGTTGATGTTCATCCCGCTCTTTGGCTGGTATTTGTCAAAAGGAGCGATGATTCCGGTACGGCGCGGACAAACCGGGCGCGACGCGCTCACTACGCTGGGCCAAAGTGCGAAAGAGGCGATTGCGGCGGGGCGCCAGCTCATCATCTTTCCGGAAGGCACGCGGCGCGCCGCCGGCGCAGCTCCCGATTACAAATCAGGCGTCGCCCATCTTTACGCCGCGACGGGCGCCGTTTGCGTGCCGATCGCATTGAATTCTGGGGTTTACTGGTCGAGGCGCGCGCTCACGCGAAGGCCCGGAACCATCAAGGTCGAGATTCTCGATCCGATTGCACCCGGCATGCGGCCGAAGGCCTTTTTGGCCGAGCTTCGATCGCGTATCGAGGAAGCCTCGATGCGTCTCTTCGAGGAAGGGCGCCGCGAGATCGCTCGATGAACATGGTCGGGAGGACCTCAGCGGTCTCGACCCGAAACGCCTCGCTTGCGAAGACCGCAACGGAGCGCCGCGACGATTCCGGTCCTGCCGCCGCCGATCTCCAAGCCAGTGATCTCTTGGCCTGGTATGATCGGCACCGGCGCGTTTTGCCCTGGCGCGCCTTGCGCGGCGAGCATGCGGACCCTTACCGCGTCTGGCTTTCGGAAATCATGCTGCAACAGACGACTGTCGCGACCGTCGGCCCTTATTTCGAGCGCTTTCTCGCGCGCTTTCCGACGGTTCAAGCGTTGGCCGGGGCGCGGCTTGGTGACGTGCTCGCCGCCTGGGCCGGGCTTGGCTACTACAGCCGCGCGCGCAACTTGCATGCTTGCGCCAAGGCCACCGTGGAGAAACATGGCGGGCAGTTGCCGCGCCGCGAAGCCGAGCTCGCGCGCCTGCCTGGGATCGGCCCCTACACGGCTGCCGCGATCGCTGCCATTGCATTCGACGAAAAAGCGGTTCCCGTCGACGGCAATGTCGAGCGCGTGCTGGCGCGGCTCCATCGCATCGAGGAGACACTGCCGGGCGCCAAGCCCGCGCTCCGGCAGATTGCTCGGCGTCTCGCGGAAGGCGTTGTCGCGACCTCGCGCTTCGGCGATTTCGCCCAAGCCCTGATGGATCTCGGCGCGACCATCTGCCGGCCGCGACAACCCCGATGCATGCTTTGTCCCTGGCATGAGGCGTGCCTTGCGCGCCAGCATGGCGACCCTGAGAGCTTTCCAAGAAAAAGCGCAAGGCGCGAAGGCAAGCTTCGGCGCGGTGCGGCCTTCGTGCTACTTCGCCGAGACGGAGCCGTTCTCGTGCGCGACCGCAAGGAAGCGGGCCTCCTCGGCGGCATGACGGAAGTGCCAGGGAGCGACTGGTCCGCGGATTTCGACGAGGGCGCCGCTCTTTCGTTCGCACCGCGTCTTTCCAGCGAGCCCTGTCTCGCTTGGCGGCGCCTCGAGGGTCATGTGCGGCACGTCTTCACCCATTTCCCGCTCGAGCTCTCGGTCTTCGTGGCGAACGCGAGCGACATGGCAGGCCCGCCGCGCGGGTGCCGCTTCCTTCCACGCGACGAGATCGCGAGCGCCGCGATTCCGACACTGATGAGGAAGGTGCTGGCGTTTGCGGGCGCGCTTGCGGGCGACGACGGCGCGAAGAGCTCTATCAGGCAGCGTCGGCGAGCTCGCGCCTGAGCCTTTCGCGCAATCGGTCGATGGGAAGGCGCCGACCCTCGTTTTCATAATGCCAGAAGACCCAGCCATTGCAGGCGGGCAATCCTTGCGCGAGCGCGCCGATCTTGTGGATCGATCCGATCGCAGGGCCAAGCGAAAGCGTGCCGTCGGCGCGCACCAGCGCACTTCGTGCGCCCCGCCCATCCGTCACCGAGGCGCCAGGCGTGACCAGGCCGCGCTCAACGACGCTGAGGAAAGGGATGCGCGGCTCGGCCCGCCTACCAGGCAAGGGCGAGATCGTCTCAGCCGGCAAGGGCGTGACGGCTGCGATCCGATGGCGCGCGAGCGCCGCGTACCCTTCATCACGCTCGATGCCTATGAAACGCCGGCCGAGGGCCTTTGCGGCCGCGCCCGTCGTGCCCGAGCCGAAGAAAGGGTCGAGAATCACATCGCCTGGATTCGAGGAGGCGAGAATGACTCGCCTCAGCAAAGCCTCGGGCTTCTGCGTGGGATGGGCCTTGCGGCCGCGCTCATCCTTGAGGCGTTCCTCGCCCGAGCAGATGGGGAAGAACCAATCCGAGCGTGCCTGCGTGTCCTCATTGCCGGCCTTCAGCCCCTCATAGTGGAAGGTATAGCCCTTGGCTTGCGGGGAACGAGATGCCCAGATCAGTGTTTCGTGCGCGTTCGTGAAGCGACGCCCGCGAAAATTCGGCATCGGGTTCGCCTTGCGCCAAACGATGTCGTTGAGCACCCAAAAGCCGAGGTCCTGAAGCATCGTGCCGACGCGGAAGATGTTGTGATAGGAGCCGATCACCCACAGCGTGGCACTGGGTTTCATCACGCGTCGAACTTCGGTGAGCCAGGCCCGCGTGAAAGCGTCATACTCGGCAAAGGAGCTGAAGCGGTCCCAATCCTCGTCGACGGCGTCGACGAGGCTCTGATCGGGCCGCGACAGGCTTCCGGCAAGCTGCAGATTGTAAGGGGGATCGGCAAAGACGAGATCGACGCTGCTCGCGGGAAGCCGAGCGAGCTCCGCTATGCAATCGCCTTCCGTGATGTAGTCGAGCTGTTGCTCGGAACACAGATCCAGCGCCGCCGACGCGCCCATCCCGGTACGCCATACCCTGTTCCGGGACGTGGGGTCGGCGCGCTTGGTACGCACTGCACACATGCCAAGCAACCGTTACGCGACCAACACGACGCACCTTGCC
>JAFAQA010000073.1 GCA_019246665.1 Hyphomicrobiales bacterium
AGGCGATGGCCCCCTTCACTGCGCGGTGGCGGAGGCAGAATGCCGATCCGCTCGTAGTAGCGAATGGTCTCGATGTTGCAGCCCGACCGCGCAGCGAGCTTGCCCCGGGTCAGCAATTCGAAATGATCATCCGTTGGCATCACGCGACCTCAAACCTGTAATTAATACAGCTTGAAATAGCGCGTGCTGATGGCCGCTGGCAAGCGAAGCGCACACTGCCCTCTTAGGATTATCGAACCGCGTGTCTATTGCCGCCCCCTTGCGGCGACAAAACCCGGACAACTCATGTGCTACCTAACCCGGACAACTCGTCTGCTTACGACAGCACAAAAGCCCCGATTTTGACGCTGACCACCATTGTGACTATATGCCCGCGAACTCTGCGGGAGACCGGCCGGCACGCCATGCCGGGTAAAACCTGTCGCGACCGCGGCCTGCAACCTGAACGTTCCATTGCCCAAGGCAAGGCGTGGCGTTCAATTGGAGCAGTGGCATGGCGAAGAAAATCGCAGGCTACATCAAGCTGCAAGTGCCGGCCGGCGCGGCCAATCCGTCCCCGCCGATCGGCCCCGCGCTCGGTCAGCGCGGCTTGAACATCATGGAATTCTGCAAGGCCTTCAACGCGAGGACTGCGCAGATGGAGAAGGGCACGCCGATCCCCGTGGTGATCACGGCCTATCAGGACCGTTCCTTCACCTTCGAGATGAAGCTGCCGCCGATGTCCTTTTACCTCAAGAAGGCAGCGAAGATCCAAGGCGGGTCCAAGACGCCGGGCCGCGGAACCGTGGGTCAGGTGACCAAGGCGCAGGTGCGCGAGATCGCTCAGACGAAGCTGCCCGACTTGAATTGCGACAGCGTGGAATCGGCAATGGCCATGGTCGAGGGCTCCGCTCGTTCGATGGGCCTCGAGGTGGTGGGGTGACGAGATGAGTGTGGGAAAACGTCAAAAGGCTGCGCTCGAGGGCATCGACCGCGCCAAGCTTTACCCGCTCAACGAGGCGGTGAAGCTCGTCAAGGAGAGGGCCAAGGCGAAATTCGACGAGACCGTCGAGATCGCCATGAATCTCGGTGTGGACCCGCGTCACGCCGACCAGATGGTGCGCGGCGTCTGCCAATTGCCGAATGGATCAGGCCGCTCGGTGCGCGTCGCCGTCTTCGCGCGCGCCGGCAAGGCCGAGGAGGCGAAGGCTGCGGGTGCCGATATTGTGGGCGCGGAGGACCTCGTCGAGAAGGTCAATGCCGGCGAGATCAATTTCGACCGCTGCATCGCCACGCCCGATCTGATGCCGCTCGTCGGACGGTTGGGCAAGGTGCTCGGCCCGCGCGGCCTGATGCCGAACCCGCGCGTCGGAACGGTGACGCCGGATGTCGCGGGAGCCGTGCGCGCGGCGAAGGGCGGAGCGGTCGAGTTCCGGGTCGAGAAGGCCGGCATCGTTCACGGCGGCGTGGGCAAGACCTCCTTCGAGGCCGGGAAGCTCGCCGAGAACATTCGCGCCTTCGCGGATGCCGTGGTGAAGGCCAAGCCGACCGGCGCCAAAGGGCATTATGTCCAGCGCATTGCCATCTCCTCGACCATGGGACCTGGCGTGAAGGTCGATCCCGCGAGCGTCATGGGAGCGGGTGGCTCGTGAGGCGATGACGTTGTCCCGTTCGAGAGAGAGGGTGCCGATCGCTTCAGCGATCGGCGGATGGGGGTAATCCGCGTTCGCGATCGTTCATTGGCCTTTATCTCGGCAATTCGAAATCTCCGGGCAATTCGAACCGAGGGTTTCACGTTCGCGGGAAACGACCGTTCAAATCACCAATGTGGCTGCCAGCGCCCTCGTCCGCTATTATTTCATTCGGATACCTTCTCCCGCATGTGCCGCACGCGGGAGTAGGCGACCCGCGAAGCGCATGATCCCGCTCCTTTCGCCGTCAACTACCGCCTGGGTGGTCACGGACGGCAAGGCCGGCGATACGGCCATATGCTTCGGCGTGGTCGAAGCCTTGGGCCTCGAGCCCGTGCTTCACAAGGTTGCGCCGCGTCCGCCTTGGAGCTGGGCGACGCCTTTCGGGCCGATCGATCCCAAAGAGGCGCCGAACCGCCCCGGCAGCCCCATCGCGCCCCCTTATCCAGACCTCATCGTGGCGTCCGGCCGGCGCGCCGTCCCTTATGTGCGGCGCATCCGGTCAGAAACCGCCGGGCGCACCTTCACCGCGTTCATGAAGGACCCCTACACGGGCATCCGAACCGCGGACCTGATCTGGGTTCCGGCACATGACGCCCTCACCGGACCGAATGTGATCCAATCACCGCTCACGCCGCATCGGGTCACGGCGGAAAGGCTGGCGGCGGCGCGCGCCGAGCCGCTCGGCGTCCTGGCACGCCTTCCCGCTCCGCGCGTCGCCGTGCTCATCGGAGGCAACAGCGTCAATCATCGCTTCACGAGGGCCGACATCGCCGACCTCACGGCCAAGCTCGATCGGCTCGCCAACGACGGCAATTCGCTCATGGCGACGCTCTCGCGCCGCACGCCTCCTCGCTTGCGCCGCGCCATCGCCGCCGTCATCGCGAGGCATGAGGGATATCTCTGGGACGAAATGGGCGACAACCCTTTCATTGCGCTTCTTGCGCTTGCGGACGCGCTCGTGGTCACGGCCGATTCGGTCGGCATGGTCGGAGAGGCTGCCGCAACCGGGCGCCCGGTCCTCATCTTCGAGCCGAGCGGGGGGCACAGGAAGGTCACACGGTATCTCGACTGGCTGCGGGCACGGGGAATTGTCCATAACTTTACGGGACATCTTGCAGGATCACCCTACGAACCCCTAGATTCGACGTTTGCGGTTGCTTCCCGTATTGCGGAGGCGTTTCGTCGGCATCGCGAGGCGCTTTAGCACCCAACGGCCGGCGCCCGATCGCCAAGGAGTGAGTGTGCCGCACCATCATACGCCTCTTTTGATCGTCGGCTCGGGTCCGGCCGGCTACACCGCGGCGATCTATGGCGCGCGCGCGCTCTTGAAGCCGATCCTCGTCTCGGGCGTGCAAGAAGGCGGCCAGCTCACCATCACCACCGACGTCGAGAATTATCCAGGCTTTGCGGAAGTGATCCAAGGGCCCTGGCTCATGGAGCAGATGCGCCTGCAGGCGGCACATGTCGGCACGACCCTGATTTCCGACCACATCGTCTCGGCCGAGCTTAAGGTTCACCCGTTTCGCCTCAGGGGGGATTCGGGCGACACCTACTCGGCGGATGCGCTCGTGATCGCCACGGGGGCTCAAGCGAAATGGCTCGGCATCGCGTCGGAAGAGCGCTTCAAGGGCTTCGGCGTTTCCGCCTGCGCCACGTGCGATGGATTTTTCTTCCGCGGCAAGGAGGTCGTCGTGGTTGGCGGCGGCAACACCGCGGTCGAGGAAGCGCTTTATCTTTCCAACCTCGCCACCAAGGTGACGCTGGTGCATCGCCGTGACACTTTCCGCGCCGAGCGCATCTTGCAGGAGCGCCTTTTCAGCCGAGACAATGTCGAGGTGATCTTCGATCACGTGGTTCATGAGATCGGCGGCACCGCCGACCCCACTTCAGTGACCGAGGTGACGCTTCGCCAGACGCGGACCGGCGCCAAAACGCTCGTCAAGGCAGATGGCGTGTTCATCGCCATCGGCCATGCGCCGGCGGTCGAGCTCTTCAAGGATCAGTTGCGCATGACGCCTTCGGGCTATATCGCGACGGAACCTGGCTCGACGGCGACCAGCATTCCCGGCGTCTTTGCCGCCGGAGACGTGACCGATGAACGCTATCGGCAAGCCGTTACCGCGGCCGGGCTCGGCTGCATGGCCGCGCTCGACGCGGAGAAATGGCTCGCCGCGAGTGAACAACAAAGAAAGGCGGCCGAGTAGTCGTCGCCAAATCGAGGGGCG
>JAFAQA010000079.1 GCA_019246665.1 Hyphomicrobiales bacterium
CGGCCTTGGCTGCCCTCTCAAGCAGGTCGACGAGACGCCCCACCGTCTCACTGCGCGAGGTGCGCTTTTGGATAGGGCCCATCTGGCAAGCCGCGAGAGTGAGATATCGAGTCATCTCCGCTCTCAGCCCATCCAGACTTTCGTCAAATGCATGGCGCGGGCCGGCTGGGCGCGATAACCGTGCACATCCTTCGATGCCATGGTGTAGACAGGGCGCCAGATCGGCTGAACCATTATGGCCGCGTCCTGAAGAATGGTTTCGAGCTTCTTCATCTTCTCCTTGCGCTTGGCGACATCGATGAGGCCTTCGGCCTCAGCCAAGGTGGCGTCGAATTGCGAATCAGAGAAATGCGTCTCATTCCAGGGAACGCCGCTGCGATAGGCCTGAGACAGCACCATCGTGCCGAGCGGCCGATGACCCCATGACGTGGCACCGAAGACCGTCTTGTCCCAGACTTCCCAGAATTTCTGTGCGGGCAGCACGTTGATAGCCAGATTGATTCCCGCCGCCTTGAGCTGATCGCGCAGCGCCTCACAGACAGTCTGGTGCCAGGGCCCGTCCGTATTGCCGACATCGATCGTGAGGTCGAGCCCCGAGCCGTGCCCGGCTTCGGCGAGCATCTTTCGCGCGCCCTCCACATCGCGCCTGAGCTTGGGCAGCTCGACATATTCGGGATGGATCGGGGCGACGTGATGGTTCTCCCCGACTGCGCCGCCGTCGGGAAAAATAAGATCGAGTATCGCGCCGTTGTCGGCTGCCTTGACGATCGCCTGCCGCACGCGGATGTCGTCGAAGGGCTTCTTGTCGATTTGCATGCGGCAGCACAGCGTCTGCGCGGAGGGAACCGACAGGATCTGGCCGCCCGGTATAGCCCGCGCGAGCTGCAATTCCTCGACGCTGATTTCATAGATGAGATCGACGGAGCTGGAGGCCAGCGCCGTGACCTGGTTCTCGTGCTCG
This sequence comes from Hyphomicrobiales bacterium, assembly GCA_019246665.1. Classification (GTDB taxonomy): domain Bacteria; phylum Pseudomonadota; class Alphaproteobacteria; order Rhizobiales; family Beijerinckiaceae; genus GAS188. The sequence goes on from JAFAQA010000079.1 coordinate 962, forward strand.
AAATTGTAGAAGTGAATCTCATCAAGGTAGACGTCGCCGCCCCAATATCTGAAGTCCTTTCCGTCGTGGGTTTTGTTCACTCGCTTGAGAATGCAGCGGTTGCCGACCTCGAGTTCGGCAATGGTGAAAGGCCCCGTGCCGATCGGATTCTCGGCGAGCGGCGGCTTGAAGGACGGATGGACGATGGCCGTCGGGTACTCGGCACAATCCTCGGCGACGCTCAGCACCGGCTTCGACAAGTTGAGGCGCAAAGTGTAGCGGTCCACGACCTCGACCGCGCCCTTGCGAGGCCGCAAGGTCGGCTTGCCCTTGGCGTTCTTAACGCCGGTATCCTCGGCCAGGGCGCCAAATGTCGACAATCCGCTGTTGGACGATCCAAGCGTCGAATCCGTCCAACGCACGAGATTGAACGCCAAGTGTTCCGCAGTCAGCTCGTCGCCGTTGTGCCACAACACCCCCTTGCGCACATGCAGGGTCCACTGCTTGAGATCCGGTGAGGCTTCCCAAGATTCAACGAGCATCGGGCGGACCAGATTGTCGGGTCCGACAAGCGTCATGTATTCGAGCACAGGCCTCGTCTGATTTGACATCTCGTTCCAGCTGTAGGTGGCCGGATCTTCCATCTTGGCGACAGCCTGTCCAACACGCAGTGTGCCCCCCTTCTTGGCCTTCGGATCATCCGCGAAAGGGAGGGTGCCTTCGGCTCGAGCCGGCGGCGCGCCCGATGCGGCGGCCGCCGCCGCAACCGAAAGTCCGAGAAGGACGGCGAAGCGCATGAACTCGCGCCGCTCTATTTTTCCTTCGGCAAGTTGCTCACGCAGCTTGCCGAGGAGAACATGCTCGGTGTCAGCGCTCATGCTCGGCTCCCATCGTTTGCAGTTCGGCTCGTATCCGCTCGTTCGCCCATCTCCGTTGCAGGCTGGCAGCGGCGTAGGCGAAGCGCTCGCGGCGATTTCAAATCGCCGCCGTGACCATGATCTCCACGCGGTAGAGATCGCCCGCGAGCCGCGCCTCCACGGTCGCCCTGACCGGCATGCCGTCCCTGTCGATCCACTCGTCCCAAGCCGAGTTCATCTTGTCGAACTCGGCGATATCCCTCAGCCAGACAACGGCGGTGAGGAGCTTCGACTTGTCGGTTCCTGCGATGCGCAGATAGCGGTCGACTTTCGCGAGCGTGTCTTTTGTCTGCTGCACCACATCGCCGGAGAGATCATCGGCCGTCATGCCGGCGAGATAGGCGATGCCGTTATGGGTGAGAACTCTGCAGAATCTCGGCCCATTTTCCAGGCGCTCGATGGCCACCGCACAGCTCCTTAGAGGCCCCGCAGAGTAGAATGAAACAACACTTGAGAAAGGCTAGCGCATAATCCGTGAAAAAGTAATATCGGATAGCCGACGCAATCGGGAGGGCGGAGTTCGCGCCTTTGCTTGGAACGGTTCTCTCTTCGCTATTCTAAGGTGAGGCGCCGGAAATTCTTCGCGAGCTCCTCCGACTGAGGTTCCGGCTGATCGCTCGAAGTAGAGCGGAAGCCTCACGCCCCCGGCTCTCGGCGCAATCTGCGGCCGGGACGCATCCCTGTATGCCGGTTTGCTTGCCAGACGATATTTCCGTTCACCATCACCAGCGCAATGCCTTCCGCAGGCTGCGCCGGCGCCGTGAAGCTCCCCTTGTCGTTCACCGTCACCGGGTCGAACATGGCGACGTCGGCGAAAGCGCCCGGTCGGAGGACGCCACGGTCGCGAAACCCGAACCAGCGCGTCGGTAGGCTGGTCATCCGACGCACCGCCTCTTCGAGGCTGAAGAGCCCGCAGTCGCGGCTGTAATGACCGAGAACGCGCGGGAAGGTGCCCCAAAGGCGCGGGTGCGGGTGAACATCGTGCGGCAGCCCGTCGGAGCCGATCATCGTGTGCTCGTAGGCAAGGATGGCGCGCACGTCATCTTCGTCGAGCTGGAAATATATGGCTCCGGCGGGCAGCAGACGCTCCGCCGCCGCGGCGGCGCTGCAGCCCCACCCTTGGGCGATCTCGTCGAGCATCCTGCCGGCAAGATCGGGAAAAGGCGTCGACCAAGTGACCATGATCCGGACACCAGGTTGCGCTCGACCAGGATCGAGCGTCTTCGAGCTCGCATCGTAAGGATAGGCGTCAAGCCCGACTACCTGGTTCTGCCGTGCCTTGTCGATGACGGCGAGCGTTTTTGGCCCCTTGCCAAAATTCGCGGCGCCCGTGCACTGGTGGTGCGAGATGGTGAGGGGAACCTGCGTCTCGCGCCCAATTGCCAGCGCCTCGTCGATCGCCTCCTCCAGCCGATCAAAGTAGTTGCGGTGATGCGAGCAATAGATCCCATCATGGGGCTTCAGCGCTGCAACGAGAGGGAGGATCTCTTCGGTGGGTGCCGCAACCGCGGAGGGATAATCGAGCCCGGTCGAGAAGCCGATCGCACCTTCCTTCATCGCGGCATCCACCTGACGCTGCATCTCGGCGTTCTCGGAAGGGCGGGCGGCACGGTCGAAGCGATCCATGACGCGATGGCGCAAGGTGATGTGGCCGACAAGGAGGCCGTAATTGACGGCTGGCGGCGACTCTCGGAGCGCTTCGACGTATTGCCCAAAACGCTCAAAGTGGAACCAGCCTGGCTCACTGCCAAGAAGGTCCAGCGGCGGCGGGGGCACCTCGGCGAGCGCAAGCGGCGCCAGGCTGACGCCGCAATTGCCGGCAACGACGCTGGTAACTCCCTGGCTCACTTTGGGCGTCATGTCGGGCATTGAAAGGAGCGCGCGATCATCATGGGTGTGCACGTCGATGAAACCCGGCGCGACGATCAGGCCGGCTGCATCGATTTCGCGAGCCCACAGGGTGGGATCGACCTCGCCGACTGCAATGATTCGATCATCAGAGATCGCCACATCGGCCCGGAAGCGCTCCGCGCCAGTGCCGTCGATGACCAAACCGTTGCGAATGACGATGTCGAACTTGGTCATGGAAGCGCTCCGCGCGCCGGGTGGAGCCGTCGCCAGTGTTCGGCGATCGCGTCGCGACGGCAAATCCACACCTTGTCATGGCTCAGGACATGATCGATGAACCGTGCGAAAGCGGCTGCGCGAGCCGGCTTGCCGGCGAGGCGGCAATGGACCGCGACGGTCATCAACTTGGGTGCCGACTCCCCCTCGCTATAGAGCGCGTCGAAATTGTCGCGCAGCGAGATAAAGAAATCGTTGGCCTGCCCCCAGCCAAGTCCGCGCGCCAGACGGGTGTCGTTATCGTCGAGCGAATGCGGAATAATGAGATGCGGTCGGCTATACTCGTAAGTCCAATATGGCAGCTCGTCATTATAGGCATCGCTGTCATAGAGGAAGCCGCCTTCCTCGACGACGAGCCGACGAGTGTTGGCGCTGGGGGTACCCACATACCAGCCGACCGGGCGAACTCCGACGACCCTGCGGATCAACTCCACCGAGAGCCTGATGTGCTCGCGCTCGGTCGCCTCGTCGACACCTCGATAGTCGAACCAGCGCCAGCCATGGCCGACGATCTCGCAGCCCTGGCAAGCCATTGCCTCGGCGGCATGCGGGTTGCGCTCGAGGGCCATGCCCACGGCATAGATCGTCAGCGGCATTTGCCGTTCGGCAAAAATTCGCATCAGACGCCAGAAGCCGACCCGGCTGCCATATTCATACGCCGATTCGATATTGAGATCGCGCGCGCCTGGGAGGGGCGCCGCCGCAAAAACATCGGCGAGCCGCGTCTCCGAGCACGCGTCGCCGTGTAGCACCGAGCGCTCGCCGCCTTCCTCGTAATTGAGCACGAAATTGACCGCGATCCGCGCTCCTCCGGGCCAGCGCGGGTGTGGTGCCTTATCGGCGTAGCCGACGAGATCGCGTGGATAACCGATCATCGATATCCAGTATTCGCTCGTGGTCCGGTTGGCTTACCACGCGACGCCGCGATCGTGCTATCGTCGACGCGGCTGGCTGACAGAATCCACTCCGCGAACCCGATCTTCGTCCGTTATGCCCATGCTCCGGCGGCCGCATAGTCGTCATCGAGAATCTCGAACGTACGGGGCAGGCGTGCGCGCCGCTCGCCTTTTTTTGCACATCCCTCGCCCCGCTCACGCGAGCGCGCATCGATATTCTCCCCAGTCACGGTTTATGAGGCGCTCCGGCTCGATCAGAAGGAAAAGGCGTTCTGGTGATCGTCAAGAAACTCGGAGAGCCACCTCGGCTTTCGCCCGAGAAGAATCGGAAGATCGGGCGAGACGCCATTCTCGGCAGCGCTGTAGGCGGACGCAATATGCGCGAGATCGAACGCGCCAGTTTGGAATCCCATCGCAAAGGCCGCGATCGAGGAGAGGAGGCGCTGCTGCAAGCCCACGAGGACGAGGCGCGAGCGCGCCGCCGTGCCCGGCGGCAACCCCTTCATCCGCTCGGCGACGAGCGCATCGTAAGCGGCGAGCTTGTCGGCGAGCACGAGCTCGGGGGCGTCTTCGGGAAGGCCATCGATCTCGATCGCTTCGACGCGCCGCGTCGGGAAGCGCTCGCCGAAAT
>JAFAQA010000509.1 GCA_019246665.1 Hyphomicrobiales bacterium
CATAATCCTCGAGGCCACGGTGATCAACAAGATTGCCTGGCGCATCCTGCCGCTCGCCACCATTGCCTATTGCGTCGCCTTCATCGATCGCACCAATGTCGCGGTGGCGGCGTTGACGATGAACAAGGATCTCGGGTTCACCGCGACACTCTTCGGCTTCGGCGCCGGTATCTTCTTCGTCGGCTACTTCATCTTTGAGGTTCCCAGCAATGTGATTCTCGAGCGGGTGGGCGCGCGTCGCTGGATTGCGCGCATCATGATCACCTGGGGAATAATTTCGGCGGGCTCCGCCTTCATTATCGGGCCCAAGAGCTTCATCCTGGTGCGCTTTCTCCTCGGCGCGGCTGAAGCGGGTTTCTTTCCGGGCATGATATTCTACTTCACTTATTGGTTCCCCGATCGCTTTCGCGGCCGCGCCATCGCGGCGCTGTTTTTTGCGCAGCCGATCGCGAACGCGCTGGGGAATGCGATCTCGGGCGTGATTCTCGAGATGGACGGCGTTTTGGGTTTGCACGGCTGGCAATGGGTGTTCATCCTCGAGGCTGCGCCGGCCGTCATTCTGGGCGTGGTGGTGCTGCGCGTGATGATCGACCGCCCAGCACTCGCGACGTGGCTTCAGCCCGAGGAGCGCCGCTGGCTCGATGCCGAGCTCGACGCCGAGCGTCGCCAGATCGAAGCCCAGGAACACTTGAGCTTATGGAAGGCGCTTGCCGATCCGCGCGTTTTTGCGCTCTCCATGATCTATCTCACGAGCTCGACCGCGAGCTATGGCACGACATTCTTCATGCCTCAGATCGTGAAGGGCCTCGGCCTTTCCAACACGATGACCGGCATCGTTTCGGCCATCCCCTTTACGGTCGGCCTGGCGGGGCTCGTCATCTGGGGATGGTCCTCCGACAAAAGCGGAGAGCGTCGTTGGCACCTGATCAGCGCGTCCTTTGTCGGGTTTCTTGGACTCGCAGGCGCCGCCGCTTTCGGAAGCTCCTTTTGGGCGCTCGCCGCGATGTCGCCGTCGGCATTTACGGGTCGCGAACGTCGTTCTGGCCCCTCCCCTCACTTTTCCTCAGCGGCACTGCCGCGGCGGGAGCCATCGCGTTCATCAACGCCATCGGCAATCTGGGCGGCTATTTCGGCCCCTTTATCGTGGGCTGGATCAAGGACGCGACAGGTAGTTTCGAGATCGGGCTCTACTTTCTCGCGCTTTGCTTGCTCACCTCAGCCGTCATCACCTTCGTTTCCCCGCGAGCAGTCCGCGGCCGCGCATTCGCGCCGCTGGTCAAGGCCCCCGAAGGCCGGGTGGCTTGAAGAAGAGGGCGCCGGCAGGGGGATTTCCGATCAAGCGAGCGGGCTCTTTGGGCTTGCATCAACTTGATTCATGAGCCTTGCGGAAATCATAAGGCACGTTATATAAAGCTTCTATACGAGAAGCATGCTCATGATCAAAGCGCTCGAAACCGACGTCCTTTTTCTCCTCTACGACGTAGCACGCTTGATGCGTACTCGCGCTGACCAGCGGGCCCGCCGCCACGGAATGACCCGCGCCCAATGGGTGATCCTGAGTTGGCTCGAGCGCCAGTCGGGCATTTCACAAAGCGATCTCGCAGGGCTTGTGGAAGTCGAGCCGATCACGGTTTGCCGCCTGGTCGACCGCCTCGAGGCTCGCGGGCTCGTCGAGCGCCGTCCCGACCCGAAGGACCGGCGCATCAAGCGCCTGCATCTCACAAGCAAGGCTAAACCCGTGCTGGATGAAATCCACGACTGGCGCGAGGAACTGCGCCATGAGGTCACGGCCGGTATTTCCGATACTGCTCTGAAATCCCAAGTCGATACGCTGCTGCGCATGAAAACCAATCTTGTCCAGTCGCCAGTGTTAGCGCAGGTCGGGTAGGGGCGTTCGATGAGCCGAGGAAATGTGAGAATCGTCCGCCCCGGCGGCGAGATTGTCGAGATCAAGCCGTCGAGCGGGATGCCGCAAGAGGCGGACGTCGAGCGGGACGCGACGGAAAAGACAGCGTCGCGGAAATTCCCGGCCGATGCCGAGATGGCAAGCGGCGCCGGGACCGCATCCACGCACGCGCCCGCGCGAAGCGAGACGCAGGAGCGTACACCTGCCGCCCGCACCGAAGCCCCGATCAAGGCACGACGCGAGGCACCGGCTCCCGTGACGCCGCTCGACGCTGGCGGCAAAACGGCAAGACGCGCCAGCGGAAGACGGCGGCTGCGCGCCATCCTGATGCTGGGTGGCATTGCGGCTGTGGTCATCGGCGCCGGCGTCTTCTGGATGCGCGGCGGTCGATATGTCTCGGCCGATGATGCGTATGTCAGAGCCGCAAAGCTGATGGTGTCGACGGATGTCTCGGGCCTCGTCTCCGAGGTCGACGTGCACGAAGGCCAGAAGGTCGCGGCGAATCAGGTCCTGTTCAAGATCGATCCCCGGCAATACGAGATTGGCTTGGCGCAAGCCAAGGCGCAGCTCGGCCAAGTCGAATTGTCGATCAATGCGACGAAAGAGGATTATCGGCGCATTCTCAGCGACATCGAATCGCAAAATGCGCAGGTCGACCTGGCGCAGACGAATTTCGATCGTGCCGCGTCGCTCCTCAAGACCGATTTCGGCACGAGGGCAACCTACGACCAGACCCATTTCACGCTGCTCGCCGCGCAAAAGACCCTGCAATCCTTGAAGCAGCAGGCGCAGGTCACGCTGGCGCGCCTCAACGGAAATGCCGATGCGCCGGTCGAGACCATGCCGCAATGGCAGCAAGCGAAGGCGCAAGTCGACGAGGCGCAAAGGCAGCTCGACCACACGGTGATCCGCGCACCCTTCCCCGGTGTTGCGACCCAAGTCGATGCCTTGCAGCTCGGCACATATCTCGTTTCCCAAACCGCGGCCCTCACCAATACCGGCGCGATCGGCCTCGTCTCGTCGAGCCACGTCTGGGTCGATGCCAATTTGAAAGAGACCGACCTCACTTATGTGAAACCGGGCGATTCGGTCGACATCTTGGTCGATTCCTACCCCGGGCGCGTCTGGACCGGAAAGGTCGAGAGCATCAGCCCGGCGAGCGGAGCGGAGTTCTCGATTTTGCCGCCACAGAATGCGAGCGGAAACTGGGTGAAGGTGGTGCAACGTATTCCGGTGCGAATCGCTGTCGAGCAGAAGGAAGGTTACCCGGTGTTGCGCTCCGGCATGAGTGTCATCGTCGATATCGACACGGGCCATAAGCGAAGCCTTTCCGAGCTCTGGGGCGAAGTGCCGGCGGAGACGTCCGATGTCCCTGCCCAACCCTGAGGACGAGGCTCCCAAGCATCGCGGCATCATCACCGTATGCGTGATGGCCGCCACCTTGATGCAGGCGCTCGATCAGACGATCGCCAATGTGGCGCTCCCTTACATGCAAGGAAGCTTGTCGGCGACGTCCGACCAGATCACCTGGGTTTTGACCTCCTATATCGTTGCCGCCGCCATCATGACGTCTCCGGTGGGCTGGCTTTCGGCCCGCTTTGGACGCAAGGGGTTTTTCATTACCTGCCTCGCCGGCTTCACGCTCGCCTCGATGCTGTGCGGGCTCGCGGAATCGCTCACCCAAATGGTGCTCTTCCGCCTGCTGCAAGGCATGTTCGGCGCGGCTCTTGTGCCGCTTTCCCAAGCCACGATGCTCGATCTCTACCCGCCTGAGCAGCGGGGTTCCGCCATGGCGATGTGGGGCATGGGCGTGATGGTGGGGCCCATCCTCGGACCGACGCTCGGCGGCTATCTCACCGACGTCTATGATTGGCGCTACGTCTTCTACATCAACCTGCCGATCGGCATCCTCGCCATTTGCGGCCTCGTATTCTTCCTTTCCGATACGCGGCGCAACACGAAGCTTCCATTCGATTGGATCGGCTTTCTCGTGCTCAGCCTCGGCATCGGCGCCTTGCAGCTAATGCTCGATCGCGGCGAGCAGAAGGATTGGTTCGGCTCGACCGAGATCGTCGTCGAGACGGTGCTGGCCGGCCTTGGCCTGTATCTTTTCGTGGTGCATGTCTGGCTCGCCGAGAAACCCTTCATCACCCCGCGCATCTTCGCCGACATCAACTTCACCTCGGGCTTTCTGGTGATGTTCGCGGTGAGTATGGTGCTCCTCTCGAGCTCGGCGCTGCTTGCGCCTTACCTGCAAAATCTCGCTGGCTATCCGGTGAGCACGGCGGGCCTGCTCATGGCGCCGCGCGGCGTCGGCACCATGATCGCCATGATGGTTGCCGGAAGACTTACGAACCGGGTAAACCCGCGCTTGTTGATGCTCGTCGGCGTCGTGCTCCTTGCGGGCAGCCTCTGGCAGATGACGAGCTGGACGCCCGACATCGCAGCCTGGCCGCTGACAATCACCACCTTGGTTCAAGGGTTCGGGCTGGGCTTCGTTTTCATCCCCCTCCAAGTCGTCGCCTTCGCATCTCTCCCGGCGGAGCTTCGCACGGACGGGACGGCTCTATTCGCCCTGATCCGAAATGTCGGGAGCGCGATCGGTATCTCGGTCACCTCTTTCCTTTTGGCGCAGAACACGCAGACGATGCACGCGGAGCTCGCGCAAAGTGTGACACCCTTCAACCGCATGCTGCAGACGGGTGGCGCTTACGCGCTGTGGAACAGCGCGACCTCTGCCGGACTGGAGGCGCTGAACAACGAGGTCACCCGTCAATCGTTGAACATCGCCTATATCGACGATTTCAAGCTGATGCTTTGGGTGAGCTTGCCGACGGCGCTGTTGCTGCTCTTCATGCGCAAGCCGCGCGTCGCCACCGCGCCGAGCGCCGAGCCCGCCGTGTTGGATTAGGGTACCACTTCTAAGGCTCGTCGCCCGCTCTTGGCGTCCTGCCCGACCTTGTGCCGGGCATCCACGCCATACCACGGCGGTAAAGAGGCATGAATGGCCGGGCCGACGCCCGGCCATGACGATGATGGAGAACCAACCGTTACATTCACGCCACTAACGAACGATTCCGAAACTGCGTTCAGCCACGCGCATCAACCATTGGCGCGCGATGGCGGCGTGCGCTCCTCGTTGAGCAAGGAATGGCCGATCGTGGCGAGCAAAATGCCGATGCCCAGGGCCACCGCGACGACGGCGACGAGGAGAAGCGCGGCTATGAGGCGCCTGAGGAGAATGGTTAAGCGTCCTTCCCCGAAGCGAGTTCGCGCTTCGGGTTGATCGGATTATAGGATAGGTTTGACGGGGCTTGCTGTCACCCAATCCGGTCGACCGGCGTGATCCGGATTTCATTTCAAGATCAGAACGGCAGGCCAGCCTCGAGCTTCGTCTCCTTGGCGAGGTGGCGCAAGCTCGCCAATGTCTCGCTTGGAAGCATGAGACCTCGCGCGCGAGTCTCCACCTCATTTCGAGCTTCGAGCTCGCCGGGATAAAAGATCTCGGTTGTGCCCTTCGCGAGCGGCGTCGATTTCAACTCGGCGATCAATCTCGCCATCCGTGCCTCGAATTCCGCCAAAGGCTGGAAAGCCGCAATGTCAAGCGCGATCATCAAATGGCCCGCTCCGCTCCTTTGCGCGGTTTGATAGGGGCCGTGAACGCCAGTCCCGAAGCCGCTCCCGGTGAGCACGCCCGAGAGGACATCCATCATCACGGCAAGGCCATAACCTTTGTGCTCGGCCATCGGCAAGATAATGCCCCTTAACGCGGCGATCGGATCAGTGGTCGGCTCCCCCTCGCTGTCGATAGCCCAACCGAGGGGGATCTTCTGCCCCTTCTGCCGCGCGAGGTAGACCTTGCCGCGCGCCACGACCGTGTTTGCGATATCGAGCACCATCGGGACATGCTCGCCGGCGGGCGCCGCAATGGACCATGGGTTGTTGCCGACCCGTTTCTCACGACCGCCCCAAGGCGCCATCGCCGGACTGGCATTCGTGGACAGAAGGGCGACGCACCCTTTCCGCGCCGCTTGCAACGTGAAATACATCGCGGTGCCGAAATGGTTGGAGTTGCGCACCGCCACAACACCGACGCCGTGCGTCTTGGCGCGGCGCACCGCCTCCTCGGCAGCGCGCGAGGCAAGCACCTGACCCATCGAGTCGCAGCCATCGATAACCGCCAAGGCCCCCACATCGGTGACCACGCGCGGCCCGGCCACCGCTCTCATGACACCCGAACGGAGCCTCCCGACATACCATGAGAGGCGCATCACGCCGTGTGATTGGTGGCCCCAGAGATCGGCTTGCACGAGCGTGTCGGCGACGAGCATCGCCTCTTCGGTGGGCACGCCATGCGCGGCAAAAACCTGAGCCGCGAAGTCGAGAAGCTTCTCGGGTTTGATGCGCAAAATTCTTCTCCATCCGTTACCGGCGGGCATCGGCCCGACCATCCACACCAGCGCTTGCCCGTTGAGAGGAAAAGATTGCCTGCTCGCACCGCGTGACACTGCGTACGAGCAGGACGCAAGGGATTGTGGATCGGGGCCCGCAACGCGGCTTCGTAAACCGCGACTGCGAATACCTACGCGGCTTCGCGCGTGGGAGATAGCCGCAACTCAGCGCGCCGAAGCCAGCGTGCAAGGAGCAGCGCGGCGTTGAGATTATGCGCGTCGATGCGCCCGACCACCGGATCGGCGTTTTGCCTCAGTGACCGGGCCGCGCGGGAAAGCGACTTCAGTCTCACCACCATGGGCCCAGGCGCCATTTGTGAGAGCCCGGGCGCGATCATCTCGAGCTGACCGGGTTCAGCCAGCAGGGCGCGGGCGCGTCGCTTGGCGATGTTGCGCATGAGCTTGAGGGCGGCGCGCTCCATTTCCACGGTGATACCCAC
>JAFAQA010000191.1 GCA_019246665.1 Hyphomicrobiales bacterium
TATGGCCCGCAAAGCTGGCAGATCCTCTCGGCGGCGAGCGCAAGCTTCTACGCCGAGCCGCCGGAAGGCTTCGCCGACGCTGCACTCACAAGGCCTCTCGGCGCGCTTTATCTCGCAGCCACGCAGGAGGAGCAGGGGCTCAGAGCACAGGCCGGCGTTCTCGCAAAACGCGGCATTGCCTGCGAGTTGATCTGTGCTGATGCAGCGCGCCAGATGGTGCCCGTCGTTCATATGGAGAAATTCACGCTCGCTCTCTTCGAACGCGGCTGCGTCGACCTCGATGCCAACGCGCTGCTGCACGGCTATTTGCGGCAAGCACGCCGACATGGCGCCGAGACGGTCACCGCGAGCGAGGTCGCGAGCATCGCCCGGCATTCCGGCGTCTGGAGCATGACAGCCGGCAAGGAGAGGATCGAGGCGCCCGTTCTCGTCAATGCGGCTGGCGCCTGGGCGGACGAGATGGCGGCCCGTGCCGGATTGCCGCGCCGGGGCCTCGAGCCGTTGCGGCGAACGGCGATCACCTTCGCGCCGCCTGCCGAGCATGATGCACGTTCCTGGCCGATGACCTTCGATGTCGCCGAGACCTGGTATTTCAAACCCGAAGGCCGGCAGATCATGATGTCTCCGGCCGACCTCGCGCGCTGTGAGCCCTGCGATGCTCAACCGGATGCCTATGACATTGCTGTCGCGATCGACCGCATCGAAAGCGTCACCAGCATGAAGATCAATCGCCTCAACGGACGTTGGGCGGGCTTGCGCACTTTCGCGCCTGATCATGAGGCCGTGATCGGCCCCGATCCCGAGGAGCAAAGCTTCATTTGGTATGCGGGCCAGGGCGGGAACGGCGTGATGGCCTCGCGTGCCGCGGGCGAGGTTTGCGCCGCCCTCACGCTTGGTGAGAATATTCCAGCGCCGATTGCACGTCTTGGTCTCACAAAGGATATGATCTCGCCTCGCCGCCTCGAGCCTCTACCGCGCCATCACAGCAAGGGATGAACCGTCATGCAGCTCGACCGATCGCACCTCGACCGATCGCACCTCGAACGCCCGCGCTCGGACTTCGCGTCAGGAGCGGCCTATCTCAGAGGCCGCTTCGTTCCGATCGCAGAGGCAACCATCCCGGTCACGGATTGGGGATATCGGCGCTCGGACGTCACCTATGACGTGGTCAGCGTCTGGAATGGCGTCTTTTTTCGGCTGGAGGATCACCTGAAGCGGTTTCAAGCCTCCATGCGCGCCATGCGCCTGGCCCCTGCCGAAACTGTCGACGACCTTCGAGAGATCCTCGCCGAATGCGTGCGGCTTTTGGGCAAGCGCGAGGCTTACGTGGCCATGGACTGCTTGCGGGGCGTGCCGCGTCCCGGCATGTCGCGCCATCCGTCAAGCTGCGAGAACTATCTCGTGGCTTACGCGGTGCCGTGGGTCTGGGTGATCCCGGAGGATGTGCAGGCTCGCGGCGCCCATCTCATGATCGCGAGCACGCCGCGCATCCCGGACGAGAGCGTGGATCCGAAGGTGAAGAATTTCCACTGGGGAGATCTGACCCGTGGGCTCTTCGAGGCTCAGGAAAACGGCGTCGACACTGTCATTCTGCTCGACATTCATGGCAATCTCGCCGAAGGGCCAGGTTTCAACGCCTTCGTGGTGAAGGACAGCGTCGTGCTTTCCCCCAATCGCGGCGCGCTCGAAGGCATCACGCGAAAATCAGTGTTCGAGCTTTGTGACGATCTCGGCATCGAGTATCAGATCAGGGCAATCAGCGGCGCGGAAGTCCTTGATGCGGACGAGATCTTCCTCTCGACGACGGCGGGCGGCATCATGCCGGCTTCGCGCATCAACGGACGCATCATGGGCAATGATCGCCCAGGCCCGATCTCCATGAAGCTGCGCGAAACCTTCTGGAAGAGACGCGCCGAAGGCTGGCATGCGACCCCGATCGAGGGGTTCACGTGACGTGAAGTGGGAGGAGTGAAAGGTGAAGAGTGCAGAGAGGAGCGAGCAGTAAGGAGATCAGAGGCGAAGTCTGAGGGTGATGGCGCTCACATTTCACCCTTGCCTTTGCAGCTGGTCTGATTGTCGACATTTCAGACCGGGCTGATCCCCGACAGTTTGACGGCGTGTTCTCGAGCATTGCGACTCCGCGAACTCTCCGATCCATAGGCCAAACCAGAGCATCCCGTAGCGCTTCCAACGGGATGCGCGGAAAGGCGTGGCACATCCATTTGGCTGCCATGCTGGCGCGCTCCTCGTCTTGCGCGCGTCATCGAGCCCGCGTAACCAAGCGGCCCCGCCAGGCTCGACGAGCCGCCGCCAGACGAGGAGCCCCATGCTGATTGCCCAAATCTCGGACCTGCATCTGCGCCCGCGCGGCATGCCGGCCATTCGTCTCGTCGAGACCAATATGCTCGGGGCACGAGCCATTGCCTCGATCCTCGCCCTCGATCCGCGTCCCGACATGGTGCTGGTGACGGGCGATGTGGTCAACAACGGCACGCCCGACGAATATGAGACGGCGCATGAGCTCCTTCGGCGCCTTCCGATGCCGGTCTATGCCGTGCCCGGCAATCACGATCATCGCGAGAATTTCCGCAAAGGCTTGCGGCGGTTTCCGGGTATCACCAGTCATCCGCGCTTCGTGCAATATGCGATCGAGGATTTTCCCTTGCGGCTCGTGGCCCTCGACACGCATATCCCGAAATCGAGCGCGGGGGAGCTTTGCGAGGAGCGCCTCGCCTGGCTCGACAAGACGCTTGCAGCCGAGCGGGGCAAGCCGACTTTCATCTTCGCTCACCACCCCCCTTTCATTTGCGGCATCGGCCATATGGACAAGATCAGGATGATCGAGGGCGGCGAGCGGCTCGAGGCTATCGTGCGCGCCAATCCGCAGGTGAAGGCGCTCGCCTTCGGCCATCACCATCGTCCGATCGAGACCGTGTTTGGCGGCGCGCTCGCCTCGATCGCGCCCGGCGTCGCGCATCAGGTGGAGCTTGACCTGCGAGAAGGCGAGCCCGAGGGTCAGCTCAACATGGAGCCGCCCGCCTATCGCTTATGGCTTTGGGACGGTGATCGCCTCATCAGCCATATGGCCTATGTGGAGCGCTTCCCCGGCCCGTTCCCATTCGTCGAGGATTGACGTCACGCCGCCTGCGCTTCCGCGAGGATCGTGCCTGTGCGCCGACGCGCCCAATGGACGCCGTCTTCGAAGAGGCGGTCGACGAAAATCGCAAGCAGCGCCACGACGACCGCGCCCTCGAGCACGTAAGCCGGGTTCGACGCCGAGAGCCCCTCGATGATCGGCGAGCCGAGGGTGAGCGCGCCGATGGTCGAGCCGATCGTCGCCGTTCCGATATTGATGATCACCGCGATGCGGATGCCGGTGAGGATGATCGGCAAGGCAAGCGGCAGCTCGACATCGGCGAGCATACGAAAGCGTGAGAAGCCGAGGCCTTCGGCCGCGTCCTTCACGTCGCGCGAAACGGCAGTGAGCCCGGCGATCGTGCTTTCGGTGATCGGCAGCGCCGCGTAAACCGCGAGCGCGACGAGCGTGGGCGGCCCGCCATAGCCGAGAAGCGGCACCGAGATCGCGAGCACCGCGACAGGCGGGAAAGTCTGGCCGATCGCCGCGATGGCGTTGATCAAGGGCGCGAATTCGAGGCCGCTTTGCCGGGTCGCGAAAATGCCGGCCGAGACGCCGACGATGGTCGCCGCGGCACTCGAAGCGAGAACGAGACCGAGATGCGAAAGCACGAGCTCGAC
>JAFAQA010000194.1 GCA_019246665.1 Hyphomicrobiales bacterium
TGGACAACAACGGAGAATGCACTGTGAGGAAGGTCATGTATTCAGACTGCGTATCCAAGCGACGCAACATCTTCGGTGGTCGGTTGCGCAAGAGCGTGCTCTTGGCGGCCGCCACTCTCGGGCTCGTTGGTAGCTCAGCCTTCGCCGCGGATCTTCCCACGCGCAAAGGTCCTCCGATAGCCCCGGTCTATGTTCCGCCGGCCTTTACTTGGACCGGCTTCTATGTGGGCGTGAACGCCGGCTACGGCTGGCTGAACAACCAGCGCAATAATAATCTGGGATTCCCGTTCGTCGGGGCGGTGCCCTTTGGCGGAACCTCCATTCCCTTCGCCTCTAGCGGCAGGAGCAATAACGGCGGCTTCATCGGCGGCGTGCAGGCTGGCTATAACTACCAATTCGGCATCGGCTCGGGCTTCGTGATCGGCGCCGAAACCGATATCGATTGGGCCGACATCAACCGCAACCACAACAACGGCGTTCTCTTCGGCTCGTTCACCTTGCCGCAATTCCCGGGCACGCTGTTCACGCCGTCGAATCTCGGCGTGACTAACCATAACAACAACAACCAATATATCGGGACGGTTCGCCTGCGGGCCGGCTATGCCTTCGATAGGTTCCTGGTCTACGCGACAGGCGGACTCGCCTATGGCGGTGTAAACAACAACAACAACATCGGCGGAGCCCTTTCCGCGACCACTCTGTCCTGCGCCGTCTGCGTCGTGCCGGGCACGGGAGGAGCCACTAACGTAACAGGCGTGCCGGTGACCACGATTTTACCCACCGGGATCGGCACCCGCAGCTCGAGCACCAGGGCAGGCTGGACGGTCGGTGGCGGCGTCGAATACGCCTTCACCCCGAACTGGACGGTCAAGGGCGAATATCTCTATGAGAACTTTGGCCACATCCACAGCGCCCCCGGCTTCGTCCTTCCGGGCGCCGCCACAGTCTTCAACAATTCGAACCGGACGGTCGACGTCAACGTCGTGCGGGTCGGCTTGAACTACAAGTTCTGGTAAGCCTCGCTCATCGAGCGAACACGAAAACGGCGGGCCGAAAGCCCGCCGTTTTTTTGCGCGCGGCATCCGCTTAACTCGCAGCCCGCGTTCGCCTCGAGCTCGCTGGGGGTGACGTCCTCTCCTTGGGAAGGAAGCGATCTGCTCGCCAAGCGACCGGGGTCTTGCCGGACCAACGGCGGAAGGCCCGCGAAAAGGCGCTCGCTTCGGAATAATCGAGCATCGCGGCCACATGCGTCATTGCCAGAGAAGTGTCGGCGAGGAGATGGCGCGCCACCTCGTAGCGCGCTTCGTCCACGAGCTCCCGAAACTTGATGTCTTCTCGTTCCATTCGACGCGCGAGTGTGCGCGGCTCGAGGTGAAAGAGCTCGCCCAGGGTCTCGAGCGAACATCGCCGGGTCAGTACCAGGGTGCGCAAAAGCCTGCGAAGCCGCGCCTCGAGGCTGTTGCCGCTTTCGGCCTCGAGCGCTTCGATGCGATCCTCAACGAGACCTCTGATCAAGGGATTGGCGTCCGGAACCGGCTGCGTCAACCAATCGGTCGAGAACACGATGAGGCCGTGCTCGGCGCCGAACCGCAAGGGCACACCGAAGAAATTGTCGTATGGTCGCGCGTTGCGAGGGCGGGGGCGCGCCAAGCTGATCTCGAGGGGCTTCCATGAAGGGCCGCAGAGGCGGCGCAGGGTGTTGAACAGCGTCGCGATGCTCAAATCGACCATCTCGGCCGCGCCGGGTATGGCATTGTCGAAGATCGTGTAGCCGAGCGAGGTTGCGCCCTTCAAGACCTCGAAGACCGGAACGCCACGCGCGTCGTGGATATGAAAATAACGGATGAGATTGTCCAAGGCGGCGCGCAGATATTGGGAGTTCTCGACAAGCAGGCCGAGATAGCCGAGCGACGAGACTGATGCTCTTTGACCGATCAGCAGGCCGATGTGGTCGCACTGCGTTGCGCGCGCGCTTTCCTCGAGCAAATTGCCGAGCACCAAGAACGGAATGACATTTTCGGGATTGGCAAGGAGTTCCGGGCTCAACCCAGCCCGAAACAGAACCGCGTTGGCGTCTGCGCCGAGGTCGTGAAGAATCGGCGGCAGCGCGGCCGCCCCGCCGACCCGAGTGAGCTCGAGACCATCATGCCGCTGCATCACTTCACGCCACAAGCGGCAGTCCGCGTACCTTGTGTTCACGCTGCCAGGATGAACATCGTCTCTATCCGACATTACAGGCGATATTGCCCGCTCGCGCAATACTTCAGGCGCGTGGGCGGGCGCGCATTTTTCTTCTGGAATCTGGGCGAAAGCCCTTATTGCAGCTATTCCGAAGTATCAGGCCGTGGCGCCGATCCGCGTTCAACCTGCTCCAAGCGAGCGACAACCGCGGCCTGACAGCGCGACATCGAAGCGGCGCCCGAGAGAGAAGGAGGAGGTGAGATCCACCTGTGAGATCAGGTCTCGCGCGATCTCGAGCTCATCGGCTTCCGCGATGATTCCATCCGCCGAAATTTCGCGGACTCCGAGCTCGGCCGCGGCTCGCAGCCAAATGCCGGTGCCGCATCCGACGTCGAGCACGCTCTTGGAAGTTCGACGAAAAAGCCCCGACAGCGCGGCGGCGGATCCCTCGAATGTGTGCAAATTGCGGGAATGATCATAGTCGATGAGCATGCACGACCAATCCTTGGGCTGTGGCAAGTCGGGTCAGCTCTCCATCCTTAGCGCTTCACGAAGATCTCGCGAGGCATTTTTGCCAGCGTTTCGCATCCGCTCTCGGTCACGAGAAGCGTCTCGCTAATCTCGATGCCCCACCCGTCCATCCACATGCCAAGGATCGCATGGAGCACATGTCCGGACGCAAGGATCGTGCGGTCCCCCTGCCGCAAGCTGATCGTGTGCTCGCCCCAATCGGGTGGATAAGCAACGCCGATCGAGTAGCCGATG
>JAFAQA010000207.1 GCA_019246665.1 Hyphomicrobiales bacterium
TCTTCCTTTCGGGTGGTGCTTGGAAGCTCCAAGTCCATCCCCGATTGGAAGAGGGCGTCTCGATCCATGGGAACCCTCCCCAACCAGCAGATGCAGACCCGGCAAGCCGGAGCGAAGTCATCTACAAAGCGCCCCGTGAATCCAAGCTTATGGCGACGCGCTTCGAAGGGCGCATATGGGTCCCGAATCGGTTGGGGTCAAGTAAAAAATAAATCTCCTCGCGCGGAAAAGTTCCGACCGCATTCGGGGAGCATCCAAGGTGCGGCCCGCTCTTGGAGCAAGGTCCGGAAAAATGGACCCCATTTTTTGCAGAAAGTGTAATTGTTCCATCGACAAATCACCGCGTCCCGGCGTTCTATCTGAAGCCAGCATACGGTAGGTAAGATGTCGCATCCGGCTCGGGCTGCCTTGGGTTGCCGCTGATCGATGCCCGTCCTATAGGGGCATCAACCATTGCCGGCCCCGACACTCGACGTCTCCGATGCCCGGCTCCCTCCCGACATCACGAATGGCAACACTGCACCATCATCCCATATGCCCGCATTCACGTTTTGTCCGTCTCGTCCTCGGGGAGATGGGGCTCGAGGCGGAACTCATCGAGGAGCGCGTCTGGGAAAGGCGTCGAGAATTCCTTGCGCTCAACCCGGCCGGGACGACCCCCGTGCTGACGGAAGAATCGATCGAGGCGGTCCCGGGCGCCTCCGTCATTGCCGAGTATCTCGATGAGACGCGAGGACTCGCGCTCGGGGAACGGCGCCTTTTGCCGGAAGATCCGGCAAGCCGCGTCGAAGTGCGCCGTCTTATGGGTTGGTTCCTGGATAAATTCGACGGCGAGGTCTCGTCATTTCTCGTGAGCGAGAAGGTCTACAAGCGCTTCATGTCGAGTGCGGAAGGCGGCGGCGCGCCGGACATGGCATTGATCCGCGCCGCGCGTGCCAATCTGCGCTATCATCTCAAATATATCGGCTGGCTGCTGGCCGAACGGAACTGGCTCGCGGGCTCGCGCATGACCTATGCGGATCTAGCCGCCGCCGCGGAGCTTTCGAGCGTGGACTTTCTCGGAGACGTGCCATGGGACGAGGATGAAGCGGCGCGCACATGGTATTCGCGCCTCAAATCCCGGCCGAGCTTTCGCCCCCTCTTGGCCGATCGCATTGCCGGAATTACGCCGCCAGGACACTACGCCGATCTCGATTTTTGAGCGGCGAATTCGTCTCCCGCGACAGGAGAAAACGGTGAGCGCGGCCGCCGCGCTGCGCTCGAAGCTCGCTTCGCGCGCAGCAACCCTCGGCTTTTCCGGCTTCGGCATAACGTCTCCGGCGGCTGTTCCGGAGCTTGGCGCGCGTCTTCGGGCCTGGCTCGCGACGGGCGCCCATGGCGACATGATCTGGATGGCACGCGAGCCTCGTCGCCGTGGCTCCCCGCTTGCGCTCTGGGGCGAGGTGCGCAGCATCATCATGCTCGGCCTCGACGCGCCTCCAAGATCAAACCCGCTGGAGGCGCTTTCCAAACGCGATGCCGGCCTCATCGCTACCTATGCGCGCCGGCGCGACTATCACGACGTGATCAAAGGTCGGCTCAAAGAGCTTGCTCAGACGCTCGTCTCGGTCGCCGGTGCCGAGGTTAAAGTTTTCGTCGACACCGCGCCTGTGATGGAAAAGCCGTTGGCCGCGGCCGCGGGGCTCGGCTGGCAGGGCAAGCACACCGTCCTCCTCTCGCGCGAGCTTGGCTCCTGGCTCCTGCTCGGCGCGATCTTCACGACGGCGGAGCTTCCCATCGACACCGCCGGGGCCGATCATTGCGGATCATGCCGGCGCTGCCTCGATATCTGCCCCACGAAGGCGTTTCCCGCCCCGTATCGGTTGGATGCGCGCCGTTGCATCGCCTATCTCACAATTGAGCATAAAGGCACGATCCCGCACGAGTTCCGGGAGGCGATCGGCAATCGCATATTCGGCTGCGACGATTGCCTGGCGGTTTGCCCGTGGAACAAATATGCCAAGGCGAGCCATGACATGCGCATGGCGGAGCGCCACGAGCTCAATCAGCAGCCGCTACGCGAACTTGCTCAGCTCGACGATGCAGGTTTTCGCAAGCTCTTTGCAGGAACGCCGATCAAGCGCACGGGACGAGACCGATTTATCCGCAACGTGCTCATTGCGATCGGCAATTCGGGCGAGCCCACGCTCGCGCACGAAGCCGAGAGACTGCTCGGCGACCCCTCCCCTCTGGTTCGCGCCATGGCCGTCTGGGCCGCATCTCGTCTCTTGCCGAGAAGGCGCATGCGCGCATTGGCGCAGCAGCATCGAAGCGAGGAAAACGACCAGGATGTGCTCGCCGAGCTCGATCGCGTCGAAGCAGGCTCGACATCGCGTGACGGCACAAAACCTCCATGAATCTCTTCATCCTCGGCCTGGGCTATTCCGCAAGCGCCTTCGCACGCCGCCAGGTTGCCGGTGGGTGGCGCGTCCAGGGAACGGTGCGGCGCCTCGAGAAGGCGTCGGCCCTCCGCCGAGAGGACATCGAGGCATTTGCCTTTGACGCACGAACAGGCGGGCTCGGAACGGCAGCATCAGCTCTCAGGCAAGCCGACGCGCTTCTCGTGTCGATACCGCCGTCCGGTGAAGGTGAAGCTTTGCCGAAGCAGCTTTCCCGCTTGATCGTTGAAGAGGCGAGGCATCTGCGTTGGATCGGTTATCTTTCCACGATCGGCGTATATGGCGACCATTCAGGCGCCTGGGTGGACGAGACGACACCCTGCCGGCCGATATCGGCA
>JAFAQA010000220.1 GCA_019246665.1 Hyphomicrobiales bacterium
ATTGTGGGCACCAAGGTCGGACTGCCGCCCGAGCATTTCGGTCGTGTCGGCGACGCCATTGCCGACTCGCTGGAAGGAAGCCTGCGGCGCCTCGGCCTCGAGCAAGTAGGCATCTTTTATTTGCACAACCCGATTACGCCTGACGGCGACGAGGAAGCGCTGAGCGTTCGGAAAGTATTCGACGAGGTGGTGCCTGCGTTCGACCGACTGCGACGGCAAGGCAAAGTGCGGTTCATCGGCTTTACCGCAATCGGAGACACGGAGGCGCTCAGGCAGGTCACCGACGCACGTCTCTTCGACGGCGCTCAAGTGGTTTACAATATGCTCAACCCTTCGGCTTCGCGCGACGTGCCCGCAGATTACCCGGCACAGGATTATGGCCGTATCTTTGACCATACGCAGGCCGCAGGTGTCGGCGTGGTCGGCATCAGGGTGCTGGCCGGCGGCGCATTGTCGGGTATCGCCGAGCGCCACCCCGTCGCCTCGCCCGCACCGGCCCCGATCGGCTCGGCGTTGAGCTACGAGGCGGATTTCGAACGCGCCCGTCGTTTCATGCCGCTGGTACAGGAAGGTTACGCCGGAAGCCTCGCCGAGGCGGCGATCCGTTTCGCGATATCGCATCCCGCGATGGGCACCATCCTGGTCGGCATGGCGAGCCTGCAGCAGTGGAAAGAGGCCTTGGCCGCGGTGCGCAAAGGTCCTCTGCCGCCTGCGGCGCTTGACCGCGTCGCGACGCTGCAGAAAGGCTTCGCCGGCGAGGCGCGTTGATCCGGCTTTGGTTCTCGACAGTACGTCCGTGAGTGCGGCCTTTGCGGCAGACGCCAATCTCGGCGCCCTGAAATCCATGGCCAGATGGCGAAGAACAAGAACACCGCCAAATGACGAGGCGCACGCCGATGGTGTTGCAAAGCCACGCAGCCACCAGGTGCATGCACCGTAACTGGGCCACTTGCCATGCGACTGACTTCGATTGCCCGCGGCTGTTGAAAAGGGTTCAGTGTCAGGCGTCATCCGTGATACGCAATCGCGCCCCGAGGTGGAACCCAATGAACTCCCGAGCAAAGAGGCAGAGATGGCATCGGAGAAAGTCGCGATCGTAACGGCCGGCGGAAGCGGCATGGGAGCAGCCGCCGCGAAGCGGCTCGCGAAGGACGGCTACAAGGTCGCGATCCTCTCTTCATCGGGGAAAGGCGAGGCGCTCGCCAATGAGCTCGGCGGGCTCGGCGTGACGGGCTCGAACCAATCGAAGGAAGATCTGAAGCGCCTCGTCGACGGCACCATGCAGCGATGGGGCCGGATCGACGTTCTGGTGAACAGTGCGGGCCACGGCCCGCGTGCGCCGATTCTCGAGATCGCCGACGAGGATTGGCACCGCGGCCTCGACATCTATCTCATGAACGTCATCCGCCCGACCCGTCTGGTGACGCCCGTGATGCAGAAGCAAAAATCGGGCGCGATCATCAACATCTCGACCGCCTGGGCCTTCGAGCCGAGCGCCATGTTCCCGACCTCGGCGGTTTTCCGCTCGGGCCTCGCCGCCTTCACCAGGATTTTCACCGACACTTATGCGGGCGACAACATCAGGGTGAACAACGTGCTGCCGGGCTGGATCGACAGCCTCCCGGCGACCGAGGAGCGCCGCCAAAGCGTGCCGCTCAAACGCTACGGCAAAGCTGAGGAGATCGCCGCGACGATCGCCTTCCTGGCCTCGGAAGGGGCCGCTTACATCACGGGTCAGAACATCCGGGTGGATGGCGGCATTACGCGGGCGGTGTGAAGCGGATCGCGCCACGAATTTTACGCTCGTCCGTCGAGTGTGGAGGTTTATGGCTGCCTCGACGACACACCCCCTTGACCCGGCCCCTGCGGCTGCCCCGATAAGAGAGCCGCATTCAGCAAAGGGGAGTGATTCGTGACCTCTTCGGCTCAATCTTTCGGCCCTTCCGAAGCCGCGCGACGGCTCGGCGTCTCGGTGAAGGCGCTTCGGCTTTATGAGAAGCGCGGCCTTCTCACTCCCGTGAGAAGCGGGGCGGGATGGCGCGCCTATGGTCAAAAGGAGATGACCCGGGCCGCCGAGATCGTGGCGTTGCGTGAGCTCGGCTTGAGCCTCGCGCAAGTGGTGCGGGTGCTTGCCGGTAAGACGCTCGGCCTCGAGCCGGTGCTCGCGGCGCAAGAGGCGAGACTCGAGGGCGAGACCCGGCGGCTCGCCGCCCTCCTCGAGCGGATCCGCGCGCTTCGGGCCGCGCTCGCGAAGGGCGAGGCACCGCCGGCGATCGCGACGCTTTCGCACCTCCTTCGGCCAGCGCAAGAGGCGCGCGTCGGCTTCGAGCTCCCTTGGCCCTGGGGTGGCGAGCACTTCGAGCTTCGCGACATCAGGCCGCTGAACTACATCATCGGGCCTCTGGGCAGCGGCAAGACGCGCTTTGCGCGACGCCTAGCCGAGAGCTTGCCAGGTGCCGCATTCCTCGGTCTCGACCGGGCGGCGGATGGCGGCACCACGGCCCGTGCACGGCTCGATGCCGATCCGCACCTTGGAGCGCGGGTCGATCGCACACTCGCGGCGCTCGTCAAGAACGGCGCCACCACCTCCGACGCCCTCATCGCGCTCCTTATGAACCTTGAAGCCGAAGCCTCGGCACTCCTCGTCATCGACATGTTGGAGCAAGGGCTCGACGAGGCAACCCAGAGAGCGCTGATCGCTCGACTGCGAGCTCGGGGCCCAGAGGCACGGTCGATTTTCCTTCTCACTCGCTCGCGCGCCATCCTGGATCTTGCGGCCGTGAGCGCCTGGGAAGCGATCATTCTCTGCCCCGCCAATCACAGTCCGCCGAGGTACGTCGCGCCGTATCCGGGCGCTCCCGGCTATGAGGCGGTCGCGACCTGCCTCGCCTCGCCGCAGGTGAGGGCGCGGACCGAGGGCGTGTTCGCCTGGCGGCCCAAAGTCGCGTGAGGCATATCCGCTTGCCCGCTGACCGCCGGCATCCCAGGAAGAACGGAACGAACGAGGCCTTCGCTGGTTCTCCATCAGCGGGGCGCGCCTCGAGATGGGCATGGCTGGAATGCCTCGACGCGCCGCGAAATCCACAGCCTCGCCATCTTTGATCCTAGGTAAGTAACCGAACGGCGTCGGGGCGGCGTCTCAAGAGTAGGAGGCCCCAAATGAACGAAAGAGCAAAGATAGACATCTCGAACAGTGTCGCGATCAACCAAGGATCATCCCTCGATCTCGCGACCATCGAGCAGTTCACACCATATATGCTGAGCGTGCTGCGGATCGTCGTCGCGCTCCTCTTCCTGCAACACGGTCTGGAGAAGCTCATCGGGTTCCCGGCACACGGCCCCGCGATGACGCCGCTTCTCTGGGTTCAGGCCGGTCTCGAGACCTTTGGCGGCCTGCTGCTGCTTTTCGGAGCGTTCACGCGTCCGGTCGCCTTCATCCTCTCCGGCAACATGGCGATCGCCTATTTCATGGCGCATTTTCCGAAGTCCTTCTTCCCGGCGGTGAATGGCGGGGACTTGGCAGTGCTCTTTTCCTTCGTGTTCCTCTTCATCTTCTTCGCCGGGGCCGGGCCTTGGAGCATCGACAAAATGCTTCGTAAGCGCGGATCGCCCCCTGGCCGGGAGGTATCTCCACGCCCTCGCCATCTTCTCGGCACACAAGGAAGGTGAAGGCCCCCAGAGTTCCAGCCGCCGGCCCAAAAGCGGCCGGCGGCTCATTATTTGAACGGGATCGTGTCATCTCGGCGCTGTTCGACAATGTTTCGGGGCACGGGTTAGAATTTCGCAAACCATAAGATTAAGCGGCAACGAATCTGCGCGCGCGAGTGAGAAACCCTTGGCCGCCGGCATCGTTAATTCCGCATGCCGTTCTCAAGCAAATCCGAAGAATGCCGGGTTCGCGCCGCGGATATCGCGGCTGCGGCGCTCTTCATGAGCGATGCTGAAGACAGGGCTTTCCTGCTCAAGATCGCGGAAGATTGGCGAAAACTTGCGGAACGGCAGGCCGGCCACGCTCGAAGATCAGCCAATCCGGTCGGCGCTCATCGATCGCATTCCCGGGCCCTCGGCATCGGGTAGATTCGACCGTTCGCCTCGATTGCCTTCTTGACCGATCCTGCGATGACACGGCTCTCGCGTGGGCCGATAATGGCCGCTAGCACCATTTCCGTTGAGGAGAATGCGCGGATGCGCGCGACCGTCTTCAAATCAGACGATCCCCGAATCGTCTTTGATCTCGATGCGAAAGGCATCGCCATTGTGCAAATCGCGCGGCCGGAGAAGCGCAATGCCCTCTCCTTGAGCATGTGGAAAGCCTTGGGCGCAATCTTTGCTGCGAGCTCGGCGAGCAGATCCGTCCGCTGCGTGATCTTGACGGGCTCTGATGGCCATTTCTCGGCCGGCGCGGACATTTCCGAATTTGGCGACATTCGCGGAAGCGCCGAGGCCGCGCGGCGTTACGACGAGTTTTGCGACAAGGCAACGCTTGCGATCCGCGATTGCACGAAGCCGGTGATTGCCGCCTTGTCCGGGACAACGGTTGGGGGCGGTCTGGGATTGGCGCTCGCTTGCGACCTTCGCGTGGCGGACGAGACGATCAGAACCGGCATTCCGGCAGGCAAGCTCGGCCTCGTCTACAGCCTTCTCGATTGCCGCCTGCTCGCGGAGCGCATCGGAGTGACGAAGGCCAAGGAAGTTCTGTTCACCGCGCACATCTTCGGCTTCGAGGATGCCATGCGTCTCGGATTGGTGGATCGCGTTGCCGAGAAGGACGCACTGATCACCGCGAAAGAGTTCGCGGAAGAAATCGGGGAAAACGCGCCATTGTCGATCGCGGGCAGCAAGGCGATCCTGAACGCCGTCTCCTCAGGAACTGCGATAGCGCGAGAAGAGGAACTGCAAAAGCTGATCGATGCAGCCTTCGACAGCACCGACTATGCCGAGGGCGTGCGGGCCTTCGGCGAGCGTCGCGCCCCCCACTTCACCGGAGAATAGGGCTCGCCGGGGGGTGCCGCTGCGACCGACCAGAATGCGTTGCGTTTAGATGAGATTAGTCGCGTCAAGTTTATCTTCTTATTTTTCCGCATGATCTTATCGCAAAAGTGGGGCCACTTTTGCGGATCATGCTCTAAAAGCCTGAGCGCCTTGCGATCAGCTTCTCCAAACGCTGATCGCAGCGAGGATCACGGGCATCATCACGCCGAAGCTCAGAATGAACCTAACCATGGCCGCACTGCCTTTCGAACGAAGTGTTCCTTGCAAGCATCCTCGAGTTGCTCGGCGGCGAGCACAAAACCTGGCTCGCCGAAGACGAGGTGGAGGGGTTCACCGGTGCCGCTTTGGGAAATGCACAGGTGGCGAAGCCCGTGATCAGCACGGCAATGGCCAATCCTGAGACGATTTTCTCAGAAAGGGACATGTTCATGCGCTTCCTCCGCTCTGGTTGCGGTTCTTGCAAAGACAAGACCAGAGGGAAGGCGCGAGGGCTCGATGATGATCAGCCCGAGCGGCCTCTCGGGCGCAAAATGTTCAAGGGCAGATGTAGTTGGCGCCGCCGGGAGCCTTGAAGCAGCCGACCGATTCCGGGAAGACCGTCTTCGGTAGCCAGAGCACGGCGTCCGGGAAGAAGATGGTGACGGCGATGGTGACGAAGAAGATGAGGTAGATCGGCAACGAGGCGCGCAGGGCGCCCGAGAAGCGGACATCCACGAATTTCGACGCCATCAAGAGCGAAAGCCCGTAGGGCGGCGTGATCAGGCCGAAGGCGAGCGTCACGATGAGAACGATGCCCATATGCACGGGGTTGATCGAGGCGGCATCCGTGAGCTGGTTGACGACCGGCATGAAGATGATGATGGCGGGGATCGGCTCGATGAAATCGCCGACGATGGTGAAGACAAGGACGAGCAGAAACATGATGAGCTCGGCATTCGTGCCGGCGATCGAGCCGATCCAGCCCGAGACCACGATCGGGCCGCGCAAATAGGCGAGCATCCAGCCGAAGGCCGAGGCTGCCGCGATGGTGAACAGGGGCAGCGAGAAGATGAGCCCGGCGGAGACGAAATCGCGCGGCACCTCGCGCAAATGGCGCGGGTTGAGGAAGGGGATGACGACGGCGACGATATAGGTAATGGCGACCACGCCCGCCTCGGTCGGTGTGAACCACCCCGTGATGATGCCGCCGAGGAGGATCACGGGGATGAGCATCGGGAGCGCCGCCGCGCGCGTTGCGCCGACGAGAGTGCCCAAGCTCGCGCGCTTGCGGCGAAAACCGATCGGGCCGAAGAAATAGCAAAACACCATGAGGCCGAGGCCGACCATGATCCCAGGGAGGATGCCGGCGAGGAAGAGGCCGGCGATCGAGACATTGCCGATGGCTCCGTAGACCACGGCCATGATGCTCGGCGGCACGAGATTGGCGATCGTCGAGGCGGCGGCGATCAGGGCAGCGACGAAGGCGGGCTCATAACCTTCGCGCGACATCGGGATCGCCATGGTGCGGCTCAGCACGGCCACATCCGCCGACGATGACCCCGACATGCCGGAAAAGAACATGCTGAACACGGTCGTGACCTGGGCGAGCCCACCGCGAATATGACCGACGAGCGCTTGCGAGAGCTCCGCGATGCGGATCACCACATTGGCCGAGGTCATCAGCTCGCCGACCAAGAGAAAGAAGGGGATCGCCATCAAGGCTTCGGAGTCGATGCCGTTGAACATCTGCCCGACGATCGATTGCAAGGTGATCGGCGTGAACAGGCATCCGACCATCACGCCCGCCGTGAGCGCGAAGGCGACGGGCACGCCAAGATAACCGAGCGCCAGGAAGAGCCCCGTCATCACAACGAGGATGAGGCTGTTCGACACGGCTAGGCGGCTTCCTGCATGGCCTTCTCGGCCCGGATTTCCGTCTCGCCGAAGCCGTGGCGCAAACCATTGACGATCTGCTCGACGCTGAAGAGCGAGATGAGCGCCCCGCATACCGGGATGGGCGCGTAGAGATAGGCGATGGGCAGCATCGAGGGCATGCGGAAGCTGCCGAACCCGGTGAGGAAGTTCTGCGCACCGAAGATCGCGAGGCAAATGCCGACACCGAGAATAACCAGGCGATTGAAGAGCTCGAAGAAGAAACGTGCGCGCCCATGCATCGCCTCGGTGATCGCCGAGAGATAGAGGTGGTCATTGCGGCGGGTCGCCACGGAAGCGCCGATGAAAACGCCATAAATGAAGAAGGTCGAGGTTACTTCTTGAGGCCAGAGCAAGGGATGGCCGATGAGGCGCGCCACGACATCGAGAAGCGTCGACGAGGTGAAGCCAAGAAGGCAAACGCCGCACAGCACCATCAAGGCGCGTTCAAGCCCATCGAGCGCCTCCCATTTGAGGTGCCGCGCTTCCGCAAGAACGAGATCGCCTCGCTCGCCCATCAGCGTCGCTCGCCCGCGCCGAGTTTTTGAGGACCGCGGTCGCGCAGGCGCCCCGGTCCGAACATCCGCTTTGAGAGCGGGCAAGTGACCGGCACTTTGCCCCTCATGCCGAAACGAAACGCCGTTTCAATGGATATCGCGGGTGATTTGCAAGATCTTCACCGCATGCGGGCCGAGGCCTTCGGCAAGCTTCTCCTGCAAGGGCTCGGCGATCTTGATGAAGCTCTCCTTGTCGACATCGGTCACGACCTTGACGCCGAGCTTGCGCAGCCGGTCGAGCGATTTGTGGTCGAGCGCCACGGCTTGCGCGGGCTCCTTCTGCCCGACCTCGGCCGCCGCCGCCTCGACCCAAGCTTTCTGCTCGTCGGTGAGGCTCTTCCAGACCTTGTCGCTCACCCAGACGACGCTGTTATTCGCCTCGTGCTCCGTCATCGAGAGCACGGGCGCGACTTCGTAATGCTTGTTGGAATCGTAGACGTTCACGCCATTCTCGGCGAAATCCACCACCCCGGTCTGCAAGGAGGTGTAGACGCTGCCGAAAGGCATATGGACGGTCTGCGAGCCATAGGCCGGGAAGACGGTGTCCTCCGTCGGTGTGGCCTGGACGCGCACCTTCTGGCCGTGGAGATCATCGACCTTGTGCACCTCTTTCTTGCCGTACATGTCCCGAAGCCCGAGCGTTGCAAGCGCCAGCACATGGCCGTCCTTCACCGTGTCGGCAAACATCTCCTTCACGGCGGCCACAAGACGCGGATCTCCGATCGCGCGGATCAACTGGTCCTCCGAGCGGAAAATGTAATGAAGCGACAACACGCCAGATTCCGGCGAGACTGTCGCCGCATTGGCGGTCGATGAGATCATGAAATCGATATCGCCGGTGCGGATCTTCTGGAGCATTTGCGGCTCCTGGCCGAGCTGCGCGCCGGGGAATTGGTCGATGACCATGCTCCCATGGCTCAATTCGGCGAGCTTGGCGGCGAAAAGATCACCCGCGATGCCGTATCCGGTCGTATGCGGCTGATCGTAACCGAAGCTGAAATGGTGAGGTTCCTGGGCATTGGCGCGGTCATTTGGCTCGTGAACGAACGTAAAAGCCAAAGGACAGGTCAAGAGAAAGGCCAAGGCGAAGGCGAAAGTGTAAATCCGCGACCGACCCGTCTTGAGGGGCATGGTTTCTCTCCCTTTCAGTGCCGCGATTCGCAGCCTTTTTTGATGCTTTGGCGCCGGTCTTTTTCAAAGCTTAGCTTCCGGGCGCGGTGGCGTCCATGCGCGGATTGCTCCCAAATCACTCGATTTCGATCATTTTTTCGAGACCCAATCGCGAGGATACCCTTTGAGGTGAGCTTTTGATGCGTTTTTGTTAAGCAAGCGGACGCGCCGGCGCGGAATCCATTTGGGCCCAAGCGGGCGTTGGTTATAGGAGGGAGGGCGACCGATTCGTCGAAAGGGATCCTCGATCATGGATAGGTGGCTCAAGGCCGCGCTCGACTACATTCCGCGCTGGCTCGAGTATCAGATGCGTGACAGCGAGCAGCCGGGTTCCGTGCTCGCCATCGCGCACCAGGGGCGGATCGTGCTCGAGGAAGCTTTCGGCCATGCGGACCTTGCGACGCGGGCGAAGCTCACGCCGCGCCACCGGCTGCGCGTCGCCTCGCATTCGAAAAGCTTCACCGCCGCCGCCGTGATGAAGCTCGTCGAAGACGGAAAA
>JAFAQA010000031.1 GCA_019246665.1 Hyphomicrobiales bacterium
TCGCTATTCGCTACTCACTTTTAGTCGCGATTGGAGTAGCCGATCATGGGCTTGCGCTTGCGCCCGAGAAGCAACAGCAAAACGCCGATGACGGTTGCCACCACGAAGAACGGAGTGGCGAGCGCGCGGGTCAGGACGGGGTCTCCAAGGAAGCCGGGCAGCTTGAGCTTGGCGGCCGTTTCCCAGCCCGCATAGGCGCGGGGCAGGACCGCGTCGAGTGCCGTGCCGATCGTCAGGAAGGACCAAACATTATTGGCGATATAGCGAGCCCCGCCATCGACGAAGGCGATGAAGCCGAGCGCTAAGCCGAGATAGCCGAGGCCGCGAAGGATCGCGCGAATCATGATCGACGGGTTTCCTTCAACTCCATGCTCCAGCCTGTCCGCTCCGATTCAGGCCGTTCCCGAAGGCCTCAACTTCCCGCGAAGGATTTTGGTGCCGGGCTCGCGACGACCGCCGCGCCGTTCCGAATTTCGAGGACCGCAAGGCCGCGCTCGCTCGCGCCGTCGGGGCGAAAGCGGAAAATACCGTCCGCGCCGGCAAAGCCCGAAGGGTTCGTCAGCACCGGTTCGGAGAAACGCTGCGAGCCTTGGGTTCGCACCAGCGCCGCCGCAAGAGACAGCGCGTCATAGGAGAGCGACGCGATGCGCGACGGCTCGGAGTTGTAGCGGGCCCGGTATCGCTGAGCGAAACCCGCAAAAGTCGAAGGGTCTGGTGCGGGGAACCAGGCTCCTTGCAATTGGGGCAAGCGAAACAGCTTCGGATCGTTCCACACTCCGGTGCCGATGAGCTTGAGCCGCTTCAAATCGACCCCGCTCGTGACCAGTGCCTCGAGAATCCCCGGTAGAGTGTCCGCGCCATCGGGGATGAAGAGCGCCTCGGCCTGCTGCAAGGCCGGAGCAAGCCGCTTCACGGTGTCGACCGTCTGGTTGTGATCGGGACCGTAATGCTCGAGCGCGACGATGCGCCCGCCCGCCTGCGTCACTGCCTCCTGGAAAGCGCCGCCGGTGACCTGGCCATAGGCCGTATCCGGGACGAGCGCGGCGAATGAGCGCTTACCCTGTGACGCCGTGTAGCTGACGATGCGCTGCGCATCCGTCGCCGGCATGAAGCTCAACAGATAGACGCCCCGCGAGGCGACACTCGCATCCGACGAAAAAGCGATCATCGGCCGTCCGGCCGGCCGTGCCACTGCGGCCGCGGCCTGAACATTCGCCGCGATGAGAGGGCCGATGATGAGCTCGGCGCCTTCGCCGATTGCTTCCTGGGCGGCTGCCGTGGCTCCGTCGGACGTGCCTTTGTCATCCTTGACGATCAGCTGCACATTCGGCGAGTTGGCCTCCGCAATGGCGAGCTCGCCGGCATTTTTGAGGGAATTTGCCGCGATCGCCGTCTGTCCGCCGGCGCTGAGCGGCAAGATGAGCGCGATCTTGACGGCTCCGGCGTTGCTCACCGGGGGAACTGCCGGCGTCTGCTCGAAGCCGGGGAGGCCGCCGCCCGAGCACGCCCCGAGAAGAAGTCCCAAGGCGCCGGCGAACGCCAGCCTGCGGCTGGGGCGAGGGAAAAAGCAGTGTGAGCTCGGCGGCATGGCGTCTTTCATCGAAAAGTTCATGTCAAATTCGCTCCCCGCCCGCTGATAGCGCAACATCCCGTCACCCCACCATATTCCCCCTTACGTCTCCTTTAATGAAATTCTTAATTGCCCCCGCGGGGCAGGCGCAACCTCATTCCGTTTGTGGCGATATTGTGCTGCACAAATGTCCTTTGAATAAAAGGAATTCCGTTGTGCCCTTGTGGTGGTTCCCGCGCGAGGTTGCTATCGATCGCGCGTGAAACTTCGTAAGGAGGGGGGACCTCGGAACGCCGGAGCATGCCTTGACTGAAAAATTGCCGGAGCGGGAAGAGGGCGAAACCATGCCTGCCGAAGCTTCGCCGTCGTGGCCGAAGCTGCGGCACGCGACGCTTTCGCCCGGCCTCCACATCGTGGCGACCCCAATCGGCAATCTCGGTGACGTGACGCTTCGCGCGC
>JAFAQA010000314.1 GCA_019246665.1 Hyphomicrobiales bacterium
ACCACGCAATCATCGGCGTTGAACTTGAGACCGACGTGATCCCCTTTGCGTAGACGCGGTCCGTCGCGATTGGGCTCGATCACCAGGACCCGCCCTTCGCTGCCCTCGACGATGTAGTGGATTTCCGCACCCAGATTGATGATGTCGACTATCCTGCCGGGAAGCACATTCTCGCCGGACTTATCGGCCCGGGTTTCGGGACCTACGAATGTCATTCGCTCCGGCCTGATACATACGCTCAAGCTGCTCCCGGCCACGGCCTTCTGATGATTGATCCAAAGTCTGGTGCCGGAATGGGTCGTTACGTACGGCGAGGTCTCAGCCGCGTCGGAAGCTTTGCCGTGAAACCAGTTGGACCGACCGATGAAAGCAGCGACGAAGGCCGTGCGAGGCCGTGCATAAATCTCATCAGGCGTGCCTTGCTGCTCGATACGGCCCTGGTTCATGACGATCACGCGATCGGCGAGACTCATGGCCTCGTCCTGATCATGGGTGACGACGATGCTCGTCGAGCCGACGGAAGTCAGGATGCGCTTCAGCTCGAGGCGCAATTCCTCACGCAGCTTGGCATCGAGCGCGGATAGAGGCTCGTCGAGAAGGACCAGCTTCGGGTTCGTCGCCAGCACGCGGGCAAGCGCCACGCGTTGCTGCTGGCCGCCGCTCAATTGTCCTGGCGCGCGGCCCTCCAACCCTTGCAGTTGCACGAGCCGCAGCATTTCGCCCACCCGCCCGGCAATCTCGGCCTTTGGCCATCGGCGATGCTTCAAACCGTAGGCGATATTCTCCGCGACCGTCATATGCGGAAATAACGCATATTGCTGGAAGAGGAGGCCCACATTGCGCTCGTAGGGGCGCTTGCCGATCATCGAAACGCCTTCGATCTCGATCGAACCTTCGTCAGGTTCCTCGAAACCGGAAATCAGGCGAAGCGTCGTGGTTTTGCCGCAACCGCTCGGCCCCAGCAGTGAAACGGTTTCGCCGGGAGCCACGGTGAAGCTCACCCCATCGACGGCCACGACTTGCCCGAACCGTTTGGCGA
Source organism: Hyphomicrobiales bacterium (assembly GCA_019246665.1). GTDB lineage: Bacteria > Pseudomonadota > Alphaproteobacteria > Rhizobiales > Beijerinckiaceae > GAS188. The sequence goes on from JAFAQA010000314.1 coordinate 1,040, forward strand.
CCTCGCGAAACTCGATGACTGGTCGGGATGGTGAACCCATTCGATTACCTGAACACGCCTTGGCCGATCACCCGATGAAGGCCGACCAACTTCTCGAGCACGAGGATCAACGCCAAGGTCACCAGCATGAGCAGAACGGAGGCCGCCGCAATGGTCAGGTCGAAATTGGCGCGCATGCTGCTGATCAGGGCGACCGGCAGCGTAAACGTATGAGCGTCGGTCAGCATGATGGAAACGGCTACATCGTCCATCGAGATGGCGCAGGCGAAAATGGCGCCGCAGAAAATTCCGGTGCGAGCAAGTGGGAACGTGATGTCCCAGAAGGCGTCACGTTCTCTCGCGCCGAGACTCAACGCCGCCTCCGTCAGGGAACTGTCAATGCCCGAGAGGCCGGCCAGCGTCGCGCGGATGGTGTACGGCACAGTGATGATGATATGGCCGCAAAGAAGGCGCGCGAACCCGCTGACGACGCCGATCCCGGAGAGAAACAGCAAAAGTGCAAAGCCGATGACGACGGGCGGCACGATGAGAGGCGACAGGAAGAGCGTGCTCAGGGCTTCCTTCGCGCGCGGGCTCAAGCGGTCGAGCGCCACGGCGGTGGCCACACCGACGCCCAGCGAAATCGCCACTGCGAGGATCGCGAGCTCCACGCTCGTGCCAAGCCCACGCAGAAAATAATCGTCGGAAAAGAATTTCTGAAACCAGCGGGTGGAGAGCGCGGGAGGGGGCAGCGAGCCCAAATAAGGGCGCGCATCGAAAGCCATCACGACGGTCACGATGATCGGAACAAGCAGGAAGCAGGCGATGATGGCGAGCATCGCTATCCCAAGCCACTGGAAAAGATCGTCGAGCTTTCGGCCGGTCATCCCATCCGTCCTCGGTTTGCCACGCGTGACATGAGGAAGACGGTTGCGAGCGCGACCACGAAGAGAACGATGGAGATTGCCCCACCACTTGGATAATCCGCGATCTCACTGAAGCGGTTGTAGATGAGGTTCGAGATGAAGAGCACGCGTCCCTTGCCGAGAATCATGGGGATGACGAAGGCGCTGATCGAGAAGGTGAAGGCAAAGAGAAATGCCGCCAAAAGACCTGAGGCGCACAACGGCAAGGTGATCGTGAGATGTGCTTTCCAGCCCGGCGCGCCGAGCGTTTGCGCCGCGTCGAAGAGCCTCGGATCGACATTCTGGACGGTCGCCAAAAGCGTGAGCGTCCCCATCGGCACGATGTAGTGAAGCAGGCCACCGGCAACGAGAAGCTCGATATACCCTCGACTGTTCGGTGGAATGCCCAGAGCGAGCAGGATCGGCCGCAACGGTCCCGCCGCGCCGAGCGTGAGCTCGAGCGCATAGGTGCGCACCAGCACGCTCAGGAACATGAGGGTGACCAGAACGCCGACGACGATTTCGCGCCCTCGCGGCGACAGGCGCCGGGTGATCCAATAGGCAAGAGGAAACGCCAAGACGATGCCCGTGAACGAAGCAAGAAGGCTGATGCGCATCGTGTCCAGGAAGAATCCGGCGAAGGAGGGCGTCAAAAGCTCCGCGTAATTGGCGAGAGTCAAGGGAGCCTGCGCCGCCGAGCCGACGCCGCCGGGTGTGAATTGACGCAGACTTTCCTGAAAGAGGCCGGCGAGCGGCACGAAGAAAAAGCTGAGGAAAACCGCCGCCCCGGGAGCCAAAAGAATCGCGGATGAGCGAATTGCGGATGTGTCCCGCTTCATCGGGCCCGGCCCGCGGTCTCTTTGGCGTCGAGCTCCCCGCTTTCTTCAGAGCAGTGGCGCGATCTCGTTCTCCCAGCGCTTGGTCCAGGCGTCTTGCTGAGACAGAACCACATCGAAATCGGGAACATAGACGTATTGGTCCATTTCCTCGGGCGTGAAGGCGAGATGCTTGAGTGCTTCCGGCGTCTTGGCCTTCGTGTTGAGGGGAGCTTCGCCGGCGACCTCGGCATAAAGTGTGCTCATCTCCGGGCTTATCGCATGGTTCACGAAGGCCAAGGTCGCTTGCAGGTTCGGGCGATTCTTGAAGATGGCAAATCCGCTTTGGTAAAGGAATGTCGGAATGCCTTGCTGTTTCGTGAGCCGCACCAGCGGGAAGGATTTGGCGACGGCGGTCAGCTGAGGCTCGGAGTAGAAGCCGACCGAGGTCTCTCCGCTCGTGAGCGAGGTCGAGAAATCGGTGTCGGTCACCCCGACACGACCGATGTTGCCGGATTGGGCGAGCTTCTTCATGAGTGCCCAGCCCGGATCCATGTTGCGCTCGTCGCCCCCGGCATGCAGCGAGAGCGCCACCAGGGGCAGCATCATGGCCTGCGTCGGACCCGGCCAGCAAACCTTCCCCTTGAGGCGCGTGTCGAACAAATCATCGAGGCTCTTGACCTCGACCGGACAGGTGTCCTTTCGATACGCGCAATAGATCCCGCCGATGGCGCGGGGCACGGCCGCCCATTCGCCCTTTGCGTTCTTGACGATGATCTTCTGGGGAATATCGGCGAGGTTCGGCACGGTCTGGACGGTGACCGGGACAAGCCAATCCTCCTTGATCATCCCGTTGAAC
>JAFAQA010000076.1 GCA_019246665.1 Hyphomicrobiales bacterium
CTCGCCTCCAATACGCATGAGACGATGCGAGTGGCCTTTGCCAACATGCTGCTGGCGTTGTGCAATGAGGTTCCGGATGCGGACGTGGACCGGATCACCCATGCGCTCGCCTATCGGCTTGGGCGGCGCTTCTTCAAGGGTGCAGTACCTTATGGCGGGCCCTGTTGGCCGCGCGACAACCGTGCGCTCGCAGCCTTCATGGATCTTGTCGGCGTGCCTTCGACCTTGCCCGATGCGATCGACCAGGCCAATTTCGACCATGGTCGTTATGTGTTGCGGCAGGTGCTAGATGCAGCACCTCGCGGCGCCTCCATTGGAGTTATCGGCCTCGCCTACAAGCCGGGCACCTCGATGATTGATCGCTCCTTCGGCATCGATCTCGCCGATTGGCTCGCAGCGGAGGGGCGCTTCGTGGTCGGATGGGACCCGATGGCGAATGAGGAAGCCCGGCAAGCAATGAACGGAAGAATTCGAATCGTCGAAAAGCCTGAGGAGTGCCTCACATGCGATGCGGCTGTCATTGCCCTGCCGCTGCAGCAGCTTGCCGGAATGGACTGGTCGCAAGCCGGCTCGACCGTCGTGATCGATTGCTGGCGGGCGCTTGATGAGGCGCAGCGCCGAGCCGTCGGCCGCTACGTGCCGCTTGGCATTCAGCGAGACATGAAAAGTCGTGTAATCACCACGCCTGGATATCGCGAGCGCTTCGATCACCTGACGAACTGATCGCGGTGGTTACCAGGGGATCATCGTTCATCTTCGCGAGCAGCTGCGTGCCCCATGAATTCGCGATCAATCACTTGTCGATCTGGAAACGGATGGCCTTCCGAACCGGCGGGTGAAACTGAAATCTGCATCGTTTGCGAAAGGGGCGAAATTTGAACGAGCAACAGCCGAGCATCATCCCACTTGCCGAACCCTGGTTGCCGCCCGCTTGCGCCGAAGCGGTTCGCCGCCAAGTGGAGACGACCTTCGTGGGGCCGGGCTCGGCGTCACAGAATTTCGCCGTGCGGTTGGCCGAAGCCTGCGAGGTCGCGGCCGCCGTTCCCGTTTCCAGCGGTACCGTGGCGCTATCCATCGCCGCACAGGTGCTCGGGCTCGAGCCCGGTGACGAGGTCGTCGTTCCGGCTTACGGCGTGATCTCCGTCATCAATGCCTTCGCCGTGATCGGTCTTAAGCCGCGGCTCGCCGAGATCGATGCGTCGACCGGATGCATCGATCCGAAGCGCTTGAGCGATGCAATGACTGCGAACACCAAAGCGGTGGTCTATGTCGATTTTTGTGGCAGCATCGGCCCCGACCTCGATGAAGTGGCCGGGATCTGCGCTGCGCGCGGCGTGCCGCTGATCGAGGACGCTGCCTGGGCGCTCGGTCGCGGCCACCCTGGGCGGCGCGGCGGCAGCTTCGGCTCGATCGGAACCGTGAGCTTCAGTGTCCCGAAGATCCTGACCACGGGCCAGGGTGGTGCCGTGCTGGCCCATGACGATGCCCAGCGAGACGCCGCGATCGCCGCCGCGGACCAGGGTGACATCAACTGGCGACGCACTAATCTCAATAACTCGATCGGCAGCAATTTGCGCCTGAGCGACCTTGCGGCCGCGCTCGGCAACGCCGGGCTCGACCAACTCGAGGAACGTTGGGAACGCAAGCGCCGCGCCTATTCCATCCTCTCGAAGCACTTGGGCGAGCGTCTGTTTCGTGCGGCCGATGGAGACGCGGCAATGCAGCACATCATCTTCGTCGAGCGGCCCGACGATGTGGTTGCGCAGTTGAAGAGCCAAGGCATTCTGGCGGCGCGCCAGTACCGCCCCATGTATCATCATCCACCCTACCGGGGCCTACGCGACCGCGATTTTGCAGCCTCGGAGTTCTGGTTTGACCATTCGGTATATCTGCCCTTTGGGGTGGGGCTCACGGAGGAAGCGGCTGAACGAATCGCGATGGCGATCGACAGGCTGAACTGCCGGTTCATGTCGGCGCGGCGCTGAGTGCCTCGCTGAAACACCTCATTCGGCTCAAAGGGCCCTTAGCCCGCGACTCATACTGGAGTTTGGGACGAACCGGTCCTCAACACCGATGCAACCGACACCAGAAAGCAGAGCCTGGTGCGACACCGTTCAGGTTGCGAATACTTTTCTTCGCACGTCCGTTTTAGTCGAGCTCATCTCGTCGGATATCCAGGCATAGGTTTTTTCGAGACCGTCCCGCAGCTTGATCGAGGGCGCCCAGCCCAAATCCTTCCGGATCTTGGTATTGTCGCTATTGCGTCCACGCACGCCCTTGGGAGCGTCGAGCTTGTATTTGCGCTTGAGCGTTATGCCGGCAATCTCTTCGACAATGGACACGAGCTGATTGATGCTCACGAGCTCGTCCGAGCCGATGTTGATCGGCTCGCGG
>JAFAQA010000434.1 GCA_019246665.1 Hyphomicrobiales bacterium
CCGGCGCTGCTCGCGCGTTTCTCTAAAGCGCTTCCGCAGATGTATTCGAAGGCTTATCGCTGGGTCGCCGAGATGGAGGAGATCGCAGAGTTTCTCGCCGACGATGAAGCCGCTGCCAGCATGTTTCGTGGCCTGGCGCAGCTCTACCAGCGGCTCGCCGCGGATTATCGTGCCGAGCGGGGCGAGATCACCGCTATTGAGACATTCCTCTCAGCGGAGCAGCGCGCGAGCGAACCTTCAGCGAAAATAGCTCAAGGGGCGAAAGCGCGCTGACCATTGTCGGTAAAATGCGAGGTTCCAAAGGACTGGCAACCTCGCGGAGTAGGGTCAATCCCTGAAGGTGTCCACTCGCACCCTTGCAACGCCCTGGTTGCGGAAAGCCAGGACTTGCGCGGCATGCGAAGATACATCGATGATGCGACCGCGCACAAAAGGGCCACGATCGTTCACGACCAGGACGGCCGAGCGTCCATTCTCCAGATTGGTGACCTTGACCGGGGTGCCGAAGGGCAGGGTGCGGTGTGCTGCGGTGAGGCCGGCCGAGTGGAAGCTCGCGCCGCTTGCGGTCTTATTGCCTGAACTGGAGTAGTAAGAAGCCTTTCCAAGCCAGCTTTGTCCTTGCGCGGCCAGGGGAACAAGACAAGCCGCGATGGCGAAAGCTATTATTTTCTGCATCAAGCCGATCCTTGCTGGATTGAGGGGAATTTGCCCAACTACCCAGCCCGGACGCGGCGACTTTGCCCCGCACTATGGCCAAACTGAGGGTATTCTGCGAAATTTGCATGTCTTTGGGGCCAATCCGGGATATTCATGCTCATTGCGCATGAAACACTTCGCTTGACCGCAACGCCGGGATTCCGCAGATGCGGGTGATCAATCTATCGGAAAAGGCCCGGCCACAACTTTCTGATATCGTGGATAGATTTTGCCGACGGATGGGAAGTATCCATTTGAAACCATCCACCAGGCATAGGAGGAAACCAAATGCATGTTCTCGTGACGGGCGCGGCCGGCATGATCGGTCGCAAATTCGTGGAGCGGGTGGCCCGTGAAGGCCGCGTCGCCAAGGCGCCTGTCGAACGAATGACTCTGACGGATGTGGTCGCGCCAACACCTCCGAAGGCCGGTTTCAAAATGAAAGCGCGCGCCGACGACATCGCGGCGGCGGGTGTGTCGGAGGCGCTGGTGAAAGAACGGCCCGAGCTCATTCTTCATCTCGCCGCCATTGTCTCGGGCGAGGCGGAGAGCGATTTCGAGAAAGGCTATCGAGTCAATCTCCAGGGCACGCATCAGCTTCTCGAGGCCGTGCGAAAGATCGGCGACGGCTACAAGCCTCGCTTTGTCTTTGCCTCCTCGATCGCGGTGTTCGGTGCGCCATTCCCCGAGGTCATCCCGGACGAGTTCCACCTCACTCCACTCACCAGCTACGGCACGCAAAAAGCCATTGGAGAGCTGCTGCTCGCCGATTACACCCGTCGCGGCTTCCTCGACGGGGTGGGCCTGCGATTTCCGACGATTTGCGTGCGACCCGGCGCGCCGAACAAGGCGGCCTCAGGGTTCTTCTCCAACATCATTCGTGAGCCGCTCGCTGGCAAGGAGGTCGTCCTGCCGGTGCCTGAGAGCGTCCGCCACACCCATGCGTCCCCCCGTGCGGCGGTCGATTTCCTGGTGCATGCAGCGAGCATGAATACGAATGCCATCGGACCTCGCCGCTCGCTCTCAATGCCCGGAGTTTGCGTCACGGTCGGCGAACAGATCGCCGCGCTCGAGCGCATCGCCGGAGCGAAAGCCGTAAAATTGATCCGCCACGAGCCTGACCCCGTGATCACCCGCATCGTCGCCGGTTGGCCGGAGCGCTTCGATCCCGTGCGAGCTTCAAAACTCGGCTTCAAAGCCGAGAGCTCCTTCGACGAGATCGTGCGTGCGCATGTCGATGACGAGCTCAACGGGAAGATCGCCTGAGCCCGTTATGCAGACCGGTCAGCGAGGACCGTGGGCCCTAGGTCGGTCTTAAGGTCCCTCGGCGCCGCGCACCGCGTTGCGGGCGGCGCTCTCGTCGATCGATGTGCCCAAATCCCCCTCGAGCTTTTGCACATAAGCCTGAA
>JAFAQA010000094.1 GCA_019246665.1 Hyphomicrobiales bacterium
GCCACATATCCGTAGCCGTTAGGGTAGGCGTATGCAGGATAGGGATAAGGGTGCGTGACAGCCGCTCCCACGGCGGCCCCTGCCACGGCGGTGCCGCCGAGAATGGCAGCGGCCGCAACCGGCGCGATGACGAGCGGATTGGCCGACGCGCTCGTGGGGGCCACGAGAGCCGCGCCCCCGAGCGCGACCGCCGCGGTCAAACCGGTGATTATCTTGTTCATCGTTCTTCTCCTTTACACATGCCGACGCGATCGAACGTGGGCACTAATGCCCAAGCAGGTCGCCGGCGGATTTTGGAGGACGATCTCTAATTTAGGGCGCGGGGCCCCCGAGGCAAGCCAAAATGAATAAAATTTGGTGCACGGATCTGCCGCACAACGCAAAATTTGGGCAGCTTGAACGCCACAATTCGGTATGCCTAAAAACAGGAGTCAAGGGAGCTCTTTTGGCGATCCTACTCAGAGAGCAAGCATAAATTTGTGATCGCCTCTCGGGGCGAAGTCCTCAGCTCCCAAACAGCAAAAAGACGATTCCCATGGCCACGATTGCCAAGGCGCAACTCGCCAACAGCACCCACCGAACATTGTGCCCGGTGACGCCCTGCCTCGCCTCTTTCACAGTTTCCACAGTCGAACGCTCTTCCGGCATGCCGGATCTCCCATCTAGCTGTCGCGTGCGTTCGAAGTTCAAACGCCCCCCGCGTTGGAGGGGTTCCCATAGCTCCTTCCGGCTCCAACCGGGAGATGCGCTTTGGGGAGGTAAATTGTTCTTCGCTGGCGGATCCTTTTTTGTAGGTTGCGCGTTCCGATATTCAGCTAACGGCTTTGCTGGGAGGACACCATGAGCCTTATTCTTATCGTCGTTATCATTATTTTGCTTCTCGGCGGCGTGGGCACTTACCCTGGCTGGGGCTACAGCTCTGGGTGGGGGTATGGTCCATCCGGAATCTTCGGTTTGATCCTCATCATCTTGATCGTCTTGATCTTGCTCGGAAGAGCTCCTTTCTGAGGCGGCATCGATATTCCGATGCAGGGAACCCTGCGTTTCGGCACGCGTTTTGATGCGCGACAACTTTTCGGGAGATCTCGCCATGGATTGGAACCGGGTTGAAGGAAACTGGAAGCAGGTAAAGGGGAAGATCAAGGAGCGCTGGGGCAAGCTCACCGACGATGACCTCAACGTCATCAACGGTCGTCGTGATCAGCTCGAGGGCAGAATCCAAGAGCGTTACGGCCAGGCAAAGGATCAGGTCCAAAGGGACGTTGACAGCTGGTACAACACGCAGCGCTGGTGATCCGCCCCGCGTACAAGAAAGATAAAAAATGGGGTCGGTGAGGAATCACCGACCCCATTTTTTGCGTGAAATCTTATTTTCTTAATAGCTCAGCCCGCATCAAATGGACGCTGTCCCGAGCAATTGCTCAAGTCTGATCGGCAGGTTGCGTATGCGCACACCGGTCGCGTGAAAGACGGCGTTGGCCACGGCCGCATTCGTGCCGACATTGCCGAGCTCGCCAATTCCCTTGATGCCGAGCTCATTGATCTCATGATCTTCCTCGGGGAGGAGGATGACTTCCGCGGCGGGGATGTCGGCATTCACTGGGATCAGGTATTCTGCAAGATCGGTATTGTAGAATCGACCATATCTTCGGTCCATTTCCGTCCCTTCGTGCAAAGCCGATGAAACGCCCCAGATCAATCCGCCCATCAATTGGCTGGTTGCCGTCTTCATGTTCATGATCCGCCCTGCAGCAAAAACTCCAAGCACTCGCGGACATCTGATCTCGCGCGTGATCCGATGAACCCGCAGCTCGACGAATTCGGCGCCGAAGGCGAACTGGATGCGGTCCTGGAGCTTGGCTCCGCCCGCAAGGGTCTGCGCTCCCTGATAAAGCTTCTCGATCGCGTCCGGCTTCACGCCATGGGGCGTGTTCTCGGCATAGATCTCGATCGCGCCGTTCGTCACCCGGCGCATTGCAGTCTCGAGCTCCTCACCGGCACCGTCGGGCCCGACCAGACGCCCTGCCGAGAACCTCAGCGCTTTTTGATCCTGGCCCTTGAGCTTTGAATCTTCCGCCGAGCTTGCGGCATTGGCGACCTTGGCTCTGATCTCCTCACAGGCCTTGGCCACGACGTTGCAGACGCTCGCGGTCGTGTTGGACCCCCCAGCCCCCGGAGCTGGCGGCAGCTCGGTGTCACCGAGCTCGACGGTGACCTTCTGGATCGGCAGGCCGAGGCGCTCAGCAGCCGTCATCGCGATCACCGTATAGGCGCCGGTGCCGATGTCATGCGCCGCGGTCTGTACTTTCGCGGTACCGGAGAGTGTCAAGGACACGCGAGCCGTCGCCGCGCCCATTTGCGTCGGGTACATCGTCGAGGCGCATCCAAGGCCAACGAGCCAATCGCCGTCGCGCATTGAGCCCGGCCGGGGATCGCGCCTTTGCCAATCAAAAGCCTTCGTGCCTTTGTCGAAGCACTGCATCAACGACCGGCTTGTGTAGGGCAAACCCTTTATCGGTTCGGTTTTCGTATCATTGACGCGGCGAAGTTCGACTGGATCCATCTGGAGCGCTGCGGCGAGCTCGTCCATCGCGCTTTCGAGCGGGAAAAGGTAGGGAACCTCGGGCGGCGCGCGCATAAAGCCTGGCGTGCTTCGATCCGCGTGCACTATGGATACCTTGGAGGAGACGTTCGGGCAGGCGTAAAGACGGGTCGAGGCATCGGTTCCGGACACCATGTAAGGGTCGGGCCGGCTCGTCACTTCAAACGCTTCATGGGTCAGGGATTGCAATTTGCCATCCTTGTCGGCGCCGAGGCGAATGTGGTGGCGCGTCTCGGCGCGATAGCTGGCGATGGTGAAGCCCTGGTCGCGCGACGCAACGAGCTTCACAGGCCTTCCGAGACGCTTGGCCGCGACGGCGATCAGCGCCGTGCGTTGCGTGAGCGAGCCGCGAGAGCCAAATGCACCCCCGATGTAAGGGGAGATCACGCGAACGTTCTCGGGGTTGATCCCGAGCTGTTGGGCAAGACCATTCTTGAACGCATGGACGTTCTGGCTCGATTCCCAAAGGGTAAGCTTGTCCGCCTCCCAGGCGCATGTCGTCGTGAACAGCTCGAGTGGATTGTGATGCTGCGTCGGCGTCGAATACTGCGCGTCGACCTTCACCGGCGCAGCGGCGAAGGCAGCTTCCGCGTCCCCGATTTTCGGGTCTTGATGCTCTTTTGAGGCGTCTGCGCCCGGGACCACCTCGACGCCTTCGCTGTCAAAGCCGGCAGATGGCGTTTCGTCCGCATAGCTGATCGCGAGTCGATGCGCTCCTTCGCGCGCCGCTTCGAAGCTGTCGGCCAGAACGACAGCGACGATCTGTCCAGCATGAAAGACCCTTGGAGAGGAGAGCGGCATGATCGAGGACCCCATATAGCCGCCCTCGGAGATGAACTTCACCGGCCTGATCGCAGCCGCCATGTTCTCATGCGTGAGGATATCGAGCACGCCCGAAACTGCGCGGGCCTGACGATCATCGATGCGCGTGATGTGCCCGCGTGCGATCGAGCTCACCGCGAGAAAGGCGAACACCGGACGAGCAATGTCGGGATCCGACCCGTAACGGGCAGCACCCGTCACCTTCGCCTGTGCGTCGATGCGGTTCAATGGATCCCCAAGCCGGACGTTAGCCTCTGCCGTATCGGTCATGTCACACCTTCATGCTTGCGGCTTGCAGGAGCGCGCGCCTCAGCGTGCGTCGTGCGAGCTCGACCTTGAAGGCATTCCCCTGTCGTGCGGAGGCATGCGCCAAGGCCAATTGGCTCGCGTGATTGGCAATGTCTTCATTGAGGGGCTTGCCGGCGAGCGCCTGTTCTGCGGCATGCGCGCGCCACGGCCTTGTCGCGATGCCGCCCAGCGCGATGCGCGCTTGTTTCACCGCATCTCCCTCGATGTCGAGCGCGACAGCGGCCGAAGCGAGAGCAAATTCATACGACTCCCGATCCCGAATCTTGAGGTAGAGCGAGCGCCGCGTCCAAGGCGCGCGGGGCACGATGAAGGCGGTGATCAGCTCGCCTTGCCCCAAATTGGTCTCGGTTTGTGGCGTGTCCCCCGGGGTTCGATGCAGCGCCTCGAATTTGATGACGCGAGGTCCAGCGGGCCCGATTGTCTCGACCGCGGCATCGAGCGCGATCAAGGCTTGCGCGAAATCCCCAGCATAAGAGGCGATGCAATGCGGGCTCACCCCGAGAACTGCGTGCTTGCGGTTCACGCCATCGAGCGCAGCGCATCCGCTGCCCGGCTCTCGCTTGTTGCAGGCCCTCCAACTTGGATTTCGAAAATAGTTGCAACGGGTACGCTGAAGGACATTTCCGCCAAGGGTCGCCATGTTGCGCAGTTGCGGACTCGCGGCCAAGGCGAGCGATTGAGCGATAATTGGATAATCGTGCTCGATGTTCGGATCGGCCGCTGTTTCCGCCATGGACGCGAAGGCGCTCAGCCTTAATCCTCCCTGGGTCAGCGCAACCGCGGGAGCGGAGCCACGCAAGGAGTTGATGTCGACGAGTGTCTCAGGCCTCATCACATCCAGCTTCATGAGGTCCAAGAGCGTCGTTCCCCCAGCGAGGAATGCCGAACCCGCGCCGATCGACTGAGAGGCAGTAATCGCATCCTCAGCCCGCACATATGAGAAGGGTCGCATGGCCTCAGCCCTCCTTCATCAGCGGCTTGGCTTGATTCACCGCGGCAACAATGCGCGGGTAGGCCGCGCACCGACAAAGATTTCCGCTCATATACTCGCGAATCTCCGCGTCGTTTTCCGCGTGCCCTTCGTGCACGCAGGCAATGGCCGACATGATCTGTCCCGGCGTGCAGTAGCCACATTGGAAAGCATCCTGTTCGATGAAGGCCTCCTGCATGGGATGCAAGGCCCCCGCAGGGCCCGCGAGGCCCTCGATCGTCGTGACGGGTCCGCGAACGGCGGCAGCGAGCGTAAGGCAGGACAACACGCGCTCGCCCCCCACATGCACCGTGCAGGCACCACATTGCCCGTGATCACAGCCTTTCTTCGTGCCGGTAAGTCCCAGATGGTCGCGCAGGGCGTCGAGGAGTGTCACGCGGACATCGAGGAAAAGGCGCTCGTCCCTCCCATTCACCACCAGGTGGATTGGGAGAGGCTGATGCTCGTTTCCGGAAGGCGGTGGGTTCGCAGTAGCTGCTCCAGCGGTCTCGGCGCGCGAAAGCGGCACGGCGGCCGCTAGGCCGCCTGTCCGCAAAAGCCAACGCCGACTCACGACAGGAGATGCGCCATCTCCGGCTGCAGAAGAAAACGGAGCCGATTTTGTCATCGCGAGCTCCTATGAGAGTTCAAGTGCGGCCAAAAAGGCGGCCGGCTCGCACCCTTTGGGACGAGCCGCCGCAATCAATTCCCCTCTAAATGAGTTCAGTTTCGAAGGCCTTCCGACCGTGGCTGCAGGAGCATCAGCTCTTGCTGCTCGACCAGCGACCCGAGTATTTGAACTCTGGAGCCGACTTCAACTGGTCGCTCGTGGCATTCATGTTGGCATGCCATTTTTTGTCATTGTCGTCATACTTGACCGCAACGGATGAAGGCTCGACAGCGACATAGCGCTCGCCCATTCCCAGAAACCCACCCACTGAGAGAATGTAGCCTTTGATCGCCATCGAGTTGTCGAAGACGATGTCCTGGATCTTGCCGATGTCGTGATTTGTGTTGTCGTACACGTCGAGCCCGA